>NZ_JBFTOB010000017.1:0-138947 GCF_056397765.1 Caulobacter sp. 05L422 | reverse complement strand
AGCGCCCGGGGCCGGAAGGCCTCGGTGGCCAGGGCTTCGTTGATGCGGTCGAAATAGTCGTCGGCGTTGTCGGGGCCGAAGAACTGCGTGAAGCCGAACACCTGGCTGAACACGTGGTTGAGCCACATCCACGAGGGCGTGCCGCGGAAGAGATAGAAGTTCTCGGCCAGCTTGCGCCACGCTTCGCGCGGGTCGGTGCTCGGGACCCCGGCCTTGGAGCGGACCTTCAGGGCGTCCAGGCTGATCCCCTGGCTGTAGAGCATGCGGAACAGGTAGTGGTCGGGCGCCAGCAAGAGATCAGTGGCGTCCTCGAAGGGCGCGTTGGTGGCGAACCAGGCCGGATCGGTGTGGCCGTGCGGGCTGATGATCGGCAGGGTCTTGACCTGGCCGTACAGCGCCCGCGCGATCTCCCGCGTGCGCCCATCGGCCGGAAACAGGCGGTCGTCGTGAAAAACCAGAGGCCGGGTCATGGGTGTGGTCATGGGAGCAAACCGGGAAAGAGGCGGGGAGGAGGTCGAGACGGTGGGGCGTCACGGTCGGATCAGGGCAGGGGCTTGAGACCCTCTGCGCGGACGGTCCAGCCCGACTTCGGGAAGCCGGGGGCGGGGCCCTTTGAGCCGTCCCAGCCGCCGGCCATCATGCCGACCGCCAGCAGCAGCGAGCCGTTGGACGGGAAATAGGTCTCGGCGGCGCGCCGATAGCCCGGTCCGTCCGGGCCGGCCCCGGCCGCGCCCGGCGTGAAGGCGATGGCGTGTTCGTCGGCATGGACGCGCGGGGTCATGCCGGTGACGCCCCACTGGTTGTTCTTCAGGTCCTTGAACAGCCAGTCGACCGCGTCCTCCGGCTCGCCCAGGCGGGCGGCGGTCATGGCCACCATCGGGAAGTCCCAGCCCCAGGTCTGGCGCAGGTCCCAGTGGTTTTCGGTGGCGCGGAGGGTCCGGCGCATCGTTTCAGGATCGATCCGGTCGCCGCCGATCAGGCCATAGGCCATCAGGAACGACGGGTGGTCGCGGTTCTCGCAGGTTCCGGTCGCGTGGCCGTCGCAGGCGGGCGAGGCGGCCTGGCGCCAGAGGTCGGGCGAACTTTCGGTCGCCAGATAGAGGCCGTCGCGCTCGGCGACCTTCGACATCTTGGCGATCACCTCGTCCCATTGCGCGTCGCGCGGCAGGCCCCGGCGCACGCGCCAGGCCTGGGCCGTCTGCAGGCCGCGCCGGAAGTACTCGACCTCGAAGGTCGGATTCACCGTGGTCAGGGGATCGTAGTTCTCCTGCACCGGGATGATCGGCGGACCCAGCACGTAGCGGCCGGTGGCGGCGTCCCAGCGCGGCCAAGTCGCCAGCAGGCGGGCGGTCTGGTCGACCAGCTCGCCGTAGCGCGCCAGGGTCGCCTGGCCGGGATGGGCCCGGAAGGCCAGCTCGGCCATCAGGATCGGGTGCGGCTGCTGCCACATGATGAAGGGCGAGATCGAGCTGGGGCTGTTGCGGCCCTCGGGCCCCGCCATCTTCGGCCACCAGGCGCCCTCGACCTTGTGCCGGCGGGCCTCGGCCTGGGCCTTGGACAAGTGGGTGAGGTACCAGTCCAGGCCGCGCTCCAGCTCGGCCGGGCGGCCCCAGGTGGCGAAATGGGCCGAGTGCCAGGGGTGCATTTCCAGGTGGAACTTGCCGTTCCAGCTGTTGGAGAACAGGCCTTCCTCCTGGGGCGGCGTGTCGCCAGCGCCGTTCAGGGCCTGCAGGTACTGCGACAGCACCACCCGGCGCTCCAGCTCGGGGGCGCGCGGATCGGTGCTGCCGGTGAAGTCGACGACCCCGCCCTTGGACCAGTAGTCCCGCCAATGGGCGGTGACGGCGTCGCGGGCTTTGGCGTAGTCGAGGGGCGACGGGGCCTTCGCGGTCCTCGAGAAGCCGACCATCACCACCAGCCGGTCGCCCGTCGCGGGGCGCACCGTGAAGGCGTGGGGGCCGTCGGCCGCGATCGTCGCGCCTGGAGCGTCGATGCTGGAGCCGTAGACAGTGCCGTCGAGGCGGCGCGACAGGACCAGCCGGCCCGGGGCGCGGCCCACCACGGTGGTTGTGTGGCGCTCGGGATGGGTCCAGTCGGACGGGTCGGGGTTCAGGTTCGCCGACACGCCGGGATAGCGCACCGTGACGCCCAGCCGGCCGGCCGCCACCAGGGGCGAGGTGATCTCGACCAGGACGACGTCGCGGTCGGACTGGACCCGGGTCTCCACGCTCACCGGCTGGCCGTCATAGACGAAGGTGCTGGTCAGGGCGCCGGTCCACAGGTCAAGGGTCTGGCGGGTCTGGGACAGGTCGGCGAAGGCGGCCGGTTTGCCCTGGCCGTCGCGCAGGTCCAGGGCGATGCGGCCGAGGGAGAAGTGGTGCGGGTTCTCGCGCAGCCAGGCGTCGGCCGGGTTGGGTTTCTCCAGCCCGCCCTTCATCCAGGCATAGGGCTGGCGGCCGCGCCCGGGCACGTCGACCGGCGTCAGACCGTCGGCCTCGGTATAGCCCTTGGGGTTGGGGAAGCTGTGCCACGACCACTGGGCCATGGTCAGCAGCGGGGCCAGGGGCGAGTACGGTTCGGGAAAGGTCTGCAGGCCGGTGATGTCGGCGGTGAACCCCAGGCTGCCGTTGCCGACCATCATCGGCGCGTGCGGATCGACGGCGGTCAGGGTCGGGGCGTGGCGCGAGACCAGGGCGAGGCGGTCGATCGGCTGGGCAAAGGCCAGGCCGGGGGCGACGGCCAGGGCGACGGCGACAGCCAGGGTCCGCAGGCGGATCACGGGTTCACCGCCTTGACCGTCACCCAGTCGAAGTCCGCGACGCCTGGTTTCGCCTGGTTCGGATCGTTGTAGGTGAACAGGGCCGGGCGGGCGCCCTTCCACCAGCTGAAGCGCAGCGGGGCCGCCGCGCCCAGGGTGGTGAAGGTCTTGCCCCCGTCCAGGCTGTAGCTGTAGCGCGCGGTCTGGTCGGCGACCTCGACCCGCAGATCCAGGGCCTTGGCCGGCAGGGTCGGACCGGGGGTCTCCACGCCGGCCGATGAGAAGGTCACGCGCGAAACGCCGTCCCGCCGCGCGACGCCGATCCAGCTGATCCCCTGGCCGAACATCACCAGGCCCGCGCGCTGGCCGTCGACCAGGCCGCCGGCGTCGATGCGCGCGGTGACGATCGAATGCTCGCTCTGCAGAACCTGGGTCAGGGTGTTGCGGGCCGAGACCAGGTTCGGCGCCGGAGCCGAGGTCAGGCGCAGGAAGCCGGGGCGTTTCGTCAGGCTCCAGCGGCGATCGTCGGGATTGTGGTTCCACTCCCACTGCGGGCCCAGCGCCTTGGCCGAGAACGTGTCGGAGGTTTGGGGCTGGACCGGCGGGAAGCGCCCACCGACATCCGGCATGGCGTGCCGCGCCACCGGCTGGCCAGCGGTCTCGTCGGGCCCGGCGCCGGGGATCGGCTCGCCCATCACCGGCCAGTCGTCCTTCCAGGACACCGGCTGCAGGTGGACGATCCGGCCATAGGCGCCGGCGCTGTTGAAGTGGATGAACCAGCCCTGGCCGGACGGGGTCTCGACCCAGCCGCCCTGGTGCGGGCCCTTCCAGGCCGTCTTGCCCGGCGCCAGCACCGTGCGGTGCTCGTAGGGACCCCAGATGTTCCGCGAACGGAGCACGGCCTGCGGGCCGGTCTCGACCCCGCCGATCGGCGCGAAGATGTAGTACCAGCCGTTGCGCTTGTAGAGCTTGGGCCCCTCCAGCACGGGCAGGGCCTTGGCGTCCTCGACGATGACCTTGCCGCCAGACAGCACCGACTTGCCGTCGGGCGCCATGCGGTGGAGGACCAGCGGCCCGGCTCCGACCTTGCCGTGGACCAGATAGGCCTGGCCGTCGTCGTCCCAGAAGGGGCAGGGGTCTTCGAGACCGGCTTCGGCGATCACCGCCACGGGCGCGCTCCACGGCCCCTCGGGCTTGGTCGCCGTCGACATGAACACGCCCTCGTAGGGCGTGGCGAAGTAGACGTAGAACCGCCCGCCGTGATGGCGGATCGACGGGGCCCAGACGCCGCCGGCGTAGCGCTGGCCGAACGTGCGCTGGTCGCGCGGCATCCGCGCGCCGGTGTCGTCGGTGGGGACGGGGCCGGGCAGGTCGTATTCGGGCGCGAAGGTCAGCTTGGGCAGCACGTGGCCCAGGATCGTCCAGTGGACCAGGTCCTTGGACTGCAGCACCGGCAGGCCCGGCGAGAAATGGAAGGTCGAGGCGACCATGTAGTAGCTGTCGCCGACGCGGATCACGTCAGGGTCCGAATAGTCGGCGTGCAGGATGGGATTGCGATAGGTCGCGGCGGGTTGCGCGGCCTGGATCGTCGCGGGCGCGCCGGCCCAGCCCAACGCCAGGGCCGAAAGTCCCGTCAGTCCCAGCTGTTTCACGCGCATCGCACAGACCTTGTCAAAGCGGTCGAACTCAAAGGCGGCTTTCGGGCGCGCGCAGGGCGGGGAAGGACCGCCGAACGCGCGCGCCCGCGCCAGGAGGAAGCGTCGAGCGGTTCCGGGTGATCACGCCCGACGCCGCCCGAACAGAAACACACGCTTCCACCAGACATCTCTAGAACTTCAGCTTGCCGCCCAGGAAGAAGGTGGCGCCCAGCACGTCATAGGTGGCCGCATAGGTGTTGGCCGACGGGGACGAGCTGCCCAGGACGGGCGGATCCTTGTCGGCGATGTTGTTGGCGCCGCCGTACACCTGGACGTTCTCGAGGATGTCGTAGCTGAACGACATGTCGAAGTAGTTCTGGGCCGGCAGTTTCGGGTTGGTCAGGGTGTCGAGGCTGGGAACGGTCCCGCCCGCGCGCTTGGGCAGGAGGTACTTGTCGCTCATGACCTCGCCGACATAGCGGTGCCGCAGGCTGAGGGTCAGCGGTCCCGTGCGCCAGGTCACCCGCGTGCCGCCCTTCCATTCGGGGATCGGCTGGCCGCAGGTCGGGCCGTAGGCGCCCGCGCAGTAGTTCTTGATGTTCGGGAAGGCCTGGACCGGCGTCGAGGTGAACTCGTCGGTCCAGGTCCATTCCGTGCCGATCTCGAAGCGGCTGTCCTGGCTGAGGCCCGGAATGCCGAAGTCCGTGCTGAACCTGTAGTTGGCCACGAAGTCGACGCCGGCGGTCTTCAGGCCGCCGGTGTTGGCGTTGGTGATCGTCGCGTAGTAGGGCGGCGCGATCTCGCCGGTGATCGGGTTGCGCTTGATCGCCTGGCAGAACTCGCTCGAGGCGTTCTGGACGATGTTGTAGCAGAGGTTCAGCGTGTTGTTCAGACCGCCGCCCAGCGCCGAGATCGCGCCGTCCAGGTCGATGTTGAAGTAGTCGACGCTGATCGCCAGGCCGGGGATGGCCCGCGGCGTGATGACCGCGCCGAACGTGTAGGTGTCAGACTCCTCGATGCCGACGTTCGGATTGCCGCCCTGCAGGTTGCCGATGATGGTGTTGGACTGCACGCCGGGCGTGAAGACCGCCGCGGCCGGCACGCCGGTGGCCACGCAGATGGCGCGGACGGCGGCGGTCTGCTGAGCGGTGGGGGCGCGGCTCGAGCACGGATCGGTGGCCGCGTCGAAGCTCTGGGCCAGGCCGCCATACAGCTCACCGACGTTCGGCGCGCGGATGGCGTGCTGGAATTGGCCGCGGAAGTTGACGTCCGAGGTCACCTGCCAGGCGCCGCCGACCGAATAGGTCCAGACCCCGCCGACGCCCTTCAGATTGTAGTCCGAGTAGCGGAAGGCGCCGTTGGCGCTGAGGTTCTTGACGAACGGCAGGTCCGCCAGGATCGGCACGCGGGCTTCGCCGTAGATTTCCTTGACGATCGTGCTGCCGCCGGTGGGCAGGCCGGGGTTGAAGCCGACCACGTCGCCCGAGCGCAGGAACTCGTCGGGGGTGTAGCGGGCGGAGTTGTAGCGCCACTCCGTGCCGGCCGAGAAGTCGACCGGCCCGGCCGGCAGGCTGAAGAGCTCGCCCGACAGTCCGGCCGAGGCGACCTGCTGTTCGGCCTCGGTGATATTGGTGGCCGCGATCGAGATCGCGCTGATCCCGGCCGCCGAGATGTTCTCGCCGAACACGTTGAGCACCGGCGGTGCGCCGCCCACCGAGAGCAGGTTGGCCTGGAAGCGGCTGCGCGAGGCGTTGCCTTCCTGGTGGTCGGTCTCGGAGGTGCGGGCGTAGGTGTAGTAGGCGTCGTAGCTGAGGTTGCGCAGGAAGTTGTCGGAGACGCTGCCCAGGTCGCCGCGCAAGCCGGCCGCCACGCGCCAGACGTTGCGCTCGGCGTTGTTGCGGCGCAGGCCGATCTCGCGGAGGCGGCGCCCGACGTTGATCACGGCCAGGCCGTCGCCGGCCACGGTGGTCCGCGACGCGGTGCCGGTGGTCACCGTCGTGGTCCCCACCTCTTTCAGGTCCATCTGACGCAGCACTTCCTGCATCGGGGCCGAGAGATAGGGGTTGTTGGTGTTGAGCAGGAACGGGCCGTTGATGTTGGTCGGCGCCAGCTGCATGTCGACGACGTTGTTGCTGAAGTGGCCTTCCAGATAGCCGGTGACCTTGCTGTTGAAGTCGTAGTGGCTGAAGGCGTTCATCATCCAGCGCTTCTGCGGGATGATCAGGTAGTTGTCCGGGCCGAGGTTGAAGTCGTCCTGCGGGGTGAGGGCGGGGCGGGCCGTCGTTCCGGCCTTGTCGAAGGTGAAGCCGCGCGAGCCCATCGCGCCCAGGCCCGCGGCGATCAGCGCCGCGTCCAGGCCCGGGGTCGAGCCCGCGCCGCCGACGCTGGGCACGCCGGTGAAGCGGCCGTTGGGGATGTCGCCGCTGCCGCCGGCGATCAGGCCCATGCGGCCGCCGGCCGCCGCGCAGGTCGAGCCGCCTGGAACGGCCAGCGGAATGCCGGCCTTGCTCTTGCTGAACGAGGCGGAGGTGACGCAGCCGTCGGACAGCGAGTCATAGGTCCAGTCCCCACGCATCCCGCGCGAGATGGCGCCGCGATCCAGGTAGTTGACCGAGACGACCGCGTTGCCGCGACCCTCGGCGAAGTTGCCGCCGACCGTCAGATCGAGATTGTAGGTGGGGGTGGTGGTGTGGCTGTCCCAGCTGGTCTGGCCGTTGATCTCCACGCCTTCGAAGTCGTCGCGCATGATGAAGTTGACGACGCCGGTGATGGCGTCCGAGCCGTAGACCGCCGACGAGCCGCCGGTCACCACTTCGGTCTGGCGGATCAGCGAGACGGGGATCGTGTTGATGTCGGTGGTCTGATCGGCCCCGGCGATGGCGAAGCGTCGGCCGTTGACCAGCACCAGGTTCCGCTGGGCGCCAAAGCCGCGCAGGTTCAGCGTGGCGGTGCCGCCGGGCACGGTGTTGGCCGTCTGGCCGTTGTTCTGCGAGCCCACGAACTGCGGCGAGGTGCCCAGCAGCTGTTCGGCGTTCACGGTGCCGGAGAGCTTGAACTCCTCGGCGCTGACGACCGCCACCGGCGTCGGGGCGCTGAAGCCCCGCGAGGCCAGGCGCGAGCCGGTCACGACCACGGTCTCGACCGTCGAGGCCTCGGCGCCCGACGGCGCCGGGGGCGCGGTTTGAGCTTGTGCCAGCGCTGGCACAAGCAGCAAAGCCGCGGCCAGGACAGCGGGCGAAGCCGCGCCGAAGTAGTGTTTGGTGTTCATGTCGTTCCCTCCTGAGGCGGCTCTTTGGGCCGCTCGTTGCGCGCAGTGAGTTTTAGAAAGTCTGGCTGACCGTCCCGTCGAAGCGACGGTCCTCGAGCCAGCGGCTGCCGAAGCTCCGGAAGCCCGTGACCTGGTCCAGCATGAAGGTGGACGGAGCCTTGGGCAGGCGGAGTCGGAAGAGGTCGATGTCCTGGACGTCCCGCATCCAGAAGGCGGGCCGGGCGTCGGCCGCCTCGGCCACGATCTCGACGTTGCTCATCTCGATGTTGCGGGCGTGGCGGATGAAGAAGCCGGTGGCGGGCAGGTCGCCGAACATGTCCGGATCCGGATAGGCCTTGTCGGCCTCGGGCGGCTGTCGCCTGGCCAGCTCGGCCGAGCCGCCACCTAGCTGGTGGAAGTAGACGTCGCTGATCTTGACGTCCTCGACCGGGTGGCCGGCCACGCCCGCGATGATCGACGGCTGCGGCGTGGCGCCGTGGCTGACGATGTTCTGGATCGTGATGCGCCGCAGCTTGCCCACCGGGATCCCGGCCGGGCCGCGCATGCGGCTGCCCAGGCGCAGGAACAGGGGCGGGAAGCCCAGGCCGCGCATGGTGATGTTGCTGATGGCGATGTCTTCGGTCAGCGCCCCGTCCATCGTCTCCAGCGCGATGCCGTAGCAGTGATCGAACACGCAGTTGGTGATCGTGACGTTCTTGAAGCCGCCGTTCGACTCCGTGCCCAGCTTGATGCGGCCATAGCCGTGGAAGCCCGGCGGCATGGTCTTCCACGTGCMGTCGATCACCGAGCCCATCTCGTAGTTGCCGGTCAGCAGGCAGTCGGAGATCGTCAGGTTCTCGGTCGGCCGCGCATAGCCCAGGGCGAATGAGCTCTTGGGGCAGATGCCGTCGTCCCACGGCGAGTTGATCGTGCAGTTGGTGACCCGCACGTTGCGGCAGCAATCGATGTCCAGGCCGTCGCGGTTGGTGTCGACGATCAGACTATCGATAATCAGATTGTCGACGCCGGTGGCCAGCAGGGCGAACCAGCCGCCTTGCAGGACCTTGAAGTCGCGCAGCAGCACGTTGCGGCAGTTCTTCAGGGCGATGGCCTTGTCGCCGACGCCGGGGCCGCTGACGTCCGGCGGATCGTCGGGGAAGCGGTGGCCGCGGGTCAGGCCCTTGCCCCAGATCAGGCCGGTCCCGACGATGGCGATGTCGTGCAGGCCCTCGCCGAAGATCAGGCTGTTGGTCCAGTGGCTGTGGCCGTAGTCCTGATAGGCGTTGCCGGCGCCCGCGCCCGGGTCGTCATAGCCGTTCGGGGCCACGCCGGTAGGGGCGGCGGCCAGCAGCACGGCGCCTTCGCCCAGGTGCAGCGTGACCCCGCTCTTCAGGCGAAGGGTGTAGCAGGCGTAGGTTCCGGGCGGAAAATGCACCACCCCGCCGCCCTGGGCCGCGGCGCGGTCGATGGCCTTGTTGATGGCGGGGGAGTCGATGGCCGCGCCGTCGCCCACGGCGCCGAAATCGCGGATGTTGAACCAGTGCGCCGTCGGGTCGGTCGGCTTGGGCTGGGCGCTTGCCGAACCGGCGGAAAGCGCCGACGCGCCGGCCAGACCCGCGAACACGAGGCCTCTTCGATCCAGTCTCATCCTGCGCGCCCCCTCTTGAAGGCCTGTCTTCCGCAGGCCCGTTGCAGGCAGGAAACATTCGGCGACCAAGGGTGTCAAATGAAATTGGTACCGGTAGCATTCTATTTGCCAGCGCTGGCACGATGGATGCTAGCGCTAGCAACGTTGTCGCAGGCGCGTTATGCCATATCGTGGGAAATGGGAGGGCTTCGGTGGCTCAGGGCGAATTCGGCGCGGCGCTGTCGGTGACGATCGACGATGTGGCCCTGGCGTCGGGCGTTTCGATTCGCACCGTGTCGCGGGTCCTCAACAAGGCCCCCAATGTCGGCGAGGAGACCCGCAAGACGGTCCTGGAGACCATCGCCCGGCTCGGCTACAGCCCCAGCATCCGCGCCCGGGCCCTGGCCTCGGGACGCTCGTTCCTGATCGCGGTGGTGCAGGACGATCCCAACGCCCACGTGATCAGCGCCCTGCAGCGCGGCATCGTCGAGACCTGCTCGCGGCACGGCTATGAACTGGTGGTCCACCCCGTGCGGTTCGGCGACCCCGAGGTCGCGGCCGACGTCGAAAGCTTCGTGCGGCGCTCGCGGGTGGACGGGCTGATCGTCTTGCCGCCCACCTCCGAAATCGCCGCGATCCCCGCGCGCCTGACCCAGCTGGGCGTGCCCTCGGTGGGCATCGCCTCGGTGTCGCTGCCGGAATACCCCTGCATGCTGGTCAGCGACGAGCGGGCCGCGACGTTCGAGCTGGGCCGGCGCCTGATCGAACTGGGCCACCGCCGGATCGCGCTGATCGAAGGCCCGCCCCACTTCCGTTCGGCCCAGGAACGCAAGGCCGGCTTCCTGGCGGCGCTGCCCGAGCCGATGCCGCAGGCCTACCTCCAGAAGGGCGACTACGGGTTCGAGAGCGGCCTGGCCGCCGCCGAGGCGCTGCTGTCCCTCGACCAGCCGCCGACCGCGATCTTCGCCTGCAACGACATCATGGCCGCCGCCGTGCTCAAGGCGGCCCGCGAGCGCGGCGTCCAGGTGCCGGACCAGCTGTCGGTGGCCGGGTTCGACGGCAGCGATCTCGCCGCGATGATCACCCCGGCCCTGACGACGATCCGCCGTCCGCTGACCGAGATGGCCCGGCTGGCGACCGAGACGCTGCTGGCCATGATCGAAGACCGGACCGCCGCCCAGCCCCACAGGCCGATCGGCTTGGACCTGATCCAGCGGCAGTCCATGGGCGCGGCCCCGAAGGCTTGAGGCCCGCTAGAACCGCATCTCCAGGCCGAGACGGAACTCCCGGCCGGTGTGGTGCTGGTAGTTGGCCAGGTCGCTGGTGTCGGAGAACTGGCGGTTGGTCGTGTTCAGCAGGTTGCCGCCCGCCGCGGTCACCCACCATCCGGGCGCGACCCGATAGCGGGCCGAGAGGTCCAGGTTGGTGTAGGCGTTGACGCCGTCGACGTCGGCGCCGGTCGGGGCGGGGATGGCGGTCAGATAGCGGCCGCGATGCGACAGGGTCGCGCGCACGTCCAGGCCGTTGCGGCGATAGGCGGTGGTGATCGTCCCCACGATGCGGGGCGAGCCCAGGCTGTCGTGGGCGATGAACGGCTCGCCCTGCAGGTTCCAGAACCGCATGCGCGAGCGGCTGTAGGTCACGCCGGCGCGGACGTTCCAGCCCCGTAAGGCTGGCGAGGCCAGGTCCAACGGCGCCTGCAGCGCCAGTTCCAGCCCGTCCAGATGACCCCCGCCTTCGTCGGTCCGTGTCAGGAATTGCCAGATCGGCAGGTCCGGCGCGCATCCCGGCAGGCGTCCGCACGCCGCCGTCGCCACGCTGTCGGGCAGGCCGAACGGATTGGCCGAGAACACCGAAGGTGCGGTGGCGGTGACCTGGACGGCGGAATGGATGGTCTTGTGGAAGAACGCGGCCGACAGGACCGCGCCGGGGGCGAAGTACCACTCGACGGCGGTGTCCAGGGTGTCGGCTCGCGCGGGACGCAGGAACGCATCGCCCGCCGAAACGGCCCGCAGGCCGCCGGTCGAGACATTGACGCCGGGGCGCAGGCTGCGCAAATCCGGCCGCGACATCACCCGCGCGGCGGCGAACCGCAGCACCAGGTCGTCGCGCGGTTCGAAGGCCAGGTTCAACGAGGGCAGCAGATCGTCATAATCCCGGGTCGCCGAGATCGGGGCCACGAACCCCGGCGCGTCCGGATCGGTGGTGAAGCCCCGCGACGCCTGGCGGGTGTGGGCGTAGCGCAAGCCGAAATCGCCGCGCGGCGACCAGGGCGCGGACAGCGTGAAGGCAGCCTGCAGATAGGCGGAAGTATCGTGTTCCTCGACCGCGTAGTTGAGGCCCAGAAGCGGTTCGGGGCCCAGCTCCAGCGTCTCGCAGGCGCTGGACCAGCAGGCGGCCCGGAAAAGGGCGGCGGCGGTGGCGACGTCGGGCGCCAGCCAGGCGTCGGGCGTCCCGGCGGCGGTGGTGAAGCGGTTGGACCAGGCCTGGCGCAGATAGCCGGACGGCGCGATCGCCGCGAGGGCGGCCGGGATGTCGGCGTTGAGGTTGGCGATCGAGCCGTCCGAGCGCGCCATGGCGACCGCGTCGGTGCGGTAGATCTTGTGCTGCACCCCGCCGCGCAGGGTCAGGCTGTCCCATGGCGTCCATTCCAGGTCGAGGCCGGCGGTCTTGAAGCTGTTGTCGACCCAGTTGGGTTCGGACCGAAGCTCGGCCAGGGTCCAGTTCGCCGGGCTGGCCAGGTCGGCCGAACCGAAGTCGATAAGCGGCCGCCGGCGGTCGCTGAAGTCGTAGGCGAAGCCCTGGACGTCGTACTGGTCCAACTGAACGGTGGTCTGCAGCGGGTTGCTGAAATCGGAGCGGCTGTAGCCCGCCAGGGCCTTCAGCGTCAGCCGATCCGAAAGACGCTGGCTGACCGACAGGGTGGTCTGGCGGAAAATGGTCTCGAGCCGGTCGAACCGCGACTCCGTGCGGACGTCGACATTGTCGAACCTCCCGGCGATCAGCACCGGCAGGCCCGGCCTGGGCGTGATGATCGTGGCGTTGTTCACCCGGACGGCGGCCAGGCCGCAGTCGGGATTGATCGGCGCGCGGCAGACTCCCGCCGTGCGGAAGGTGAAGCTCTCCAGCAGGTCCTCGCGCCGCTCCGAGGACAGTTCGGAATAGAGGACGTCCAGCGCGACGTCGGTGCGCTCGGACGGTCGCCATTTCAGGCTGCCGGTCAGGCCCAGGCGCTTCTGCTCAATGCGGAACGCTTCCAGACGGGGGATGCGAGGGTGCAGGGCGGCGTTCAGCGTCGCCAGGTCCGGCCCGCCCGAGGCGGCGCTTCCAAAGCCGGGATAGACCGTGGCGCCGGCCTGCCACTGCCCGGCGTTGGTGCCGACATCGTCGACCATCCGCTCCGAATAGGCGCCCGAGATCAGCACCCCGAACCGATCGTCCTGGGTGCGGCGCGACAGGATCGCCGAGACGCGTGGGACCGCCTTGCGGCTTCCGAAATTGTAGGCGCCCTCGACCGTCAGCTGGACCCTGGAGCGCGGGCCGTCCAGGGGCGAGCGGGTCTGCAGGTCGACGGTCGCGCCTAGGGAGCCCTCGTCGATATCGGCCGACGGGGTCTTCTGCACGCGGATTTGGTTGAAGAGGTCCGCCGCGAAGACGTTGAAGTCGAAGGCCCGTCCGCGATTGGTTCCGCCGCCGGCGTTCGAGCCGCCGAACGTCGCCAGGGTCTCCATGCCGTTGATGCGCACGCGGGTGAATTCGCTGCCGACCCCGCGCACGCTGACCTGCCGTCCCTCGCCGCCGTCGCTGGTCACGGCCACGCCGGGCAGTTGCTGCATGGCGCTGCCCAGGCCCGGATCGGCCAGGCTGCGCAGATCGTCGCCCAACAGGATGTCGCTGCTCTCGGCGGACAGGCGCTTCATCCGCAGGGCCTCGCTGCCGGTGTCGCGCGCGACGACCTGGACCGTGCTCAAGGCGGCGGGCTCGCTGTCCTCCGGGGGCAGGAGCCGGGGGCGGGACGGGGCGATCGCGGGGAGGGGCGCGGGCGCCCGGATGCTGATGACCCCGTCGGCGCTGACCGACTGGTCCAGGCCCGAGCCGCGCAGCAGGCGCCGCACCGCCTCGGCCGGTTCCAGGCGGCCGCGCACCGCCGGGGCCGTTCGTCCCCGGACAAGGCCGGCCGGCGCGATGATGATCGCCCCCGTCTGGCGCGACAGGGCCAGCAGGGCGGTCGAAAGAGGTTGGGCGGGCAGATCGACGACCCGGGTCGGCGCGGCTTGGACCACCGTCGGCGTCAGGCCGGGGACCAGCGTCGCCGCAACGGTGACCAGGCCAAGACCGCGCGCGCCGACGCGGGTCTTACCGGGCATGAGGCTCCGGCGCGCGTTTCGGATCGGCGGCGACGAGGATCCGGCCGCCGCGGCCGTCCGAGGTCAGTCGCACGGGAAGCACGCGCGGCAGCTCGGCGACGAAGCGGTCGGCCTGGGCGACGTCGAACGCCGCCGTGACCTTCAGCCGGCCCGTGGCGGCGGAATCGATCGTCAGCGGGCGCTGGCCGTAGCGGTTGAGATCGGCGACGACCTCGGCAAGGGGCGCGTCGTCATAGGCCAGGCGGCCTTGGCGCCAGCCGCCCGCCAGGTCCGACCGGGCCAGCACGCCGACGCTCAGGCCGCGCGCGTCGGCGACCGCCGTCTGGCCGGCCCGCAGGGTGACCGCGCGATCCCGGCCGCCGTCCGAGACCTGGACCACGCCCTGCTCGACCTCGACCCGGACGTCCTGGTCGGCGCCGTGATGGACGTTGAAGCGCGTGCCGATCACCCGGACCATCGCGTCGCCGGCCTGGACCGTGAACGGATGGCCCTCCTGGTGGGCGACGACGAAGAAGGCTTCGCCGCGTTCCAGCGACAGGGCGCGCGGACGCCAGCGCGAGGCGGCCTTCAGGCGCGAGGCCGGGGCCAGGGTGACTTGGCTGCCGTCGCTCAGGGCGATCTGGCGGGTTTCGCCCGGTTGGGTCTCGTAGGTCGGGGCGGGGAGGGCGAAGACGGCGATCGCCAGGCAGGCCGCCAGCAGTCCGCCGGCCGCCATGGCCGGGGCGCGCCACTGCCTAGCCTGGGGCACGGCCGGGCGCGCGATCGGACGCCCGACGGGCTCGGCGAGCGGCGAGGCGCTCAGCCCGCCCAGCATCAGGACCACGCCCTCGGCCTGTTCATAGGCGCGACGGTGCTGCGGGTCGGCGTCCAGCCACGCGCCCAGCAGCCGCGACCGCTCGGGCGGGAAGTCCTCGCCCACCACCGCCAGGGCCCAGGCGCGGGCGGTCTGGCCGATCGGCGAGTCAGGATCGACGGCTTCGTTCACGCGACAGTCCTCGATAATCGGCGGTTCCATGGATCAGGGCGCGCTGGCAGACGGCCAGCGCTTCCTCGACGGTCTTGCGGACGAGCGATTGCGAGACGCCGAAGCGTTCGGCGATCGCCACGAAGCTCTGGCCTTCCAGCCGGTTGGCCAGCAGGTATTGACGGTGCCGGTCGGGCAGGCCCTGCACGACCTGTTCGAGCAGGCCCATCTGCTGCTTGGCGATCAGGGTGCGCTCCAGGTCGGGCGTCTCCTCGCTGTCGATCGCCAGCAGCGGCGCCGAGGCGTCGAGAGTGCGGCTGACCCGCGCCATGCTGCGGCGTTCGTCCAGCATCAGGTTGATCGCCACGCGGAACACGAAGGCCCGGGGGCTTTCGAGCCGCTCGGCGCCTTCCATCTCGCCCAACTTGAAGAAGGCCTGCTGGGCCACGTCCTCCGGGTCGGGCGGCCCCGGGCCGAACCGCGCGCGCAGGAAAGCGCACAGGTCGCGCCATTCGCGGGCGTAGGTCGCCGAGTAGGACGGGCGATCGCGCCACCGACCTTTCGCGGCGCCGTTCGACCCCGCGACATCCGGCCCGACGCTGCTTGGCCTGACGATTCGAAGCTTGGGCGTCTTCGCCTCGAACACCGGTGCTCCCCAGTCACGTCGGTCTTTTTCTTGAGGCGGCGACGATGAGAGGGAACGGGTCCGCGATCAACCGAAACTGAAAAAAATGCGGGGGAGGCGAACTTTCTTGTGCGGATCGGCATGTCGAAATCGTCGTTTCTTGCAGGCCTGAAGAGGGGAAAAATATTCGTCATTTTTCCAATGATACCGCTAACTTTCCCTCTTTTCTCCAGCTTCTTGCCATGTCTATCCTAATGACACCGGTGACAACAGGCCGGGTGAAGAAAGGCGGCCCTCGAACCGCCGGGACTAACTGGGGAGGGAAGTCCATGACCAAGTCCACGCATCTGCACACCTGCGCCTTGCTGCGTAACTCGTCGCGCCTGGCGCTGACGGCGGCGCTCACCGCCGGATTTTCGATCGGCCTCGCGGCGACCGCCGCCCAAGCCCAGAACACTCAGACCGCCTCCGCCGAAACCAATGTGATCGAAGAGGTCGTCGTCACGGGCTATCGCGCCTCGCTGCGCAGCGCGATGGAGACCAAGAAGACCTCGGACGTCATGCTCGACGCCATCAACGCCGAGGACATCGCCGACTTCCCGGACTCGAACCTGGCCGAGTCTCTGCAGCGCCTGCCCGGCATCTCGATAGACCGCGACAACGGCGAAGGGCGCACGATCAGCGTACGCGGCCTGAGCGGCGACTTCAGCCGGGTGCGGGTCAACAACATGGAGGCGCTGTCCACCGGCGCCAGCAACGACGCCGGCTCCAGCCCCAACCGTTCGCGGGCCTTCGACTTCAACGCCTTCGCCTCGGAGCTGTTCAGCTCGGTGCGGGTGAGCAAGTCGTCGTCGGCCGCCGCCGACGAAGGTTCGCTGGGCGCGACGGTCGATCTCTATACGGGCAAGCCCTTCGACTATAAGGGCTCCGCCTTCGCCGCCTCGGCCGAGGACTCCTATTACGAGAACGGCAAGACCCACAGCCCGCGCTTCACCGTGCTGGCGTCGGATCGCTGGTTCGACGGCAAGGTCGGCCTGCTGGTCTCGGGCGCCTACGCCAAGCGCAAGTCCGTGGACGACACCTATGCGCGCGGCGCCGGCTCGTCCGACTACACCTATCGCGGCTCGACCTGGACCGGCGACGAACTGCCCGGCCGCGCCGGCTTCGCCGCGCCGACCGGCACGGTGTTCACGGCCCTGATCCCCACCACTCTGACGGGCGCGGCGTTGGCCGCCTACAAGGCCAATCCGGCCAACTACTACAATCCGATGGCCAATGCGGCCGCCTATGGCGAGATGACCGGCTCGGATCCGGCCGCCTACGCCAAGCTCTATCCGAACTGCGCCGCCGCGGTGGGGCAACCGGTGGCGGGGGTGACCCCGACGTCGCCGGGCTGCAACGACTCCCTGGTCCGCTTCCCGGCCCTGCCGTCGCTGACCCAGAAGGACGTCGACACCGAACGCCTGGGCCTGACCGCCGCGTTCCAGGTCCAGATCAGCGAGCGCACCCGCCTGACGGTCGACGCGCTGTACTCGCGCTTCGAGAGCACGACGACCAACTATGGTCTGTCGCCGGTCGGTCTGAACCGCAACAACACCAACGCCAGCTATTCCTATGGGGGCAACGTGCCCACGGCGACCGCGCGAAACGGTTCGGCCATGACGGACGCCCAGCGCCGGGCGCTCTATCCGGGCACCTGCACCTTCGCCGACGAAACCGAGCTGAACCCCGGCCAGGATTGCGGCCAGTCGCTGTACGGCAACACGCCGCTGCCCGGCTACAGCTTCAGCTACACGCCCTACAACCTCGATCCGTACGAGTACTACACCAACCCGGCGTCGCCCGGTTACGCCGGACCGGCCGCGTCGCTGCCGTTCCGCGGCGACCTGATCGGCCGTCCGTCGGTCAAGCTGCTCGACGCCGAAGTCGTGGGCCAGAACGCCGAATATCTGAAGCTGGGCAACATCGACTGGCGTTCGTACGCCGACCGCGGCGCCTACACGACCGACTTCCGCCAGGTGTCGCTCAACCTGACGCACGAGTTCAGCGACCGCTTCCGCGCTGAATTCAGCGGCGGCATGTCGGAGTCGACGAACAAGAACCAGGGCACCCTGGTCGAGTTCAACTACATGGACGCCCAGGAGCCGTTCATCTTCGACGAGCGCGGCGCCAGCGGCATGCCCCGGTTCGACGCCGGCTTCAATGCCGCGGATCCCAAGAAGTGGGGGATCATCAAGGGCTTCTCCGGCATGCGCAATTACGTGCGCGAGACGGTCAACACCTACAAGGGCCTGAAGGCGGACTTCACCTACGAACTGGACGACAACTGGTCGGTCCAGTTCGGCGGCACCGGCCGCAGGTTCGAGTTCACCACCAACCAGTTCGAACGCAACAACGACCTGCTGAACCCCACCGAGAAGGAGGCCGGCGTCAGCATCGCGTCGTTGGGCCAGGTCGTCGATGTCGGCCAGGGCCTGAATGCGCCGGCCGGTACGACCACCAGCTTCTGGGCGCCCGACATGGAAGCCTTCGACAACGTCTTCGGCTTCACCTGCAACTGCATCAACAAGTACGGCGACTACCGCATCACCCGGAAGCGCAACCGTTCCGCCTCGTTCGGCGTGACCGAAGAGAACCTGGCCTACTACGCCCAGTTCAACTTCAACTACGACGTCCTGGACGGCCGCCGTCTGTCCGGCAACATCGGCGTCCGTCAGGCCCATACCGAGGTGAACGCCCAAGGCGAAACCACCGCCGGCCGGCCGATCTACGGCGACAACAGCTATGACGACACGCTGCCGTCGGGCAACGTGACGTTCGAGGCCTTCCATAACTTCTACATCCGCGCCGCCGCCGCCAAGGTCATGGCCCGTCCGCTGCTGGGCAACCTGTCGCCGGCCGTGACCGGCATCAGCGTCCCCAGCGACGGTTCGAGCACCGGCGGCACGCTGACGGTGGGCAATCCCAAGCTGTCGCCGTTCCGCGGCAAGGCCTACGACGTCGCGGCCGAATGGTACTTCACGCCGGGCGGCCTGATCAGCCTGGGCTATTTCCGCAAGGACATCTCTTCGTATCCGCAGACGATCTTCTACGAAGCCCCGCTGTCGGAATTCCTCGATCCCGAGGCGATCGAAGCGCTGAAGCTGGGCTTCCCCGGCGCGACCGGCGGCGACGTCTTCCGCCGCGCCTATATCGACGCCAACAATCCCTTCCTCGCCCGTCAGGTTCGCGATGCGCCGGGCGGCGTCCTGCAGGGCTGGGAGTTCAACTACCAGCAGGATCTGACCTTCCTGCCCTGGTACTTCAAGAACCTGGGCGTCCAGTTCAACGCCACCAAGCTGGACACCGAGCTGACCTACATCCTGGATCCGGGCTCGGTGAACGCCACGACCGGCGCGGTCATCAAGGCTCCGGTCTACGGCAAGGCGCCGTGGCTGGGCTCCTCGCCCGAGGGCCTGAACTTCACGCTCTACTACGAGACCGAGAAGTTCAACGCCCGCGTCTCCACGGCTTATCGCAGCGAATACAACACGACCTATCCGCTCACCGCGGGCAACTGCGATCCGGGCCTGCAGTCGACCGGCGCGGCCTGCGACAGCCCGCTGATCAACGAGTTCGCCGGCGCCAAGTCGACCATGAACGTCGACTTCTCGATGCGCTACCAGCCGATCAAGCAGGTCAGCATCACGTTCGAGGCGCTGAACATCACCAACGAGATGTCCGAACGGTACGCCTACTCGGACCCGGTCATCTCGTCGTACGGCGGCGCGGGTCCGAACTACCGGATCGGCGTTCGCTACAAGTACTAGCCCCTTCGGCGCGCGGCCGGCCGGTGTTCGCACCGGGCCGGTCGCGGCCGACCCGCGGGGCGCCAGGTTCGCGCGGCGAGCAGGCGATCCCCGGTTGTTAAGCCGCCTCCCGCGGTGACTTTGGCGGACAGCCGGCCTTCCCGGCTGTCCGCCGCCTTTCTCCAGTATCGAGTCCGGAGACGACGGATGCGTTTCACAGCCCTTCTTCTCGGATCCTGCATGGCGACTCTGATCGCCGCTCCGGGCGCCCAGGCCCAGACGCCCGTTCCCAATCCGCCGCCGCACTTCAACGCGATCAAGATCGTGCTGGTCGGCGACTCCACCACGGCGGTGCAGGGCGGCTGGGGCCCCAGCTTCTGCGCCAAGCACGTGACCTCGTTCGCCGCCTGCATCAACCTGGCCCGGGGCGGGCGCAGCAGCGGCAACTACCGGACGGAGGGATCGTGGGCCTTGGCGCTGAACGAGATCAAGTCGGGCGGCTTCAACGACACCTATGTGCTGGTCCAGTTCGGTCACAACGACCAGCCCGGCAAGCCCGGCCGGTCGACGGACTTGGCCATCGAGTTTCCGGCCAATCTGAAGGCCTATGTCGAAGAGATCCGCGCCGCCGGCGGCAAGCCGGTGCTGGTCACCCCGCTGACCCGGCGTCAGTTCAAGGACGGCAAGCTGGTCGACGACCTGGCCCCCTGGGCCGAGGCGACGCGCAAGGTCGCCGCCGAGACGGGCGCGCCGCTGGTCGACCTGCACGCCGACAGCTACGCGGCGGTCCAGGCCATGGGCGCTGCCGAGGCCACCCGCTTCGCCCAGAACCCGCCGCCCGCCCACGTGCTTGAAGCGGCCAGGACGGGCACGACGATCGCGGCCAGCACGCCGGCGCCCGGGACGGCTGGCGCACCGGCGGCCGGGGTTGCTCCGACCGCCCAGAACAACGCCGCCCTCGAGCCGATGGGCCAGGCCAAGCTGTCGTTCGACTACACGCACCTGGGCGAGACGGGCGCCGACTATTTCGCCACCATCGTCACCGCCGACCTGGCCAAGGCCGTCCCGGCCCTGCGCCGGTTCCTGATCCCGTAGTTTCGCGTCCCGAGGACCTCGCCATGCGGCTGACCCGTAGAACGACTTTGGGAACCACGCTGGCCCTGGCGGCCGGAGCCGCGACCGGCGGCCTGACGTCCGCGAGGGCCGCTGCCCCGACCTCGCCGCTGCGCCTCTGGTATCGCCAACCGGCCAACGAGTGGGTCGAAGCGCTTCCGGTCGGTTCGGGCCGCATGGGCGCGATGGTGTTCGGCGGCGTCGCGACCGAACGGCTGCAGCTGAACGAAGACACCCTGTGGGCGGGCGGCCCCTATGACCCGGCCAATCCCGAGGCGCTGAAGGCCCTGCCGGAGATCCGGGCGCTGATCGACGCCGGCGACTACGCCAAGGCGACCGAGATCGCCGACGCCCGCTTCATGGCCACGCCCAAGCGCCAGATGTCGTACCAGACGATCGGCGAACTGAAGCTGACCTTCCCAGGTCTCGATGGTCAGCCGACGGACTATGTCCGCGACCTGGACCTGGACGGCGCGATCGCCACGACCCGCTTCAAGGTCGGCGGAACCGGCTACACCCGCCAGGTCATCGGCAGCTATCCCGACCGGGTCATCGCGGTGCGGCTGAGCGCTGACAAGGGCAGGGCGATCACCGTCGACCTGGCGTTCGACAGCCCGCTGAAATCCAAACCCGTCTCCAGCGTCGAAGGCCCCGACACCCTGGTCCTGTCCGGCGCCAACGACACGCAGCAGGGGATCGCCGCCCAGCTGAAGTTCGAGTGCCGCGTGCGGGTGCTCAACAAGGGCGGGACCCTGAGCGCCAAGGACGGCGTGCTGTCGGTCGCGGGCGCCGACGAGGTGGTGCTGCTGATCGCCGCCGCCACCAGCTATCGCCGCTTCGACGACGTGAGCGGCGATCCCACGGCCATCAACCGCGCGGTGCTGGCCAAGGCCTCGACCAAGCGCTGGCAGGCCCTGTTGGCCAGTCACCAGAACGATCACCGGGCCCTGTTTCGGCGGGTCGGCGTCGACTTCGGGACCACCACGGCCGCGCTGAAGCCGACCGACGAGCGCATCAAGGTCTCGCAGACCACCGACGATCCGGCCCTGGCGGCGCTGTACTACCAGTACGGCCGCTACCTGCTGATCGCCTGCTCGCGTCCCGGCGGCCAGGCCGCCAACCTGCAGGGGATCTGGAACGACAAGACCTCGCCGCCCTGGGGCGGCAAGTACACGATCAACATCAACACCGAGATGAACTACTGGCCGGCCGAGCCGACGGGGCTGGCCCAGTGCGTCAAGCCGCTGATCGAGATGGTCCGCGACCTGTCGGTCACCGGCGCCCGCACCGCCAAGGTGATGTACGACGCCCGAGGCTGGGTCACCCACCACAACACCGACCTGTGGCGAGCCAGCGGACCGATCGACGGCGCCAAGTTCGGGGTCTGGCCGACGGGCGGGGCCTGGCTCTGCAAGCACCTGTGGGACCATTACGACTACAACCGCGACCGCGCCTATCTGGCCGACGTCTATCCGCTGATGCGCGGCTCGGCGCTGTTCTTCCTGGACGCCCTGGTGGTCGATCCGGAGTCCGGCAAGCTGGTCACCAGTCCGTCGATCTCGCCCGAGAACAGCCACGGCCACGGCTCGTCCCTGGTGGCCGGTCCGACCATGGACCAGGCGATCATCCGCGACCTGTTCACGTCCTGCATCAAGGCCGCCGCCATCCTGGGAACCGACGCCGAGTTCAGCGCCCAGCTGGCGACCGCGCGCGACAAGCTGGCCCCCTACAAGATCGGCAAGGACGGTCAGCTTCAGGAGTGGCAGGAGGACTGGGACGCCGACGCGACCGACATCCATCACCGCCACGTCTCGCACCTGTACGGCGTGTTTCCCAGCGACCAGATCGCCATCGACGCGACGCCCAAGCTGGCCGACGCCGCCAAGGTGTCGCTGAACACCCGGGGCGACATCTCGACCGGCTGGGCCATCGCCTGGCGGCTGAATCTGTGGTCGCGGCTGGGCGACGGCGACCGGGCCCACAAGATCCTGTCGCTGCTGCTGGGTCCCGAGCGGACCTATCCCAACATGTTCGACGCCCACCCGCCGTTCCAGATCGACGGCAATTTCGGCGGGACCTCGGGCATGACCGAGATGATCCTACAGAGCCGCAACGACCAGATCCTGCTGCTGCCGGCCCTGCCGTCGGCCTGGCCGACCGGGCGCCTGACCGGCCTGCGGGCCCGGGGCGCGGTCGGCGTCGACGTGATCTGGTCGCGCGGCAAGCTGGAGACGGCGGTGTTCGTCGCCGCCGCCGATGGTCGCCACCACGTGCGCTATGGCGCCTCGAGCATCGATCTCGACCTGAAACAAGGCCAGCGCGTCCGCCTGACGGCGCGCGACGGCGTGCTGCGGAGAGCCTGAGCGTGAAGAGATTGATCGCCGTCGTTTGCGGGCTAGCCGCTCTGATGGTCGGGCTGGACGCCCGGGCCACGACCCTACGCGTCGGGAAGGGCGGAGCCTATTCCAGCGTCCAGAGCGCCGTCGACGCCCTGCCGGAGGCGGGCGGGACCCTGGAGCTGGCGCCCGGCGAGTATCGCGAGAAGCTGACCATCGCCAAGCCGAACGTCCGCCTGATCGGCAAGGGCAAGCGGCCGCAGGACGTGTTGCTGGTCTGGAGCGACGGGGCGATCACCGCCGGCGGCACGTTCAAGTCGGCCTCGGTCAACGTGTCGGGCGATGGCTTCCGGGCCCGCAACCTGACCATCCAGAACGACTATCACCTGAAGGACGCCCGCCCGTCCCAGGCCGTGGCCCTGGCCATCACAGCCGACCGCGCGGTTCTGGAGAAGGTGCGTCTGCTGGGCGCCCAGGACACCCTCTACGCCGCCAGCAAGAAGACCGCCCCCAGCCGTCAGTATTTCAAGGACTGCTACGTCGAGGGCCACGTCGACTTCATCTTCGGCGACGCCAAGGCCTTCTTCGATCGCTGCCACATCCACGGCATCGCCCACGAGACGGTGATGATCACGGCCCAGAGCAAGTCCAAGCCCGAGCAGGACAGCGCCTATGTCTTCGACCGCTGCCGGATCACCGCGGACCCGAAGGTGGGCGAGCTCTGGTTCGGCCGCGCCTGGCGGACCTACGCCACCGTCATCTTCATGCGCACCCGCATCGACGCGGCCCTGCATCTGGAAGGCTGGCGCGAGTGGACGCCGGGCAAGACCGACACCCTGGGTACGGCGACCTACGCCGAGTTCGCCTCGACGGGGCAGGGGGCCAGCCCCAAGACCCGCGAGCCGCGCAGCCGCCAGCTGACCGCCGACGAGGCCAAGGCCTGGAGCCGCGACGTGTTCCTGGCCGGCCCCGACGGATGGCGTCCGTGAGCGCCCTGTTTCAAGACCTGATTGAAGTTCAAGCCCCGTGAGCCGGATGATGCGCGTAGACCGACGAAGCTTCCTGGCCGCCGGCGGCCTGGGCATGGCCGCCAGCCTGGCGCCCGCCTTGGCGAACGCGGCGGAGGCCGATCCCCTGGCCATCGCCGACGAGGGCTGGAGCCTCTGGATCGACCAGGCCGCGTCCTGGAAGGACGACGCCATCCACCTGCCCGGGGCGTTCGACCTGAAGGCCCTGTCGGTCAATCCGCCGACCGGCGGCTGGGCCAGCCTGGGCTCGGGCGACGCCCTGCGCGTGGACCTGCCGACCACGGTCGAGCAGCACCTGTGGGGCAAGTTCGGCACGCGGCCCTACGGCGCGGACGAATACCGCTACGCCGAGGACGACGACGTGCCGCAATACGGCGCCTACAAGGGCGTGTCCTGGTGGTCCAAGGCCATCGACATCCCCGCCTCGGCCAAGGGCCAGCGGGTGATGCTGAACATCCGGGGCGCGCGCCTGCGGGCCGAGGTGTTCCTGAACGAGCAGTTGGTCGGCTATTCGATCATGTCGGAGCTGCCGATCAACTGCGACCTGACCGCCGCCATGCGACCGGGCCAGGCCAACCGCCTGGCGATCCGCATCACCAATCCCGGCGGCCGCTTCGACTGGCGCGACAGCACCACCATGATGTGGGGCAAGGCCAAGCTGTTCGCCTCGCACGGCTTCGGCGGTCTGGACCGCGGCCTGACCCTGAGCGTCCACCCCCTCTCGGCCCGGATCGAGGACGCCTGGGTGCTGAACACGCCGGACGCCCGACGGGTGACGGGCTTCATGGAGGTCGCGTTCGACAAGCCGGTCGTGGCGGCCAGGCTGGCCGGCCTGCGCGCCAAGGCGG
Source organism: Caulobacter sp. 05L422 (assembly GCF_056397765.1). Taxonomy (NCBI): domain Bacteria; kingdom Pseudomonadati; phylum Pseudomonadota; class Alphaproteobacteria; order Caulobacterales; family Caulobacteraceae; genus Caulobacter; species Caulobacter sp. 05L422. The sequence goes on along the minus strand of NZ_JBFTOB010000017.1, from coordinate 114,609 downwards.
GGCTGGAGCTGGTCGACGACCGCACCGGCCGCCTGGTCCCGGCCGAGGTCGGCCTGGAAGCGCTGGAGGCCATCGACGCCGCGCGCGTGCGGGTCCGGTTCAGCCTGGCGGCGCCGAGCGCCAAGCTCTGGGACCTGGAGACGCCCGAACTCTATCGCCTGCGGTTCCGCTGGACCGAGCGCAAGGACGTGGTCGACACGCGCGAGGTCCGCTTCGGCTTCCGCTGGTTCGGCGTCGACGGGGTCGGGACCGACGCGATGCTGCGCCTGAACGGCCGGCGGGTGCGGCTCTATTCGGCGATCTCGTGGGGCTATTGGGGCTTCAACGGCCTTTGGCCGACGCCGGAGCTGGCGCGCCGCGAGGTGACCTCGGCCAAGACCCTGGGCCTCAACGCGCTGCACTTCCACCGCAACGTCGGCAAGCCCGAGGTCTTCACGGCCATGGACGAGATGGGCCTGCTGCGGGTGATGGAGCCCGGCGGCGGTCGCCACGCCATCGGCAAGGACCTTAAGCCGGGCGAGAGCCTGTCGGCGGCCGATACCTTCAGCCGCGACTTCATGGTCGAGAAGTGCAAGGCCATGGCCCGCGCGTTCCGCTCGCATCCGTCGCTGGTCCAGTACACGCTTCAGAACGAGATCGGCGCCAACCTAGCCAATCCCGACGTCCAGGCGGTGCTGAAGGCGATCCACGACGTCGACCCCAGCCGGGCCGTGATCCTCAACGACGGCTTCGTGGCGCGCGGCGCGGCCCAGGCCATGTACCTGCCCTATGACGACCACTACTACCGCTCGGACGTCGAGGAATGGGGCGGCTGGTGGGTCAACCACCAAGGCGCCGGCGACCAGTGGTACGACAAGTTCTACGCGGGCAAGGACGAGTACATCCACCGCCAGACCGGCAAGCCGTTCATCGTCGAGTTCGGCGAGATGCAGGGCTGCGCGGTCGCCGACAACCACGCGGCCATGCTGGTCGAGATCCTGGCCAAGGGCGGCAAGAGCTACGACCTGGAGGACCACAAGGCGGTGGTCGCCCCGACCAACGGCTATCTGGAGCGCTGGGGGTTCAACAAGGCGTTCCCGACCAGCGAGAGCCTGTTCCTGTCGGTCGGCCGCAAGGCCTACGAGGCCTGGCGCGAGTATCTGGAGAACATCCGCATCGGCGACAGCGTCGACGTCGCCGCCATCTCCGGCTGGGAGAGCACGGCGATCGAGAACCATTCGGGCATCGTCGACGTGCTGCGCGGCTTCAAGGCCGATCCGGCCCTGATGAGCCAGAGCCTGCGGCCGGTGCTGGCGATCGCCAAGCCCCGCGCCCGAGCCTATGCGGCGGGGGACAGCGCCGAGCTGGACCTCTATCTGCTCAACGACACCGGCAAGGCCGTGTCGGGCGAGATGGCGCTCAGCCTGATCGGGCCGGATGGAAGCGTCGAGGCCCTGGGCCGCTGGCCGGTCCCGGCGGGGCAGTCGCCCGACGTCTTCAGCCACCTGGTGGCCGAGAGCGTGCGGACCCCGGCGCTGCGGCGCGAAGGGCTGAACGTGATCCGCATCGCCCTGAGCGACGTCGTCTCGGACCGCGAGATCTGGGTGACCGGACCGGCGCCGAAGCCGGCCAAGCCCGCGCGGATCGGCGTCTCGGGCATCGCCCGCAGCCTGCGCGATCAGCTGGCCGCCGTCCCAGGCGTGGTGCTCGAGGACTTCAAGCCGGGCGTCCGCTACGACGGGATCATCGCCTCGGGCCTGAAGAGCGACGAGATCGTTCGACGCCAGGTGGGCGAGCAGACCGGCCTGGAGGCCCAGCCCAAGAAGGGCGACAAGCCCGTCGTGGTCCTGGGCGACCTGCCGCCCGAGGTCCTGGCGGCGGTCAAGGCCGGCGCGCCGCTGCTGGCCATGGTGCAGGAGGACGGCCTGGCCGAAGGCGTCGCCAAGCAGCTATCGGGCCTGGGCCTGTTCGACTACGCCGGCCAGGTCGGCGGCCTGCGCGCCCCCTGGATGGGCAACTGGAACTATGTACGCGCCCATTCCACCTTCGCCGGCCTGCCGGTCGACATGGGCATGAGCGTGCTGCACCAGGTCGAGGGGCAGCCGTCCAACGGGCTGGTCGTCGACGGAACAGGCGTCGAGGTGATCGCCGCCTACAGCCGCGACCACGATCGCAAGAACGGCGCGGCCAGCTTCATCGCGCGCAAGGACGGCATGCGGGTTCTGGTGCACCGTCTGCCCGACATGGCCGGTCCGCTGCAGCGGCGCTGGCTGGCCAACGCCGTCGACTGGCTGGCGCGCGGATCTTGAGGGAGGTCGACATGACGGATCGGACGAAGATCGGACGGCGGGCGATGCTGCTGGGCGGCGCCCTGGCCCTTCCGGCGCTCGGTGCGGTCGCGGCGGACCCCCAGCCGCGGATGTTCGAGCGCCTGGGTTGGGCCGGCGGCACGCCCGGCGGCGACGGCGGTCAGGTCATCCGGGTGACGACCCTGGCCGGCGACGGTCCGGGCTCGTTCCGCGCCGCCGTCACCGCCAAGGGTCCGCGCACCGTGGTCTTCGACGTGGCCGGCGTCGTCGACCTGGGCCGCAAGAGCATCAAGATCGTCGAGCCCTTCCTGACCATCGCCGGCGAGACCGCCCCGTCGCCGGGCGTGACCCTGATCAAGGGCAGCCTGGCCATCGAGACCCACGACGTGATCATCCGCCACCTGCGGGTGCGCGCGGGCCGCGACGGGGCCCCAGCGCGCGGCGGCTGGGAGGTCGACGGCATCACCTGCTGGAAGGCCCGTGACGTCATCGTCGACCACTGCTCGATCAGCTGGGCCACCGACGAGAACCTCTCGGCCTCGGGCCCGCGCTTCACGGGCGGCGAGGATCCAAGGGGGTGGCAGGCGGGGACCTCGCACCGGATCACCTTCAGCAACAACATCGTCGCCGAGGGCCTGTCGAACGCCAGCCACGTCAAGGGCGAGCACTCCAAGGGCAGCCTGATCCACGACAACGCCACCCAGGTGCTGATCGTCGGCAACCTCTATGCCCACAATCGCGAGCGCAACCAGCTGTTCAAGGGCGCGGTCGAGGCGGTGTCGGCCAACAACCTGATCTACGACCCGGGCACGCGCGCCATGCACTACGCGCTCAACGCCTCGGAATGGACGGGCCACACCTGGCGGAACGGGCGCCTGGCCCTGGTCGGCAACGTGGTCAAGGGCGGGGCGTCCACCGACCTGCGCCTGCCGTTCCTGATCGTCGAGGGGCAGGGGGACCTCGACCTCTATGCGCACGATAACCTGGCCAACTACGCCGACGGCCGCCCGATGCCGCCCTCGCGCGTCATCCCCACCGAGCCTCTGCCGAAGATCAACTTGCTCGACAAGCCGCCGGTGTGGCCCGAGGGCCTGGAGGCGATCCCGGCCTGGCGGGTCGAGGCCAAGGTTCTGCTGAACGCCGGCGCGCGGCCCTGGGACCGCGACGCCGTCGACCGCCGGATCGTCCAGGACGTGCGCCACGGAACCGGCCGGGTGATCGACGACGAGAAGGATGTCGGCGGCTATCCGAGCTAGTTCGGTTTCGACGCCAGGATCGTCAGCAGCCCGTCGATCGAATAGGGCTTGCGCACCAACGGGAACCCTCCGGCGCCTTGCTCGACGATGATGTGGCTGTAGCCGCTGGTCAGCACGACCTGCAGCTTGGGCCACCGCTGCTGGATGACCTGAGCCAGTTCCAGTCCGCTGATGCCGGGCATGACCACGTCGGAGAACACCAGGTCGAAGGCGTCGGGGTCGCCGGCCAGCGCCTTCAGCGCGGCCTGGCCGTCGCCGACCCAGGTGACGGTCTGGCCCAGTTCCTTCAGCAGGCCGGCGGCGAACTTGCCGACCCCCTCGTTGTCCTCGACCAGGAGGACGCTGCGCCGGGGCACCGTCGACAGGTCGACCAGGGCGGCGACGGGAGAGGTAGGGGGCAGGGCCTGCCCCTCGGCGCTGGGCAGGTAGAGCGTGAAGGTCGTGCCGACGCCTAGCCGGCTCTCGACGTCGATCTCGCCCCGCGACTGCTTGGCGAAGCCGTAGACCTGGCTGAGGCCCAGCCCCGTGCCCTTGTCGACCGGCTTGGTGGTGAAGAACGGCTCGAAGATCTTCTTGAGCGTCTCGGGCGGCATGCCTGTGCCGTCGTCGGCGATGTCGACGGCGATGAACGCCCCGCTGGCGGCCGCGTGGCCCCGAACCGCGGGGACGCCGTCGACAGTCCTGGCGCTGATCCTGATGGTTCCGCCGCGCGGCATCGCGTCCCGGGCGTTGATGACCATGTTGAGGACCGCGGTGTCGAACTGGCTGGGATCGGCCTCGACGACGTGTTGGGTCTCGGGAAGGTCCGTCTCGATGGTCACCGACGAGCCGATCGTGCTGCCGATGATCCGGTGAAGACCCCAGAGGCGCGCGCAAACGTCGAAGACTTCCGGCTGCAGGGGCTGGCGGCGGGCGAAGGCCAGGAGCTGTCCGGTCAGGGTCGCGGCGCGGTCGGCGGTCTCGGCGATCGCTTCGACATAGCGGACGCGCTTTTCCTCGGGCAGGTTCGGTCGGCGCAGGAAATCGGCCGAGGCGCGGATCACGGTCAGCAGGTTGTTGAAGTCGTGCGCGACGCCCCCGGTAAGCCGTCCGATCGCCTCCATCTTCTGGGCCTGGACCAGCGCCTCGCGGGAGCGCTCTAGCTCCTCCTCGGCCTGGCGCTTCTCGGTGATGTCGCGGGTCACCTTGGCGAAGCCCAGCAGCCGGCCGGTCTCGTCGTGGATGGGATCGATCAGGATGCTGGCCCAGAACCGTTCGCCGCTCTTGCGCACGCGCTGGGCCTCGCCGGAGAACTTGCCCTCGCGGAGCGCCGTGGCCAGGGCTGCGGCCGGCAGGCCGGCCTCACGGTCCTCGGGCGTGTAGAATAGCGAGAAGTGCCGCCCGACGATCTCGCCGGCGGTGTAGCCCTTGATCGCCTCCGCCCCGGCGTTCCAGTTGGTGACGGCGCCGTCCGGGTCGAGCATGTAGATGGCGTAGTCCTTGACGCCCTCGACCAGGAGTCGGAAGCGCTGCTCGCTCTCGTACAGCGCCTGGTCGGTCGCGCGCCGTTCCGAGACGTCGCGGGTGATCTTGGCGTAGCCGACCACCTCGCCTTCATCGATCACCGGGTCGATCACCACGTGGGTCCAGAAGCGCGTGCCGTCCTTGCGCACCCGCCAGCCCTCGGCCTCGAATCGGCCGGCCTCGGCGGCGGTCCGCAGCGCACGCTCCGGCAGACCGGTCGCGCGGTCCTCGTCGGTGTAGAAGGTCGAGAAATGCCGGCCGATGATCTCGTCGGCCGTGTAGCCCTTGAACAGCTGGGCGCCGGTGTTCCAGGTCGCGACGCGCCCCTCGGCGTCGAGCAGGTAGATGGCGTAGTCCTTGACCGCGTCGATCAGCAGCTGGAAGCGCGTGGCCTGGTCGAGGTCGATCAAGCGACGAGATGGCATTAAGTCCGACATGTCCTGGAAGTGCTGCGCTGAAGGTGGAACCCCGAGTTCTCCGATGAGGTTCCGCGAGGCGACGATGTCGCCGAAGGCGCAACATCGCGCGCCTGTGGAGCTGGCGCAACAAGAGCTGGCGATACGTCAAAATCGACCGGCAGGTCTGCTCCGCCTCGGGGGATGGCCTGCCCCGGGCTCAGGTGTCTAACGGATGTCGCGCGAGCTGTGCCGGGCGTACCACCACGGCGACCCTGCGTTGCGAGGGCGCCGCCGCATCGCGGGCCGGGCGCGCGGGCGATGGAGAACGCGCGACATGGATATCCGCAAAGCGATGGCAGCTATGCTCGGGGCGGTCCTGATGGCCGTCCCTGGACTCGGATTTGCCCAGGAGGCCCAAGTCTACAAGGGCATGATCGTTTCGCATGCCGACAACAGTCTCGTCGTCAGGATGGGCGCGGAAGAGCAGACCCTCGCCCTGACGCCGGACACCAAGATCACGGTCACCGCCGGCGCGGGGGTCCTGCAGCGCGAAAGCGGTTCGACCGAGGACCTGATCCGCGGCCTGGCCATCGAGTTCAGGGGGCTGCCGTCCGCCGATGGCCTGGTCGCCCAATCCATCACCTTCAAGAAGTCCGATCTGAAGACCGCCAAGCAGATCTCGGCCGGCCTGTCCCAGACCGAAGCCGGCGTCGCCTCCAACAAGCAGGCGATCGCCGAGCAGGAAGAGCGGCTGAACAATGTCGGCAACCTGGTGCCGGCCGGCCGGGCCAAGGTGTTCTTCGAGGTGGGCAGCGCCACGATCTCGGCCCAAGGCAAGCAGGACCTGCAGGACATCGCCGCGAAGGCCAAGGGCATCAAGAGCGGCTTCCGCCTGGCCGTGGTCGGTCGCGCCGACCCGACCGGCGACGCGGCCGCCAACAAGCGCCTGAGCGCCCGCCGCGCGGCGGCCGTGAAGTCCTACCTGATCGAGAGCTGCGCCATCGTGCCGCCCTACATCGTCCCGGCGACCGCCCTGGGTGAAGACTCCGTCGCCCAGGATCCCGATCCGCCCAAGACCGCGGCCGAAGCCCGTCGCGTCACCGTGACGATCCTGATCAGCAAGGCCAACGCGCCGGCGAACTGAGCCGACGATCGCGATCCCCGAGCCGTCACCGCTCCAACCCCTTGGGTCTGGACGGTGGCGGCGAAGGCGTGTCAGCGCGCGGCCTCGACCAGGGCCTGGGCCGCGCGTTGCAGCAGCCCCTTCGCCTCGGCCGTCGACAGGATCGGCGTGCTGACGAAGGCCCCGTTGATCAGAACCGCCAGCTGTCCGGCCAGCTCTTCCGAGCGGGCGACGCCCATCCGCTGGGCGATGTCGAGCAGCCGACGCCTCAGCTCAAGCTTGTGCGCGGTGGCGACCAGCCTGGCCGGATGCTCGGCCTGGGGAAATTCGGCGGCGACGTTCAATTGCGGACAGCCGCGATATTTGGGCCGCCCGACCCGCTCGCCAATCCAGTCCATATGAGCCTGCAGCTCGCCCGACGGATCGTCGGGGTGTCGCCGCGTGACCTCGTCCCAGGTGCGCCAGAAGTCCTTGTCCTCGCGTTCGAGAAAGGCGGCGATCAGGTCGTCCTTGGTGCGGAAGTGACGATAGAGGCTGGTCTTGGCGACGCCGGCCTCCGCGACTACCAGATCGACCCCGACCGCGCGCACGCCCTCCCGGTAGAACAGGCTCGAGGCCGTCTCGAGAATGCGCTCGCGGACCGCGTCGCCGGTCTTGGCGGCGGCCGGATTGTTGGTGGACGTCGAACGTCCGGAATCTTGCTGCATCACGACACCTCCAGCCCCTCCTAGCACGGCGCCGGTTGACACGCTACAGACCTGTTTGTAGCTATGCGGAACAGACAGGTCTGTAGCGAGGTTGCGCCATGACGAATTTCGAGACTTCCAGGCATCGGGTGGCCGTGTTCGGGGCCTCGGGCCACACCGGGCGGTTCGTGGTCGACGAGCTTCTGCGGCGGGGCCTGGCGCCCGTGGCGGTCGGACGGCGGGCCGAGGCGCTCCGGGCCGCCTTTCCCGGCGGCGACGTCGCGATCCGCACGGCCAGCGTCGACGACGCCGCCGCGCTTGACCGGGCGTTCGAGGGCGTGGCGGCGGTGATCAACTGCGCGGGGCCGTTCATGGACACCGCCGAGGCGGTGGCGTCGGCGGCGCTGCGGGCGGGCGCCCACTACATCGACGTCTCGGCCGAGCAGCCCAGCGCCCAGACGGTGTTCGACCGGTTCGACGGCCCGGCCCGCGCGGCCGGCCTGGTCGCCCTGCCGGCCATGGGCTTCTACGGCGGGTTGGCCGACCTTCTGGCCACGGCGGCCATGGGCGATTGGGCCGAGGCTGACGACATCCAGATCGGCATCGGGCTCGACCACTGGTGGCCGACCGAGGGCACGCGGATCACCGGGGCCCGCAACACCGCGCCACGCCAGGTGATCGTCGAGGGGCGGCTGGCGCCGCTGGCCAATCCACCGCCGCGCACGACCTGGACCTTCCCGGAACCGGTCGGATCCCAGGCCATGATCGCGGTGCCGTTCTCCGAGGTGGTCGTCGTCGCCCGGCACCTGAAGACCGCGCGACTGGACACCTATCTCAGCGAGACGGCGCTGAAGGACATCCGGGACGCGGCGACCCCGCCGCCGACCGCCGTCGACGAGCGCGGGCTGTCGGCCCAGAAGTTCGTCGTCGAGGCGATCGTGCGGCGCGGCGACCAGACGCGGCGCGCGACCGCCGCCGGCCGAGACATCTACGGGTTCACCGCGCCGCTGGTCTGCGAAGCCGTCGAGCGCCTGCTCGCCGACGGCGTTGCGAGCGGCGCCCTGGCGCCGGGCGAGGCCTTCGACGCCGCCGACTTCCTGGCGGCGCTGCCCTTCGACGCCTTTACGGTTGCTTGACGGTCACAGGGCGCTTGAGGACCAGGGGCGCACGGAGGACGGGCTTTTCCGGGCCGGTGTAGGGCAGGGAGGAGTGGTGCAGGATGATGCGCACCACGCCCTTGTCGTCCTTCTTGAAGGTCCAGGTCTTGTCGACCGTGGTGACCTTGCCGTCCTTGTCGGTCATCGAGACGTTGCCCATCGTGTTGGCGACGGCGCCGTTGATCTGGATCCCGACGTTGCGGACCGCCACCGAGCGCCAGCCCTTGAGCGCGAAGCCGTCGTCGTGGGGATAGGCGGGGTCGTGGCCGACGAAATAGGACAGGGCCCCTTCCTTGGTCAGGCGGAAGGTCTGGGGTTCCTGGGTCAGGGTCGGTTTGAACAGCACCGGCCCCATGTTGTAGCCGTAGGCCTTGTCGATCACCTCGCTGGCCAGCGGCTTGGCCTTTTCGATACCGCCGGTCTCATAGGCCTGCGAGATGGCCACCAGCGCGTCGCCCCAGGCCTTCTGCGCGGCGAGGACCTCCGGTTCGGTGATCTGGACGGCGGGCGGAGCCGGGGGCGGGGGCGCAGGCGCGGGCTTGCAGCCCGCCATGGCCGTGACGGCGGTCAGGGCGAAGAGCGAGGCGGTCAGGGACCGGCGGCTGGGAGGGATCATCTTGTCCTACCTCTGTTGCGGATCGACGGGCGAGCGCGAGGAGGGGATCGGGCGGAGATCGTCGCGATGAGGTTTGACAGTTCTGGCGTCATGCTCGGCCCCCCAAGCGTGACCTAGAGAACGACGGAAATCGACGCTTAACAAGACTAAAAGATGAGTGGAGCTGTTGCGCTACTCTTGAGTGCATTCGCCTCGTCGCTGGGCGCATCAGCGTCGAACGGCGACGAACGACGCCGACGGCGCGTGCGGTCCGCGGCTCGAAACAAGTTTCAGGATCATCGGGGGAAATGGTGGATGCTGCAGGGATTGAACCTGCGACCCCCTCGGTGTGAACGAGGTGCTCTCCCGCTGAGCTAAGCATCCGCCGTGTCGGTGAGGTTCAAGGACCTCGCCGCGAGAGGGACGGGCCTATAGCCCGGCGTTTCCGGGACCGCAAGAGGTCAAAAGCGTGATGCAGGCCGACGGGACGTCGGAGAAGGCATCTATCAACAGATCTCCGCCCAGGGTCTCGACCGGCGCCTCGGTGTAGCCGAACGTGACCAGCAGGGTCGGGACGCCGGCGGCCTTGGCGGCCAGGGCGTCGTTGATGCTGTCGCCGACCATCACGGCGCGGGCCGGATCGCCGCCGACCGCCGCGATCGTCGCCAGCACGTGGCGCGGGTCGGGCTTGGCGGCGGGGGCGCTGTCGGCGCCGACCACGGCGTCGAAATACTGGGTCAGGTCCAGGGCGTCGAGAAGGGCGACCGACAGGTGGGTCAGCTTGTTGGTGCAGACCGCCAGTTTCGCGCCCGCCGCCCGGAGCGCGACCAGGGTCTCGACCACGCCGGGAAAGGGCGCGCTCTCGTGGGCGATGCGGCCGAGGTAGAGGGCGATGAAGCGCTCGACCAGGGCCGGGGCCTGGTCCGCGTCGAGCGGCGCGCCGGCGGCCGCGAAGCCGCGCTCCAGCAGGGCCTTGGCCCCGCGCCCGACCATCTTGCGCACGTCGTCGAACGGCAGGGGCGGCAGGCCTTCCTCGGCGAGGATGATGTTCAGCGAGGCCACCAGGTCCGGGGCGGTGTCGACCAGGGTGCCGTCGAGGTCGAAGGCGATCGTCGCGCCGCGCAGAATGTCGGCCTTGGGAATGTCGTTCTGGGCATGCATGGCTCTGGCCTTTCGGCTAAACGCGCGGCTAATGCAACTTTGGTCCGTGCTTCGGGAGTCGCTTCGTCCATGACCAATTCGGTTTCTTCGCCGGCCCGCCCGCGCGCCGCCGTCATCCTGGCCGCCGGCCAGGGCACGCGGATGAAGTCGCCGACGCCCAAGGTGCTGCACAGGATCGGCGGCCGGACCTTGCTGGACCACGCGATCGACACCGCCGAGGCCCTGAACTGCGAGCGCATCGTCGTGGTGGTCGGCGCCCACAGCCCGCAGGTCGGCGAGCATGCCAGGAAGCGCCTGGGCGAGGGCGCGACCGTGCTGCAGGATCCGCCCCAGGGCACCGGCCACGCCGTGCTGGCCGCCCGCGACGTCCTGGCCGACTTCGACGGCGACGTGGTGGTGACCTTCGCCGACTGCCCGCTGTTGAGCGCCCCGACGATCGAGCCGCTGTTCGACCTGCGGGCCGGTTCTTCGCGGGGGGGGGGCGCGGACGTGGCGGTGCTGGGCTTCGAGGCTGCCAATCCCGGCGCCTATGGCCGACTGATCCTTGCCCCCGGCCACGTGCTGCTGCGGATCGTCGAGGCCAAGGACGCCGACGCCGCCGTCAAGCAGGTCAAGCACTGCAATTCCGGCGTCCTGGCCGCCGACCGCGCCCTGCTGTTCGACTTGCTGGCCAATGTCGGCAACGACAACGCCAACCAGGAATACTACCTGACCGACGTGGTCGGCCTGGCGCATGACCGCGAACTGTCGACCCGCGCCGCCTTCGCGCCGGAAGCCTCCGTGCAGGGCGTCAATTCCCAGGCTGAGCTGGCCGCGGCCGAGGCGGTCTGGCAGGCCGCCCGCCGGTCCGCCTTCCTGGTCGAGGGCGTGACCATGCCGGCCCCGGACACCGTGCACCTGAGCTGGGACACCAAACTGGCCGCCGGCGTCACGGTCGAGCAGTTCGTGGTCTTCGGGACCGGCGTCAGCGTCGCCACGGGCGCGGTGATCAAGGCGTTCAGCCACCTGGAAGGCGCGGCGGTCGGCGAGGGGGCCCTGATCGGTCCCTATGCCCGTCTCCGGCCGGGCGCGGACATCGGTCCGGACGCCCACATCGGCAACTTCGTCGAGGTCAAGAAGGTCAAGGTCGGGGCGGGGGCAAAGGCCAACCATCTGTCGTACCTGGGCGACGGCTCGATTGGCCCAAAAGCCAATATCGGGGCCGGCACGATCTTCTGTAACTACGACGGCTTCGACAAGTTCGAGACCCACGTCGGCGCGAACGCCTTCATCGGCTCCAACACCGCCCTGGTGGCCCCGGTGCGGGTCGGGGAAGGGGCGATGACCGGCTCGGGCTCGGTGATCACCAAGGACGTCGAGGACGGGGCCCTGGCCCTGAGCCGCGCGCCGCAGAGCGACAAGCCGGGCTGGGCGGCCAAGTTCCGCGCCCTCAAGCTGGCCAAGAAGGGGAAGAAATGAGCGCCGACGATCAGAAGCGAATTTCGGGCGAGGCCGCTGCCGAACTCGTCGAGGCCGGCATGGTCGTGGGCCTGGGCACGGGCTCGACGGCGGCCTGGTTCGTGAAAGCCTTGGCCGCGCGCAAGCTGGACATCCGCGGCGTGCCGACCTCGGAAGCCACCGCCAACCTGGCCCGCGAGCTGGGCATCCCGCTGGCGGCGCTGGACGACGTCAAGTCGATCGACCTGACCGTGGACGGCGCCGACGAGGTCGGTCCGGGCTTGTCGCTGATCAAGGGCGGCGGCGCGGCCCTGCTGCGCGAGAAGCTGGTCTGGGAGGCCTCCAAGCGCTGCGTGGTCATCGCCGACGCCGCCAAGAAGGTCGATCACCTGGGCAAGTTCCCGCTGCCGATCGAGGTCGTGCGCTTCGGCCATGTCCATACCGGCCATCGGCTGGCCGACATCGCCGCCGAGTTCGAGCTGTTGCCGCCGCGCCTGCGCATGGCCGACCGGGGCATCGTGGTCACCGACGGCGGCAACGTGATCTACGATCTGCCGTCCGGCGTGATCGCCGAACCGGCCGCCCTGGCGGCGGCCTTGAAGACCGTGACCGGCGTCGTCGATCACGGCCTGTTCCTCGACCTGGCGGACGAAGCCCTGATCGGAACCGACCAAGGGGTGGTCAAGCTGGTCCCCTAGACCCATATCCGCCCTCTTCCGGGCTCACGGCTGAGCCCGACCCGACTATGTGATCCCGGAGCGCCGCGATGGCTGAGTACGACTTCGACCTCTTCGTCATCGGCGCCGGCTCGGGCGGCGTGCGTGCCGCGCGCCTGGCCGCCATGAGCGGCGCCAAGGTGGCCGTGGCCGAGGAATACCGGGTGGGCGGCACCTGCGTGATCCGCGGCTGCGTGCCCAAGAAGTTCATGGTCTACGCCAGCGAGGTCACCAGCCAGCTGAAGACGGCCAAGGGCTACGGCTGGACGATCGGCGAGGCCAGCTTCGACTGGAAGGGCTTCCTGCACGACAAGGACGTCGAGATCGCCCGCCTGTCGGGTATCTACGTCACCAACCTGCAGAAGGCGGGCGCGCACCTGCTGCACGGCCGGGCCCAGATCGTCGACAAGCACACCGTCGAGGTTCTGCCCAAGGAGGGGTCGAAAGACGCGGGCCGCTACACCGCCCGCAAGATCCTGATCGCCACCGGCGGCCGGCCCTGGAAGCCGGACTTCCCGGGCGCGGAGCTGGGCATCACCTCTGACCAGGCCTTCCACCTGCCGACCCTGCCCAAGCGGGTGATGGTGGTCGGCGGCGGCTATATCGCCGTCGAGTTCGCCAGCATCTTCAACGGCCTGGGCGTGCAGACCACGCTGCTCTATCGCGGCGCCAACATCCTGCGCGGCTTCGACGACGACGTGCGCATGCACCTGGCCGAGGAACTGGAGAAGCGCGGGATCAAGGTGGTGCTGGGCTGCTCGCACGAGAGCCTGGAGAAGACCGAGACCGGCCTGCTCAGCAAGCTCAACAACGAGCTGACCTTCGAGACCGACGCGGTGATGTTCGCCACCGGGCGGGACCCCTATGTCGAGGGGCTGGGCCTGGACAAGGTGGGCGTGAAGCTCAACGACCGCGGCGCGATCGTGGTCGACGAGCAATCCAGGACGACCGCCGAGAACATCTGGGCGGTGGGCGACGTCACCGACCGCATCAACCTGACGCCGGTGGCGATCCGCGAGGGCGCGGCCTTCGCCCAGACCGAGTTCTACGACAATCCGACCAGCTTCGATCACGACATGGTCGCCTCGGCGGTGTTCTCCCAGCCGCCGATCGGCGCGGTCGGCATGACCGAGGCCGAGGCGCGTCACAAATTCGGCAAGGTCGACATCTATCGCGCCGTGTTCCGGCCGATGAAGAGCGTCTTCTACGGCGGTCAGGACCGCTGCCTGATGAAGCTGGTGGTCAAGCAGGACGACGAGAAGGTGGTCGGGGTGCACGTCGTCGGGCCGGATTCGCCGGAGATCATCCAGATGGCCGCGATCGCCGTGAAGATGGGCGTGACCAAATCCCAGTGGGACTCCACCTGCGCGGTCCACCCGACCCTGGCCGAGGAGCTGGTCACCATGCGCGAGAAGTACAAGCCCTCGGAAATGGGGACCGTATGACCGCGACGTCGCCGATCGAGTCGACCGTTCGAGGGGACGCGTCCGCCGACGCCCCGGCGCGCCGCGCGCCCTGGCTGACCGGGGTCGCGATCTTCGTCACGGTGATGACGCCGTTGCTGGCCTATCTGGCGCCCCTGGGCTTCGCGCCGCTGCTGGCCCTGACCGGCCTGCTGGCCCTGCCGGGCCTGAAGCTGACCCGCGCCGCCGCGCCGCCGCTCCTGATCCTGGTGGCCCTGGCCCTGTGGGCGGCGGTCGGCATGACCTGGAGCCCGGTGGCGATCGACGCGTCGAAGCTCAAGGACTACGGCGACATCGAGACCCTGACCGCCCTGAAGCTGTTCCTGCAGTTGGCCACCTACGGCGCGGCCGTCGTGGCCCTGCGCGGACTGCCGGAGGCCGGCGCGCGGCGCGGGGCGGTGGTGCTGGCCTACGGCATGGTGGCCCTGGCCGTGATCGCCGCGCTGGACTCGTTGAGCGGCGCCGCGGTCTACCAGCGACTGCACGCGCTGACCGGCGAGGCGATCCGCCCGGACCTGGCGATGGTCAAGGTCTCGCTGTCGACCTACGTGCTGGCGCTGCTGTTCTGGCCGGCGGCGCTGATCCTGGCGCGGCTTTCGCGTTTCCCCCTGATCTGGCTGCTGGCGGCGGGCATGATCCTGACCTCCTTGGTCTGTAGCTCGGACGCCTGTCTGGTCGCCCTGGCGGCGGGCGGGGTGATCTGGTTGCTGGTCCACCGCTTCGGACAGACGGCGGCCAAGGTGCTGGTCGGTCTGGTGGCCACACCGTTCGTGGTGGCGCCCCTGGCCGTCCTGATCGGAGTCCAGACGGGCTTCGTCGCGTGGCTGCACAAGCTGGTTCCGGCCTCGTGGGATTCCCGGCTGAACATCTGGACGTTCGCCGCCGACCATGTTCAGAGCCATCCCTTCCGAGGCTGGGGTCTGGACGCCAGCCGCAGCTTCGGCCCGGCCATCCCGCTGCACACCCACAACGCGGAACTCCAGCTGTGGCTGGAGCTGGGCGCGATCGGCGCGGCCCTGGCGGGCGTGTTCTTCTGCTGGCTGGCCTATGGGGTGGTGCGGCTCAGCGAACGATCGCGGGCCGAGGCCGCCATGGCCGCCGCCGCCCTCGTCAGCTATCTGGTGATCGGCGGCCTGAGCTTCGGGGTCTGGCAGGAATGGTGGCTGGCCCTGGGCGCCTTGACCCTGATCGCCTGCGGCCTGGCCCGTTCGCTGGCCCCGCAATGGACCAGCTTGGACGAACTTACCCCGTTGGGCTGATTTTCCCCCTTTCGTCGCAATGATTTTGCCTTTCCATAGCGGTTAGGATAAAAGCCGCTCCCTTTTGAGAAGTTCGAGACCGTCATGACCAGCCGTTGGACCCCGTCGTCGTGGAGAGCCATGCCTGCGAAACACGTCCCGACCGACTACCCGGATGCGGGTGCGGTCGACCGTGTGGAGCAGACTCTTCGTCAGATGCCGCCGCTGGTTTTTGCGGGCGAGGCGCGCCGGCTGAAGTCGGCCCTGGGCGAAGTGGCCGAGGGCCGCGCCTTCCTGTTGCAGGGCGGCGACTGCGCCGAAAGCTTCAAGGAATTCCACGCGGACAACATCCGCGACACCTTCCGCCTGATCCTGCAGATGGCGGTGGTGCTGACCTTCGCCGGCGGCAAGCCGGTGGTGAAGGTGGGCCGCATCGCGGGCCAGTTCGCCAAGCCGCGCTCCGAACCGATCGAGACGATCGACGGCGTGACCCTGCCGTCCTATCGGGGCGACAACATCAACGGCATGGAGTTCACGCCCGAGGATCGGATTCCCGACCCGGACCGCCTGCTGCGCGCCTACGGCCAGTCGGCCGCGACGCTGAACCTGCTGCGCGCCTTCGCCAGCGGCGGTTACGCCGACCTCTACAACATCCACCGCTGGACGCTGGGCTTCGTGGGCGACAGCCCGCAGGGCGCGCGATACCGCGAGCTGTCGGAAAAGATCAGCGAAGCCCTGACCTTCATGTCGGCGGTCGGCGTCACGCCGGAAACCCAGCCCGACCTGCGCCGGGTCGAGTTCTTCACCAGCCACGAGGCCCTGCTGCTGGGCTTCGAGGAAGCCATGACCCGCGTCGATAGCACCTCGGGCGACTGGTACGACACCAGCGCCCACCTGCTGTGGATCGGCGAGCGCACCCGTCAGCTGGACGGCGCCCACATCGAATTCATGCGGGGCGTGAAGAACCCGATCGGCCTGAAGTGCGGTCCGACCATGGAAGGCGACGACCTGCTGCGGCTGATCGACGTGCTGAACCCGCAGAACGAACCGGGCCGCCTGACCCTGTACGGTCGCTTCGGCTCGGACAAGATCGCCGACCGCCTGCCGCGTCTGATGAAGGCGACCAAGGCCGCCGGCCGTTCGGTGGTCTGGGCCACCGACCCGATGCACGGCAACACGCTGAAGGCCTCGACCGGCTACAAGACCCGGCCGTTCGACCGCATCCTCTCGGAGGTGAAGTCGTTCGTCGAGATCGCCAACGCCGAGGGCGTCCACCCCGGCGGCGTGCACCTGGAGATGACCGGCCAGAACGTCACCGAGTGCCTGGGCGGCGCGCGGGCGGTGTCGGAAGGCGATCTCGCCGACCGCTACCACACCCACTGCGATCCGCGCCTGAACGGCGAGCAGGCCCTGGAGCTGGCGTTCCTGGTGGCCGAGAAGCTGAAGTCGGCGCGCGACGACCAGCGTCGCCTCGCGACGGGATAACGTCGGTCTTCGAAGTTCTGGCTAAGGTGTCGAGCAGGGTATAGCCTCCTTCCTCTGGAAGGAGGCTGTTTCCGTGGACAGTCCCGAGTTCTCGCGACGACGGCTGGCGGCGATGCTCGCCATGGCCGGTCTAGCGCCCGCGCTTCCGGCCGCCGCTCTCGATCTGCCGGACCCGCCCGTCGATCCCACCAAGATCCAGGGCTTCACCCGACGCCTGACCGTCCAGGCCAAGATCAACGGGCAAGGGCCGTATCCCTTCCTGGTCGACACCGGCGCCAACGCCTCGGTGATCTCCAGCGAGCTGGCCGCCGTGCTGGACCTGCCGATCAGCGGCTCGGTCAGCCTGCACGGCATCGCCGGCGTCGAGACGGTGGGAACGGTCAAGGTCCAGACGATCGCCGTCGGCCGCCGGGTGCGGCGCGGCCTCACCCTGTCGGTCCTGCCCGGACGATTCGTTCAAGCTCCCGGCGTCCTGGGCCTGGACTGGCTGGGCGGGCAGGGGCTGATCCTCGACTTCGCCCGCGACCAGATGCGGGTGGGGTCGGTCCCGCCGAACACCGACGAATATACCGTGAGCGTGCCGGTGAAGGCGCGCCGCAGCGGCCTGCACCTGATCGACGCGGCCGTGGGGGGCGCCCCGGTGCTGGCCTTCATCGACACTGGCTCGACCACCACCGTCGGGAACATGGCCCTGATGCGCCAGGCGATGCGCAGCCGGAACGTGACCAGCGACTGGGCCGACATCCAGCTGGTCAGCCTGACCGGCCAGACCCTGGAAGGCCGGTTGGCCGCGCTCAAGAGCCTCAGCCTGGGCAGGATCATCATCCGCGACGTGCCGGTGGTGTTCGGCCCGGTCCATACCTTCGAGTATTGGGACCTGGTTCATCGACCGGCGATCCTGATCGGGATCGACATCCTCAACGCCTTCGAATCGGTGGCGCTGGATTTCACCCGCGGCCAAGTGCATTTCCGATTGTCGTCCACTTCGGCAAATCGAGCCGCCGGCACGTCTTGACCGGTCGCTCGTCGCTCTCCAATGGTTGTTTGAACGGAGTGCGTCGATGAGTTTGCCGGCCAGGTTGAAGCGCGAGTTGAAGTTCCTGAAGGGACTCTCGCGAACCCTTAAGCGCGTGAAATCCATCGCGCCGGACAGCACCAACCTGATCTGCGACGATCTGGAGGCGGCGGTCGACAAGTGGCGCGACAGCCAGGCCATCGTCTTCGAAGGCCGGTCGGTGACCTATGCCGAGCTGGACGGTATCGCCAACCGCTACGCCCATTGGGCCAAGGGGCAGGGCATCACCCGCGGTCAGACCGTGGCGCTGTTCATGCCCAACCGCCTGGAATACCTGGCGATCTGGTACGGTCTGTCGAAGGTCGGCGTGGCCACCGCCCTGATCAACAACCAGCTGACCGGCCCGGCTCTGGCCCACTGCCTGAACATCTCCCAGGCCCTGCACTGCATCGTCGATCCCGAGACCTCTCCCTGTTTCGAGCAGGTGAAGAGCACGCTGGGCCGCCACGTCCAGCAGTGGGTGCTGGGCCCGGCTCAGGGCGACCAGCGCGACCTGGCCAACGCGCTGAAGAGCTGCAGCCAGTTGCGCCCCGACCGCCTGACGGCCCGCAACGGCCTGACCGCCAAGGACACCGCGCTCTACATCTTCACCAGCGGCACGACGGGCATGCCCAAGGCCGCGCGCATCACCCACATGCGCGCCCAGCTCTACATGCGCGGCTTCGCCGGCTCGACCGACGCGCGGGCCACCGACCGCATCTACGTGACCCTGCCGCTCTACCACGCCACCGGCGGCCTCTGCGCCATGGGCGCGGCCCTGCTGAACGGCGGGGCGGTGGTGCTGCGCAAGAAGTTCTCGGTCACCGCCTTCTGGGACGACGTGGTCGCCGAGAACTGCACGATGTTCGTCTATATCGGCGAGCTGTGCCGCTACCTGGCCAACCACCCCGAAACGCCCAGCGAGCACGCCCACAAGATCCGGCTGATCTTCGGCAACGGCCTGCGTCCCGACGTCTGGGACCAGATGCTGGACCGCTTCAAGGTCGGCGGCGTGCTGGAGTTCTACGGCGCGACCGAG
The DNA here is from genome assembly GCF_056397765.1 of Caulobacter sp. 05L422. Taxonomy (NCBI): domain Bacteria; kingdom Pseudomonadati; phylum Pseudomonadota; class Alphaproteobacteria; order Caulobacterales; family Caulobacteraceae; genus Caulobacter; species Caulobacter sp. 05L422. Next base: position 96,010 of record NZ_JBFTOB010000017.1, on the reverse strand, counting down.
GGCAACGTCTCGCTGTTCAACTTCGACGGCCGACGCGGGGCCATCGGCCGCGTCCCGGGCTATCTGAAGAAGAAGTTCAACATCCGCATCGTCAAGTTCGACGTCGAGACCGAGACCCCCGTGCGCGGCCCCAACGGCTGCTGCATCGAGGCCGCCCCCGGCGAGATCGGCGAATGCATCGGCCACATCGCCGGCGACGCCCGCTCCAACTTCACCGGCTACGCCGACAAGGCCGCCACCGAGAAGAAGATCCTGCACGACGTCTTCGAGAAGGGCGACGCCTGGTTCCGCACCGGCGACCTGATGCGGTCCGACGGCGACGGCTACCTCTACTTCGTCGACCGGATCGGCGACACCTTCCGCTGGAAGGGCGAGAACGTCGCCACCAGCGAGGTGTCCGAGCGCCTGTCGGCGGTGCCCGGCGTCAAGGAGGTCAACGTCTACGGCGTGACCATCGGCGACCTGGACGGCAAGGCGGGCATGGCCTCGCTGGTCGTCGGGCCCGAGTTCGAGATCGGCGGCCTGGCCGAATATGTCGACCGCGAGCTGCCGGCCTACGCCCGCCCGATCTTCGTGCGCCTGCAGCCCGAGATCGAGACCACCGGCACCTTCAAGTACCGCAAGATCGACCTGGTCCAGGAAGGCTTCGATCCGGCCAAGATCAAGGACCCGCTGTATTTCCGCGATCCGAGCAAGGGCTACATCAAGCTGACCAAGGCGGTCCACGCCAAGATCCTGGCGAGCGGCTACAAGCTGTAGGGCGTCGGCGGCTCACGCACTTCCCCCAAACAGTCGGCGAAGCGACCCGTAGGGGCAAGTGGTCACCCAAGATCGCCCTAGCCGCAGGTCCCCCCGTTCAGCTTGCGCTGATAGGCCTCGGCCAGGCTCATATAGGGCGGCAGGAAGGTGTGCAGCACCACCGGCTTGCCGTCGGTGGTCGTGCCCGCCACGCCGGCCCGCAGCTCGAAGTGCAGGTGGATGGTGGTGGGCGTGCCGCCGAAGTCGTTGGCCACCTTGCCCACCTTCTGGCCGGCCGTGACCGTGTCGCCTTCCTTCACCGCCAGGGCCGCCATCTGCATATGCAGGTAGCGATAGGTGCGGTGCGGCGCGGCCGAGCCCACCAGGGTGACGGTGTAGCTGCCGATGTCGGTGATCACGCCCTTCTCGGCGGCCACCGCCCAGTACTGGTTCTTCTTGCAGGTGGCCGGGCGGATGTCCTGGCCCTGGTGGCCCGTGCCGCCGCCGGCGCACAGCGGATTGTCGCGCGAGCGGGCCTCGCAGAAGTTGTCGCGCCAGGGGAGGGTGTAGTTGGCGCTGTCGCACTGGCTGGTGCCGGCCGGACCCATGCCGCCGCCGTGGCCGTAGACCTGGGAATTGGCGAAGGCGTCGTCCTGCAGCGGCCAGCACATGGCCGGCGACCACACCGTGCGGTCCAGATAGCCGTGGCCCTGGCCGTTCGGCATCACGCCGGGCGGGTTGTGGTTGAAGCTGGCCGGCGAGGGGGCGGGCGGGGTCGCGGGCTCGACCGGCGGGCCGGGCGCGGGCGGGACCGGCTCGCTGGACGGCTGTTCGGCCCCACCATCGGACGGCTGGTCGTCGGGCGTCGGCGGACCGGGCTCGGGCGACGCGGGCGTCTTGACCTCGCCGCCCGGCGCGGGGGCGGCGGGCTTGGTCGTGTCGTCGCAGCTTCCCAGGGCCAGGGCCAGGACCAGCGGCGAGAGGATCAGCAGCTTGCGCATCGGCTCAGCCCCCCAGGCCGGCGGCGGCGCGGGCGGCGGCGCCCATCACCACGGTGGTGGTCTTGGCGGCCAGGCCGCGGGCGTAGTTGTCGTCGGCGCAGCGCGGGTCGGTCGGCGCGTCGCAGCGCACCTCGACCGTGTAGAGCACGCCGTAGCGCACGAAACTGATCAACTGGCCGTCCACCGTGCGCTGCGAGGTCGCGCCTTCCGGCCCCATCGGGGTGATCTTCAGCGGCGAACCGGCGGGCAGGGGGACCACGGCGGTCGTGCCGCTGAGCGAAATCCCCGCGCCCGGCGCATCGGCGGTGATCGTGTAGTAGTCGCCGAACGAATAGATCCGCGCTCCGGCCGTCAGGTCGCCGTCGGCGGGCAGCAGGATCGGAACGCGCGTCATGTCGACGGCGGCCTGGTTGAGGTTGGGCGCGGGATTGCCGCCGCCGCTCTGGCGCAACCCGCCGACCGCCGCCTTCCAGTCGACCTGGCCGCCGCCACGGGGCGGTACGCGGTTCAGCACCGCGACGCCGGGCCGGCGGGTCGGTGTCGTCGTCGTGGCCGGAGCCGCCGTCGGGGCCGCCGCGCCGGGGACCTGGGCCCCCGTCGCCGGGTCGATCCGAGTCTGGGACACCGCCGCCCCCAAGGCGCCCGTGGCCAGGATCCCGCCCAGCACAAAGCCTGTCAGAAGTCGCATGAGAGCCCCCTCGCATCACGCTGTTATCCAGACCATAGGGCGCCCAAGCGTCGCTGTTAACCATTGTTCGGCGAAGGCGGTTTGCCGCCCAAGGTCGCGGGGCGATTGAATGGAAGGCGCTTCCTGTCTATATGGCCGTGACTGATCACGGGTCATGTGTGTGGCGGCCCGGTAAATCCCAATGTGTTTCAAGCGGATAGGGTGATATCGCCATGCTGTTGACGATGATGAAGGCCAAGCTTCACCGGGCCACCGTCACCCAGGCCGACCTCGACTATGAAGGTTCGATCGCGATCGACACCGACCTGCTCGAAGCCGCGAACATCCTGCCCAACGAGCAGGTCGACGTGCTGAACATCACCACCGGCGCCCGTTTCACCACCTACGCCATCGCCGCGCCGCGCGGCTCCAAGGTGATCGGCGTCAACGGCGCTGCCGCCCGCCTGGTGCAGAAGAACGACACGGTGATCGTCGTCACCTACTGCCAGATGCCGGCGGAAGAGGCGCGAAATTACGCCCCGACCGTGGTGCTGCTGGAAGACGGCAACCGCATCAAGAAGGCCGCCTGAGCGTGCGGGCCGCGCCCAAGGCGTTTGGCGTTTTGGTCGCGGCGGGCCTGACGCTCGCCGCTTGCTCGCCCAAGCTGCCCAAGGGCGTCGACGAGCAGCAGCTGTCGAACGCCGTCGGCCGCGCCATCGGCGGGCCCAACACCTGCGTGCTGCTGGCGAACAAGGCCGGCAAGGTGGTCTGGACCGGCGGCGGCTACATCACCTGCTCGCGCAACCTCCCCACCTGCGATGGGGCCACGACCACGGCCCAGACCGTGCTCGAGGGCGCGGTCGGCAAGCCGTCCCGCTTCGTCAGCTGTCCCTCGGGCCCTGGCGTCAACACCGTCGGCTGGGCCATGGGCCCCGTGCCGGTCGGCGCTGGCAAGCCGGACCTGGGCCTGTCCTACGTCGCGGTGATGGAGGGCGAACGCGCCCTGCCGGGCCGCGAGGTGCAGGAGCGGGTGGAAGAGGCCTTCGCCAAGGCGGGGCTGTAGCTCACCCAATTGCCCCCACCTGACCGCTTCGCGGTCTGTCCGCCCCCATAGGGGGGCGGAGGACGCGCGCGGCAGGCCTCTTCCCCCCCTCTGGGGGAAGACGACCGCGAAGCGGTCCGTAGGGGGCAAGTGATCGCCCCCTAGGTCCTAGGGCCTACTTCGCCAGTTCGTACGTCGCCGAGACGTCGATCCGCACCTTCAGCTCGCCGGCCGAGACCGGGCTGCTGTCGGCCATTTCGCGCTTGGCCATGGCGTACATCGGCATCGGGGGCGGCGAGGGGGTGTAGCCGCCGCCTTCGCCCAGGCTGACCAGGCGGACGATCTTGTAGCCGGTGGCCCGGGCGTAGAGGTCCGCCTTGGCCTGCAGGGCCTTGACCGCATCCAGCCGCGCCGCGTCCTCGGCCGCCTGCGGATTTTGCAGGCCGAAGCTGATGCCGCCCACATTGGTGGCCCCGGCGCCGACCGTGGCGTCGACGGTCTGGCCCAGCTTGGTCAGGTCGCGCACCTGGATCGTCACCTGGTTGCTGGCCTGGTAGCCGTTCAGCTTGGGCGGCTCGTTCTGCACGTAAACGTACTGCGGATTGACGTTGAGGCTCGAGGTCTGGATGTCGCGGTCGGCGATCCCGGCCTTCTTCAGGGCCGCGACGACCTTGTTCATCTGGGCGGCGTTGGCGCTCAGGGCGCCGGCGGCGGTCGCGCCGTCGGTCTGGACGCCCAGGGTGATGGTCGCCAGGTCGGGGGTTACCTTGCTCTCGCCGGAGGCCGACAGGTTCAGCGTCGTGGCGCGGAAGGCCGCGTCGGCGGTGTCGGCGTAGGCGGGCAGGGCGGCCGCGGAGGCCAGCAGGGCGGCGGTCAGCGCGAAGGCGGCCGTGCGGGAAATCAGGGCGGTCATAGTCGTCGTTCTCCAAGCGGCTGGGGGCAGGCGCCGCGACCTTGGTGGTCCAGTCCGCCGGTTCCGACAAGCGTAACCGGCGGTGGACGGCTCCTGTGTGACAGGCCCAACCTGAACCGGACCTTTAAGCCGCGTGCAGCCCATGCTAATCGACCCGTCCTCCCGAAGGGGTAGCGCCGCGCGCAAACGGGGGCCTGTAGCTCAATGGTTAGAGCCGACCGCTCATAACGGTCTGGTTGGGGGTTCGAGTCCCTCCGGGCCTACCATCCTCTCTGCGGATATCCCGGGATGCAAACTGGGGGATACCCCGATGGACCGGGGCGGGCGGGACCGCACATTCTCGCGGCGATCGCCAACCGCCGGGAAGCCGCCATGTCCAGCCAGCCGCAGCCGAAGGCCACCCCCAAACGCCCCGCGCGGATCGAGCTGCCGCCCGTACCGCCGCTGCCGCAGGTGAGCGACAAGCCCGACATCGCCTCCGTGCAGTACTCCACGCACCGCACCAAGCTCTCGACGTTCCGGACCTCCCTGTCGGAGCACCGGACCGACCTGTCGGAATACCGCACCGACCTGTCGACCTACCGGACCGACCTCTCCACCCACCGCACCGAGATGTCGATGCGGCGCACGGGCATGTCGTTCCAGCGCACGCGGATGAGCGACGACCGCACGCTGATGTCGGTGATCCGCACCTCGCTGTCGCTGATCGGCTTCGGCTTCACGATCTATCAGACGTTCCAGAAGCTGCATGACGCCGGCACGATCGCCAACCCGAACGCGCCACGGAATTTCGGCATCATCCTGGTGCTGCTGGGGATCGTCATGCTGATCGTCGGCATGGTGCACCACGTGCAGTTCATGATGGAACTGAAGCGCACCCGGCAGGACATGAAGCGTCAGGGCCTGGTCCACGCCGACAGCCGGTTCCCTGTCTCGATCACCTTCATGGTCTCGCTCGGCCTGCTGCTGCTGGGCTTCGCGGCGATCGCCAACATGGTCTTCAAGGTGGCGGTGTTCGGGTGACCGCGTCGGAACGGTCCGCGGACTAGGACGGGCCGTTCGGCTAGGCCCCGAAATCCTCGTTCGTCAGGCCCGAGGTGAAGCGCAGCAAGGCGCGAAGTTCGGCTGGACGGAAGGTGCGTCGCGGCGCGCCGCATTCGTCGGCCGCCGCGTCGAAGGCGCGCTGGAGACGGGTCACGGCGGTCTTGGCGGCCAGATCGCGGCGCTCCAGCGAGGTGGCGGGCGAGGGCGTCAGGGGAGGGGCCTTCCGGCACCACGCGCCGTGGACGTAGACGTGCATGTGGTCATAGGTGCGCCATGCGTTGATCCCGTTGGCGCCCTGCTCGATCCAGATCCGGCATTCCTCATGATCCAGTCCCGACAGCGTGCCGTTCCGCGCGCACCAGACCGAGAACGGGCCGACTTGGCGGGTGTTCTCCGCCCTCGCGCCGCGATACGCCTTCTCCTCCGCCCGGATCGCGGAGGCGGCGAGCAGGCCTGTCAGCAGGACGGCGGCGGCGAGGCGGTGCGACGGGCGGAGCATGTCGCGAGCTTGCCACGGTCAGGCTCGCGGTCAAGTTGAGGCTTATGGGGCGAGGATCTTCGGCAGGGCCGTGATCGGCTCGACCACGATATCGCGGAAGAAGGTCTCGGCGCCTTCCGACTGCAACTGGATCGCGCCGTGGGTCAGCGGGGCGCCGTCGGCCTTGAGGTCGCGGACCTCCATCACCGGCACGCCGTTGACCACGTGGATCGCGCGGTCGCCCAGCACGTAGAGGTCCAGGGTGTTCCATTCGCCGGCCGGCTTCTCGGCGTCGCTGTAGGCCTCGACGTTCCAGTTGGCCGTGCCGCCCTTGACCGTCTGGACGCGGCCGCCGGGCGCGAACCGCAGCTTGGGGGCGATCAGGGCGGGGTCGTTGATGGCCGTGGTCGTGGCGCTGATCGCCTCGCCGACCGGCACGACCATGCCCATCGAGCCGGTCATGATCTCGAACTCCACCGCCTGGCTCCAGGTGCCCCAGACGACGCCCGGCGCGCCGTGCGAGTGGTAGAGCAGGCCGTTGTTGGGCGCCTGGGTCTCGCGGGGCGCCCAGCGGCCCTTGCCCCACTTGTACTGGAGCCGCAGGTGGTAGTCGCGGAAGTCGCCCTTGTGGACCAGGCTGCCCCAGGTCTTGCCGTTGACGTAGATCGCCGGGCGGCCGTCCTCGATCACCGCCTTGAAGATTCCGGCGGCCAGGGGCGTGGCGCCCAGTGGCGCGACGGCCGGGCGCTTGTAGGTCAGGGCCGGGTCGGCATAGCCCAGCCAGGGAGCCCAATCCTGGAGGTCCTTGCCGTTGAACAGCGAGATGGCGGGCCCAGCGGCCTTCGGAACCTCGGTCAGGGCCAGGGGCGCGGCCGGAGCGGCGAGGGCGGGCGCGGCGACGGCGAGCGCCAGGGTGAAGGCCAGGGTCTTGAGCATGCGTCCTCCCGCGCCCGTTCCGGGCCGCAAGGCAGGGTAGCTGACAGCGTTGTCTACGCAAGTCTCGCACCGAGGGCTTGGCGCGGATCAAACAACCGTTAGACTTCACCGCTCAGCGAGAGGAAGCGCCATGCCCAAGGTCGCCGCGAACGGCATCGAGATCGAGTACGAGGTCCATGGACCGGACGGCGGCGAGCCGCTGCTGCTGATCATGGGCCTGGGCCAGCAACTGACCCGCTGGCCGGCCTCGCTGATCGAGCGGCTAGTCGGCGAAGGCTTCCGGGTCGTGCGTTTCGACAATCGCGACATAGGCCTGTCGACCGGGTTCGACGCCGCCGCGACCCCCGACCTGCCGACGGTGTTCGGCGCCCTGGTCGAGGGCCGCGACCCCGGCGCGCCCTACCTGCTGGCCGACATGGCCGACGACGCGGCCGGGCTGCTGGACGCTCTGGGCATCGCCCGCGCCCACGTGGCCGGGGTGTCGATGGGCGGGATGATCGGCCAGATGCTGGCCGCCCGGCATCCTGACAAGGTGTTGTCCCTGACCTCGGTGATGTCGACCACCGGTAATCCGGCCCTGCCGCCGGCCACGCCGGAGGCCCAGGCGGTGCTGTTCGCCCGTCCGGCGGCCACCGATCTGGAAAGCCTGGTCGAGCACGCCCTGAAGGCCCAGATCGCCATCCAGAGCCCGGCCTGGCCGGTCAATCCGGAGACCGAGCGGCCGCTGCTGCGGGCCGGCATCCAGCGCGCCTACCGCCCGATGGGCGTGCTGCGCCAGATGATCGCCGTGATCGCCTCGGGCGACCGCCGCGCGGCCCTGAAGACCATCACCGCTCCGACCGTGGTCCTGCACGGCGCCGCCGACCCGCTGGTGCCGGTCGAGGGCGGCAAGGACACCGCCGCGACCATCCCCGGCGCCGAGCTGCGGATCGTCGAGGGCATGGGCCACGACCTGCCCGAGGGGGTGCGCGGGGCGTTCGTCGACGCCGTGAAGGCCGCGGCGGCGCGGGCGCGACAGCCGGCCTAGGTGACGCGGTTGGGGACAGGCCCATGGGCCTGTCCCCGTCAGTGCACGCGGTAGCGGCAGGGTCGCCCTGAAAGCCCGCCCACGGCGCCGCCCGCTTCCCCGCGCTTCCAATCGGCGCCACCTTGGCCGTCATGGCCTATCGCGCGACCCTGGGCGGAACCACCTGGAGCTTCGAGAGCCTGGCCGACCTGATGGCCAAGGCCTCGCCGCCGCGTTCGGGCGACGCCCTGGCCGGGATCGCCGCGTCCAGCGCCCAGCACAACGTCGCCGCCAAGACCGCCTTGGCCGACGTGCCGCTGAAGACCTTCCTGAACGAGGCGCTGGTCCCGTACGAGGCCGACGAGGTCACCCGCCTGATCCTCGACGGCCATGACGCGGCGGCCTTCGCGCCGGTGGCGTCGCTGACCGTCGGCGAGTTCCGGGACTGGCTGCTTTCGGAACTGGCCACGCCCGCCGCCCTGGCGCGCCTGGCGCCCGGCCTGACGCCGGAGATGGCGGCGGCGGTCAGCAAGCTGATGCGCAACCAGGACCTGATCCTGGCGGCCTCCAAGTGCAAGGTCACGACCCGCTTCCGCAACACCATCGGCCTGCCCGGCACCATGGCCGTGCGGCTGCAGCCCAACCATCCGACCGACGACCCGGCCGGGATCACCGCCTCGATCCTGGACGGCCTGCTCTACGGCTGCGGCGACGCGGTGATCGGCGTCAACCCGGCCAGCGACAGCCTGAACGTCCTGGGCGACCTGACCCGGCTGATGGACGACCTGATCCGGCGGTTCGAGATCCCCACCCAATCCTGCGTGCTCACCCACGTGACCACGGCGATCCAGCTGATCGAGCGCGGCGCGCCGGTCGACCTGGTGTTCCAGTCGATCGCGGGCACGGAGGCCGCCAACGCCAGCTTCGGCGTGACCCTGGACCTGCTGCGCGAAGGCCTGGACGCCGGTCGCTCCCTGAACCGGGGCACGGTCGGCGACAACGTCATGTATTTCGAGACTGGCCAGGGCTCGGCCCTGTCGGCCGGGGCGCACCACGGGGTGGACCAGCAGACGCTTGAGGCCCGCGCTTATGGCGTCGCCCGGGCGTTCGAGCCGCTGCTGGTCAACAGCGTGGTCGGTTTCATCGGCCCCGAATACCTCTACGACGGCAAGCAGATCATCCGGGCGGGGCTGGAGGACCACTTCTGCGGCAAGCTGCTGGGCGCGCCGCTGGGGGTGGACGTCTGCTACACCAACCACGCCGAGGCCGACCAGGACGACATGGACAGCCTGCTGACCCTGCTGGCCACGGCCGGGGTGACGTTCGTCATGGGCGTGCCAGGGGCCGACGACGTGATGCTGAACTACCAGTCGACCTCGTTCCACGACGCCCTCTATGTGCGCGAACTGCTGGGCCTGAAGCGGGCGCCGGAGTTCGAGGCCTGGCTGGAGCGGTCGCGGATCGTCGGGGCCGACGGCCGCCTGGCTCCGCGCGCCGCCGGCCATCCGCTGCTGACCGCCGGCGCCGCAGGATGAGCACGCCCGTCACCCCCGATCCCTGGACCGCCCTTCGCCGCCACACGCCGGCCCGCATCGCCCTGGGACGGACGGGAGCCAGCCTGCCGACTTCCGAGGTGCTGGGCTTCGCCCTGGCCCACGCCCAGGCCCGCGACGCCGTCCATGCGCCGTTCGAGGCCGAGGCGACGGCGGCGGCGATCGAGGTCCTGGGCCTTGAGACGGTGATTGTCGACAGCGCCGCCCCGGACCGGGCGTCCTACCTGCGCCGGCCGGACCTGGGACGGACCCTGTCGGAGACCGGCCGCGCCGCCCTGGTGGCCCGCACGCGCGGCGCCTGCGATCTCGCGATCGTGGTCGCCGACGGTCTGTCGAGCACCGCCGTCCACGCCCACGCCGCGTCCCTGGTCGAGGCCCTGCTGCCGGCGGTGGAGGAGGCCGGCTGGCGGCTGGCGCCGGTGGTCGTCGCTCGCCAGGCCCGCGTGGCGCTGGGCGACATGGTGGGCGAGCTGCTGGGCGCGCGGCTGGTCATCCTGCTGGTCGGCGAGCGGCCGGGCCTGTCGTCGCCCGACAGTCTGGGGGCCTACATCACCTTCGCTCCCAAGGGCGGGCGCAGCGACGCCGAGCGCAATTGCGTGTCGAACATCCGAGGCGAAGGGCTGAGCTACGAAGCGGCGGCGGCCAAGCTGGCCTGGCACGCCCGCGAGGCCCTGCGACTAGGCCTGACCGGGGTGGGATTGAAGGACGAGAGCGACACTGCCGCCCTCCAGGCGGTCACGCCCCCGCGTAGCGTTCCAGCAGGATCGCGATCGCCGACAGGCTGACGCAGGAAACGGCGGTGGTCAGGGCCACGATCCGCGCCCCGCCGCGCTCGAACACGCTGTAGGCCTTGGTCTGGATGAAGACGTTGACGGCGGTCGGGGTGGCGGCCAGCAGGGTCGCGCCCAGGCGGAAGGCCAGGGGCGCGTCGACGATCCCGGTGGCGAACCAGGCCAGGGTCGGCATCAGCAGCAGCTTGCCGACGGCGGCGATGATGATCGGGCCCCAGCGCGGGATGGGCGAGGGCTCTTCGTCGGTCGGCTCGCACGGAACGCCGGCGGCCGGCAGTCCGGTCAGGCCCAGCGCTATGCCCAGGGCGACCAGGGCCACGGGGCTGCCCGAGGCGGCCGCCGCGCCCACCGCGCGATCCAGCACGCCGGGCAGGGCGAGGCCGGCCAGGGCCATGGCCGAGCCGGTGATGGCCGCCAGCACGATCGGGTTGCGCAGGGCCTGCATCAGCGAGCGCCAGGTCGAGCGCCCGCCGGCCCAGCCCAGCAGGCCGACGCCGATGGCGGCGACGACCACGAAGTCGACGGCCACGACTCCGGCCGAAACCCGCGCGGCCTCGGGACCCAGCACGGCGATGGCGATGGGAAGACCCAGGAAGGCGCTGTTGCCCAGGCTGGCCGACAGGGCGCCGCCGGCCCGCTCTTCGCGCGTCCAACGCAGGACGATGCCGATCGCCACCATCAGCGCCACCACCGCCAGGGCGCAGGCGCCGTAGGCCAGCAGGCCCAGGGTCAGGGCCCGGTCAGGGACGCCGACCCGCGACAGCGAGTGCACCAGCAGGGCCGGAAAGCCGATCCAGTAGACATAGGTCGACAGGCCCGCCGACATCCGGGCGTCGAACAACCGCAACCGGGCCAGGGTCACGCCCGCCGCGACCAGCAGGAAGAAAGGCAGGACCCGCTGCGGCACGTCGAGCAGCAGGTCGATCACGGGATCACCGAGGTAGGGCGCAAGCGTTGCGGTCTCCGCCCGAAGGGGCCGGCCGTCGATAGCACCGGTCGCGGTCGGCGGTCAAAGTTCGGCCGTTTTTCGGACAGGGCGGATGGAGCCTATCGTTCGTCCACGGGCAGGCGGATATGCACCAGCCGCCAGGTGAACAGCTTGTCGCGGCGGAAGGTGAAGATCGTCGCCTTGGATGGCTGGCCCGGCCGCTTGACCGAGATGCGGACCCGGTTGGGGTCCCAGTAGGCGATCATCGCGTGCGGACCGGCCACGGCGGCCTTGGCCTTGTCCATGGCGGTGGCGGGCTTGGGTGGGACGGCGGGGGCCGTGCCCGGCTTGTAGCCTCGGGTCAGGGCCGACAGGCCCTGGATGGTGAGATAGCGGTCGACCTTGGGCTCGGGCGGCGCGATCGGGGCGATGGCGCGCTTGAAGACGCCGAGCGGGTCGCGCCAGATCGAGGGCGGCTCGGCCGGGGCGACGGCGGCCGGCGTCTTGTCGTTCAGTTCGGCGGTCAGGCTGCCGCGCACCGCCGGGAAATCGACCAGCTCGCTGATCGCCTGCACGTCCTCGTACTGGGCGGCGGCCTTCAGGGCGCGGAAAGCGAACCAGGGCGCGGTGGCGAAGGCGGCGGCGAAGATCACGATCGCCAGGACCACCAGGTCCCAAAGTCGTTTCTGAAAGGTCATCGCCGCCCCCGCGCGAATAAGGTTAAGGCGGCAAGACACCCTATTCCCCCGCCACGGGCAAGGCTTCTCGCGTGAATGGGGACGCCCGCGGCCCGAAGCAGGCGGTGCGACGTTACGCACCTTGCCGGGGGGCGGTTCGGGAGCGAACGTCCTTGCTCGAGTAGGGGAAAACACGCGTCTCCTAAAGGCGTGAGCCCTCGACAGCCAGTGAGGTGTCCGTGTCCGATAAGTTCCTGTTGGTAGACGCAGACGGAACGCAGGCGCGCTTCGCCGTCGTCGAGGCCGGCGAGCCGCCCTCGACGATCGCGTTGACGCCGGCGAGGTCGCTGGACGAGCTGATCGAGAATCTGGTCGCGGAATTGTCGAAGCTTGGGACGCCGCCGCTGCGGGGCGCGGCCTTTTCGGCGCCTGGCCCGATCTTTGGCAAGACGCTGCAAGTGACCCACGCCAGCCTGAGGCTGGACGAGGAGGTGCTTTCCGAGAAGCTGGGCATAGTCGACGTCCGTCTGTTCAACGACTTCACCGCCCGCGCCATGGCCATGCCGTTGCTGGGGCCCGAAGCTCTGGAGCAGGTCGGCGGCGCTCCGCCGAAAGGCCAGGCGCCGGCGGCCGCCTTGGGGCCGAGCACGGGCCTGGGCGTATCGATCCTGAACCCGGACGGTTTCGTGGGTTGGGTGGCGACGGCCAGCGAGGGCGGTCATGCGGCCCTGGCGACGGCCAACGCCCGCGAGGATGCGGTCCTCCAGCGCCTGCGGTCGGCCAACGCCTACGTCTCGGCTGATCGGGTGCTCTCGGACGACGGTCTCCTGGAGGTGGCGACCGCCATCGCCGACCTGGACGGGCGCGAGCCGCCGGCCGGGGACTTCGCGCGGCTCGTCGAGGCGGCGCGCGCCCAGAATCCGGTCGCGCGGGAGGCCTTCGCGCTGTTTTCGGGCTGGCTGGGGGCGGTGTCGGGCGATCTGGCGCTGGTGGCGGGGGCTCGCAGCGGGGTCTACATCTTCAGCCCGATGATGCTGGGCTGGAAGGACCTGTTTGATCGGGCGCTGTGCCGAAGCCGGTTCGAGGCCAAGGGACGGATGGACGCCTACATGAAGGACATCCCGCTTTATCTGGTCCTCGAGGCCGATTGCGGCCTTCTTGGCCTGTCCGCCCTCTACAGCGGGCGCGGCCCCTTCTAGGCGAGATGGCGGTAGGGCAGGTTCAGGGAAGGGCATGCCGCCTCGCCCGTGAACGTCGCGGAGACCGGAGCGACGATGGGACCGCTGAGGAAGGGCGCCTTCAGGCGTCGGCAGAGGTCCAGCTCCCGGAGGTCCCTGACCCCGGCCATGCCTTGCCAGACCCGCTTTGCTTCGGACATGGGCCCCGGAACGCAAAACGCCTCCCCCTTGCGGGGGAGGCGTCGCGCTGTGCCGAGGCGTTGCGGGGCTTAGGCCGCCATCGCCTTCTTCAGGTTCTCGTCGATCTTGTCGAGGAAGCCTTCGGTGGTCAGCCACGACTGCTTGTCGCCGACCAGCAGGGCCAGGTCCTTGGTCATGAAGCCGCTTTCGACGGTGTCCACGCAGACCTTTTCCAGGGTGTGGGCGAAGTCGGCCAGTTCCTGGTTGCCGTCCAGCTTGGCGCGGTGCGCCAGGCCACGGGTCCAGGCGAAGATCGAGGCGATCGAGTTGGTCGAGGTGCTCTCGCCCTTCTGGTGCTGGCGATAGTGGCGGGTGACGGTGCCGTGGGCGGCCTCGGCTTCCACCGTCTTGCCGTCCGGGGTCATCAGCACCGAGGTCATCAGGCCCAGCGAGCCGAAGCCTTGGGCGACGATGTCCGACTGCACGTCGCCGTCGTAGTTCTTGCAGGCCCAGACGTAGCCGCCCGACCACTTCAGCGCCGAGGCCACCATGTCGTCGATCAGGCGGTGCTCGTAGTGGATGCCGGCGGCCTTGAACTTGTCGGCGTACTCGGCGTCGTAGATCTCCTGGAAGATGTCCTTGAAGCGGCCGTCATAGGCCTTGAGGATCGTGTTCTTCGTGGAGAGGTAGACCGGATAGCCGCGGCCCAGGCCGTAGGCGAACGAGGCGTGGGCGAAGTCGCGGATCGACTCGTCGAGGTTGTACATGCCCATGGCCACGCCGGCCGACGGGCTCTTGAACACTTCGTGCTCGATGGTCTGGCCGTCGTCGCCGACGAACTTGATCGACAGCGTGCCCTTGCCCGGGAACAGGAAGTCGGTGGCCTTGTACTGGTCGCCGAACGCGTGGCGGCCGACGATGATCGGCTGGGTCCAGCCCGGCACCAGACGCGGCACGTTCTGGCAGATGATCGGCTCGCGGAAGATCACGCCGCCCAGGATGTTGCGGATCGTGCCGTTCGGCGACTTCCACATCTTCTTCAGATTGAACTCGGTGACGCGTTGCTCATCCGGCGTGATGGTCGCGCACTTCACGGCAACGCCGTGCTTCTTGGTCGCCTCGGCCGCGTCGATCGTGACCTGGTCGTTGGTGGCGTCGCGGTTTTCGACGCTGAGGTCGAAGTAGTCGAGCTCCAGGTCCAGGTACGGGAAGATCAGCTTATCCTTGATGAGCTTCCAGATGATCCGGGTCATTTCATCGCCGTCCATGTCGACGACGGGGTTGGCGACTTTAATCTTGGCCATTGCGGGGTCTTTCCTCTCGCGGTGGCGCGCCTGTGACTCTTTGGCGCACAGGGCCTGGGAGCGGCGCGGACGGCGTGCCTATAGACTGTTGCGGGCCGGGGGGAAAGCAGGGTGCGCCCAGATCCTGCGACGAAGCCGCAACCGCGGTGTAAGTCTTTGATCCGCGTGTAAATCTCTGTTGAGGCTTGTTGGGGTACGAACAAGGCGTGAAGAACCGGGGAGCCATAGCCGACGTCACTTCGCCGCTCGCGCGGCGGCTGCTGGCGATCGTCGCGATCCTGTCCATCGCGGTGACAGGCGTGGCCACGGCCGTGACCTTCGTCTTCGTGCAGCGCGCCGCCGCCGACGCCCAGATCCGCCATCTGGCCGAATACGCCGCCGAGCGGGTCAAGACCGAGGACCGGTTGTTCTCCGACCTGGTGAAGGTGCACGAGGCGGCCTCCGACTCCCTGGCGCGGCGGCTGGCGGCGATCGACCCCGCCACGGTCGACCGCGAGTTCGACGCCCAGTTTCCGAAGTTCGGGGACGGCACGCGGCGCACCTCCGACACGCTCTACGAAGGCGGAATGGTCGCCGGCGACTACACCTACGGGGTCGGCGGCTATCTGCGCGACGCCGACAAGCTGACCCCGCAGCAGAAGGCCCTGTTCCTGGCCGCCGCCCAGGTGGTCTCGCACACCGGCGAGGCCGAGCTGAACCGCTACGACAACTTCTATTTCTTCACGCCCGACACCCGATTGGTGATGTTCGCGCCGCGCCGTCCGGATCACCTGAGCTACTACCGCCAGAAGGCTCCGCCGACCTTTGATGTCAGCGGCGAGGAGATGACCCTCCTGACGCTGCCGCAGCAGAACCCGCAGCGGGTGATGAAGTGCACCAAGCTGCGCAAGCTGCTGTCGGACCCCAGCGGCCGGGGCCTGAACTCGGCCTGCATGACGCCCTTCGACTATCGCGGCAAGCAGATGGGCGCCTGGGGCTCCAGCCTGTCGCTGGACTCCTATCTGCTCCGGGCCGTCGAGGACGCCCTGCCGGGCGGGCGCAACATGATCGTCTCGTCGGACGGCGAGCTGATCGCCGCTCCTGGCCTGGCCAAGAACGGCGTCGTCGACGCCCAGACCCTGGTGCGGGCCCAGGCCGAGGAAGGCGTCGCCGACGTCGTCCGGCAGATCCGGACGATCGGCGCCGACGTCGGGGCCATCCGCCACGGCGACCGGGTCATCGCCTACGGCCGGCTCAAGGAGCCCGACTGGTACTTCCTGATGAGCTTCCCGTCCGACGGTCTGGTGTGGTCGGCGGTCAAGACGGCCTCTTGGGTGCTGCTGTTCGGCGTGCTGGGGGTGATCGTCCAGGTGTCGCTGCTCTACCGGGTGATGCGCATCACGGTCGAGCGGCCGCTGCGGGTGCTGGCCGACGCCCATGGGGCGGGCGACGTCAGCAAGGCCGAGCCGATCGAGGGCCGCACCGACGAGATCGGCGCCCTGGCCCGCACCCTGCGCAGCCAGCGCGATGGCAATATCGAGCTGCTGCGCTCGCTGGAGGAGCGGGTCGCCGAGCGCACCGCCGAACTGGAGCGCGCCAACCAGGCCAAGTCGCTGTTCCTGGCCAACATGTCCCACGAGCTGCGCACGCCGCTGAACGGCGTCATCGCCATCGGCGACCGCCTGGCCGGAGAGGCCGATCCGGAGCGCCGCCGCGAGCTGGCGGCCCTGGTCACATCGTCGGGCCGGCTGCTCGAGCAGGTGCTCAGCGACATCCTCGACGTCTCCAAGATCGAGGCCGGCCAGTTCCAGCTGACCCCCGCGCCGTTCGACCTGTGCACCCTGGTCGGCGGCGTCGCCGAGCTGCATCGCGCCTCGGCCGAGGCCAAGTCGCTGCATTTCCAATGGACGATCGAGCCGGGCGTCGCGGGCAGCTATCTGGGCGACGGCGGGCGGATCAGCCAGATCCTCAACAACCTGCTGGCCAACGCCGTCAAGTTCACCGCCCTGGGCGAGGTGACGCTGAGCGTCGAGCGCACGGCCGACGGCCTGAGCTTCGTGGTCAGCGACACCGGCGTCGGCTTCGACGACACCGTGCGCGAGCGGCTGTTCAAGCGCTTTGTCCAGGCCGACCAGTCGATCACCCGTCAGTTCGGCGGCACGGGCCTGGGCCTGTCGATCTGCGCGGCCTTGACCGACATGATGGGCGGACGCATCGACGCCCGCGCCGTGCTGGGCCGCGGGGCCATCTTCCAGGTCGACCTGCCGCTGGAGCGGGTCCGCGACGTCGAGGACGTGGCGCCGGACGACGAGGAAGAGGTCTCGCTGGAGGGCATGCGGGTGCTGGTCGCCGAGGACCATCCGACCAACCAGAAGGTGGTCGAGATCATCCTCCAGCCGTTCGACGTGGTCCTGACCATGGTCGAGGACGGCCAGGCGGCGCTGGACGCCTTCACGCCGGGCGCGTTCGACGCGATCCTGATGGACATGCAGATGCCGGTGATGGACGGCCTGACCGCCACGCGCCTCATCCGCGAGCGCGAAGCCGCGGCGGGGGTCCCGCCGGTCTTGCTGATCATGCTGACCGCCAACGCCATGGCCGAGCACATCTCGGCCGCCAAGGCGGCCGGCGCCGACCAGCACCTGGCCAAGCCGGTGCGTCCGGCCCAACTGCTGGAGGCCCTGGCGCGGGCCCGGATGACGCGTGGGCCGACCGAGTTCAGCGCCGCGGGCTAGCCGATCGCCTCGGCCAGCAGGGCGATCGCCCGGTCGATCCGGGCGACGTCGATCTGACCGAAACCCAGCACCAGGCCGGACGGCGCGGGTCGCCTCAGCGCGAAGCCGGACAAGGTCTCGACCGCCACGCCCAGCCGCGCGGCGCGGGCGGCTGCGGCCTCGACGTCCAGCGGCGCGCGGGGCAGGGCGGCGATGTGCAGGCCGGCGGCGGCCGGAAGCGGCGTCAACCGGTCGCCGCAATGGACCTCCAGCGCCCGCAGCAGGGTCGCGCGCCGTTCGGAGTAGACCTTGCGCATCCGCCGCACGTGACGGGTCAGGTGGCCCTCGGCGATGAAGGCGGCCAGGGTGGCGTGCTCGATGGCGGGGCCATGCCAGTCGCTGCGTTCGCGCGCCGCCGTCAGGGCGTCGCGGTCCTGCCCGGGGGCCACGATGAAGCCGATGCGCAGGGCCGGCAGCAGGCTCTGGGAGAAGGTGCCGACGTAGAAGACCCGGCCGTCACGATCCAGGGTGCGCAGGGCGTCCAAGGGCGGCTCATCGAAGCGGAACTCGCCGCCGTAGTCGTCCTCGACGACGATCGCCCCGCGCTCCGCCGCGAAGGCCAGCAGGGCCGCGCGCCGCCGGGGCGACATCGGCACGCCGGTCGGGAACTGCTGCGAGGGCGTGACGCAGACCACCGCCGCGTCGTCGGGCAGCTCGTCGACCACCAGGCCCTCTGCGTCGACCCGCACCGGATGGATCCGCGCCTCGGCGGCGGCGAAGGCCTCGCGAGCGGCCGGATAGCCGGGATCCTCGACCGCCACCACCGGGCGCTCCGGGGTCAGCAGGGTGCGGGCCAGCAGGTCGAAGGCCTGTTGGGCGCCGACCGTGACGATCACGTCGCGCGGCGAGCAGGCGATGGCGCGGGTGAACGACAGGTGGCCGGCGATCGCCTCGCGCAACGCTGGATGACCGGCCGGCTCGCGATAGGGCGCCGCGGCCCGCGAGAACTGGCGCAGGGCCCGTCCGGTCAGCCTGCCCCAGATGTCGTAAGGAAAGCTGGCGGTGTCGGGCCGTCCGGGGCGCAGGTTGTAGAGGATCGGGACGTCAGGCGCAGTCGTGCGCCGGGAGGACGTCTCGCCGGCGGCCGACGGCGCAAGGGCGGCGACGAAGACGCCCGCGCCGGGCCGCGAGACGATCAGGCCTTCGCTGAGCAGCAGGTCGTAGACCGCCATCACCGTGTTGCGCGACAGGCCCAGGCGTTCGGCCAGGGCTCGGCTGGCGGGAAGCTGGACGCCGGGGGCGAGGCGGCCCGAGGCGACGGCCTCGCGAAGCTGCTCGTGCAGCCGACGGCGGACGTCGCGCGAGCCGGCGGCCGGCAGCTGGATCTCAAGTTCGAGCACGGCGTTCATCGCGACGTTTGTGCGCGTGTCCCCGCTGGAGCTCAACCCGTCGATTGGCGCCCCGAAGATCGCCGCCACTGGCTCTCGTCTCGGTGCGCGTCGTGACGATGATCGCCGTCGAGATCAAGGGAGGTTCCGATGGCTCTTAGGCATGGCGCGGTGGCGGCGGCGATCCTGGCGGCGACGATGGCGCTCTGCGGCCCGGCGGCCGCGTCGCAGGACAACGTCAAGCCGCCGGTCGCGGCCAATCTGGCGGGACTGCACGACTTCGACTTCCTGCGCGGCGACTGGAAGGCCCATCATCGCAAACTGGACAAGGCGGGGCGTTGGGTCGAGTTCGACGGCGTCGTCACCCAGCGGGCGCTGGCGGGCGGCTGGGCCAATTCCGGGGACAACCTGTTCCGGACGCCGGACGGCCCGTATCGCGGCGTCAGCCTGCGGGCCTACGATCCGAAGACGGCGCTCTGGGCGATCTGGTGGCTGGACGGCCGCGATCCGGGCGCGAACCTCGGAAAGCCGATCAAGGGCCGGTTCGAGAAGGGGACCGGCCGCTTCGAGGCCGACGAGACGCGGGACGGAAAGCCGGTCCGCGTGCGCGTGACCTGGACCCATACGACCTCGGCCACGCCCCGCTGGGAGCAGGCCGTCTCGGCTGACGGCGGCAAGACCTGGAAGGTCGAGTGGACCACCGACTTCGCCCGGCCCAAGGCGGGAGAAGCCCTCGTCGGGGCCGCCTGGACCCCCGTCGCCGACAAGCACGACGGGCCCAACGCCTTCGACGCCCGGGTGGGCGAGTGGAAGGTGCGCCATCGCCGCCTGAAGGAGCGCCTGGCCGGCAGCACCGAATGGGTCGATTTCGACGCCGACCAGACCTGGTGGCCCACCATGGCGGGGCTGGGCAATCTCGACGACAACGCCCTGGCCATCCCGACCGGCCCCTATAACGGGATCACCCTGCGGTCCTACGATCCCAAGACCGACCAGTGGCTGATCTGGTGGCTGGACGGGCGCAATCCGCACGGCGACCTGGATCCGCCGATGAGGGGGCGGTTCGTCAACGGGGTCGGGACCTTCTACGCCGATGACACCCTGCGCGGAAAGCCGATCAAGGTGCGGTTCATCTGGTCGAACATCACCGCCACCGGCGCCCACTGGGAGCAGGCCTTCTCGCCCGACGGCGGCCAGACCTGGGAGACCAACTGGTTCTCCGACTTCTCCAAGGCGCCGTGAGCATGGCCGATCATCCCGACCGCCGCGCCCTGATGCTGGCGCTGGCCGCCTTGCCAAGCCTGACGGCCCCCTTGGCCGCTACGTCGAGCTTCGCCCAACCCGCCGGGGGCGGCGGATCGATCCACGACTTCGACTTCTTCGTCGGGTCCTGGACCGTGCATCACCGTCGGCTGAAGAAGCGGCTGGCGGGGAACGACGACTGGGAGGAATTCGAGGGGACGACCACCTGCCAGTCCCTGCTGGGCGGCGTCGTGAACCTGAACGAAAGCTCCGCCCGGCGCACCAGCGGACCGTCCAGCGGCCTGGGCCTGCGGGCCTTCGACGCCAAGACGGGCGTCTGGGCCGACTGGTACCTGAGCGCGGCCGATCCGCTGAACCTGGGCGAGCCGGGCCTGGGCCGGTTCGAGAACGGCGTCGGGACGTTCCTCTCCGACGAGACCTTCGAGGGGCGACCGGTCAAGGTGCGCGGGCGGTTCACCTCGCTGTCGCCCGATCTGGCCCAGTGGGAGCAGGCCTTCTCGCCCGACGGCGGCGCGACATGGGAGACCAACTGGGTCATGCGCTACAGCCGGACCGCCTGACGATGGAGATCCGTCTCGCCGCCCAGGACGACTTGCCAAGGCTGGTCCCATTGTTCGATCGCTATCGCCAGTTCTACGGCCGGCCCTCCGACGAAGCCGGCGCCCGCCGGTTCCTGGGCGAGCGGATGGCGCGGGGGCAGTCGGTGATCCTGCTGGCCGTGGAGGACGGCGAGGCCGTCGGCTTCGTGCAGCTGTATCCCAGCTTCTCGTCGATCCGGACGGCGGCGACCTTCATCCTCAACGACCTCTATGTCGAGCCGGGCCGGCGACGTGGCGGAGCGGGCGAGCGGCTTGTGGCGGCCGCCGCCGCCATGGCCCGCGAGGCCGGGGCGGCCGGCCTGTCGCTGGTCACCGGCGTCGACAACCTGCCGGCCCGCGCCCTGTACGAACGCCTGGGCTGGACGCGCGAGACCCGGTTCCTGGAATACGGCCTGGACCTGGCTACTTCGCCGCCTTGATCACCACCCGCCCGACGTCGGCGATGGCCTTTTCCTGTTCGGCGATCGGCAGGGGCGAGCCCGAGACGAAGGCCACGACGGCGAACTTGCGGCCGTCCTTCAGGGTGTAGACGCCGATGTCGTTGACCACGGGCGTGAAGCCCAGGTCGGTGCGGGCCGTGGCCGGCACGTGGGTCAGGCGGGCGCCGTCGGGCAGGGCGGCGCGCAGGCGGCCGGCGCCGCCCCTGGTCTGGCTGATCGTCCGGCCCAGCAGGCGGCGCGACTCCGGCCCCAACAGTTCGGCTTGGTTCACGGCCTCCAGGAACCGCAGGACGCCCAGGGGGGTGGCGGTGTCGCGCGGGTCGCTCAGATAGGCCCGGATCGCGCGGCTGCGTTCGGCGGGCGGCACCTTGTCGAGGGCGGCGCGGTAGGCGGCCTCGCCCTTCCAGCCGGCGCGGAACGAGGCCAGGCCCAGGCTGTCGGGCTGCAGCTGGCGCTGGTAGCGGTCGATGTCCAGCCCGTTGACCTTCCGACCCTGCAGCCAGGCGGTGACCGCGCCGGGGCCGCCCGCCCGCTTCATCAGGATGTCGGCGGCGGTGTTGTCGCCGTCGGCGATCGCGCGCCGCAGCAGGTCCTGGACGGTGTAGCTCGTGGGGCCCGACCAAGCGTCGGCGATGGCGCTGGGGGGCGGGGACAGATCGACGTCCTCGATCAGCAGCACGTCGTCCAGCCGCATCCGCTTGGCCTCGACCTCGGCCATCACCGCCGCGCCCAGCGGGGCCGTGAAAATGGCCTGCAGGGGGAAGCGCTGTTCGCCGTTGAACGAGATGATCTGACCGGTGCCCAGGTCCTCGACCGCCACGCCCAATCGGCCCGGCGCGACGCGGTCGGCGATGGGCTGGAAGTCGGCCGTCATCTTCTGGCGGTCGAACAACGGGTCCGTCTGGCCCAGCATCGGGGGTTCGCCGCAGCCGGCCAGCACAAGGGTCAGGAGAAGGGCGGCGGCGCGTCGGAACATGAGGGTCTCGGCTAGCTTCAGCGGAACTGGACCGTCGCTAAACGCATGAACCGCCATTGTGGGGCTTGCACCGCGCGGCGGTCCGGCGGCAAAGGGTGGCGATGAGCTCTGAATTTCCCCCGCCCTGCGTGATCCTGAACCACCCGCAGATGGCCGAGAACATCGGCGCGGTCGCCCGCGTGATGGCCAATTTCGGCCTCGCCGACCTGCGCCTGGTCAAGCCGCGCGACGGCTGGCCCCAGGAACGCGCCTGGCCCAGCGCCTCGGGCGCCACCTGGCCGCTCGACAACGCCAAGGTGTTCGACACCCTGGAAGAGGCGATCGCCGACCTGAAGCTGGTGTTCGCGACCACGGCCCGCCCGCGCGAGACCCGCCTGCCGGTCTACACGCCGCGCGAGGCCGCCGGCCACCTGGCGGCCGACGTCGCCCAGGGACACGCCGTGGGCCTGCTGTTCGGCGGCGAGCGGGCGGGGCTGGAGACCGACGACATCGCCCTGTGCCAGGCCATCGTCTCGATCCCGATCGACGAGCGCTTCCGGTCGCTGAACCTGGCACAGGCGGTGTCGATCAACGCCTACGAATGGAAGATGACGGTCGACGACCGGCCGTGGTCGCGGTTCGAGTACAACGTCGCCGAGCCGGCCGACCAGTCCAGCCTGCTGGGCCTGTACGGCCAGCTGGAGGACGAGCTGGAGAAGGCGGGCTTCTATCATCCGCCCGAGAAGAAGCCGTCGATGGTCCGCAACCTGCGCGCCCCGCTGGCCCGGGCCCGGCTGACCGAGCAGGAGGTCCGCACCTTCCGCGGCGTGGTCACCGCCCTGTCGCGCGGACGCGGCCGGGTGCTTGCCAAGCTGGCCGCCCAGAAGGCGCAAACCCCTGCGCCGCCTTCCGTTGCGGAAGATGAAACCGGCTCCGAAACCTAGTCGGAACCAAATTCTCCCTGGTCTCGTTTCGGGCTCGAGACGGCCAATGTCGGATGGCCGACAGGGAGGAAGATCAGTGATCAAGGGTCTTGGGACCTGGCTCGCCTTGGGCGTGGCCGGAAGCGTGATGGCCTGCGCCTCGAGCGCGGCGGCGGGGGCGTTCTACATCCAGGAGCAGTCGGTGAAGGGCGCGGGCCGGGCCTATTCGGGCGAGGTCACCGACACGGGCGCGGAATCGATGTTCTGGAACCCGGCGGCCATCGGCCGGCTGGAGGGCAAGGAGGTCTATACGGGCCTTTCGGGCGTGTTCGTCGAGGGCACGGTGACCGACGAGGGCTCGACCCTGCAGCGGCCGACGCTGAACGTCCCGGCCGTGCTGGGGACGCCGATCCCGGGCCTGCCGGGCGGCGTCACGGGCCTGCTCAGCGGCGCGCTGCCGGGCCTGACCAACGGGGTGCTGATCCCCACGCTGAACAGCCTGCCCAACATCGCGCTGCTTCCGCCGCAGCCGGTGGGCGGCAATCCTGTGGCCAAGGACCCGATTCCCAGGTCGGTCGTCCCCAACTTCGCCTTCGCCATGCCGGTCACCGACCGCATCGCGGTGGGCATCGGGATCAACGCCCCGTTCAACGCCATCACCACCTATGACGGCGACAGCTGGGTGCGCTACGGCGCCATCAAGTCGCGGTTCCTGAACATCAACCTGCAGACGGCGGTGTCGATGCGGGTGACCGACTGGCTCAATGTCGGCGTCGGCGGAAACGTCGACTATTTCGACGCCACCTTCAGCCAGATGGCCCCCGACCTGATCGCGCCGTTCCCGGACGGCAAGATCGAGGTCAAAGGCAGCGACACCCGCTTCGGCTGGAACGCCGGGGCCCAGCTGCGCCCGGCCAAGTGGGCGACGATCGGCGGCAGCTACCGCTCGGGCTACAAGCACCACCTGGACGGCGACGTGACGATCTACGGCTTCCAGGGACCGTTCGCCCTGGTCACCAGCAAGCAGGAAGCCACGACCAATTTCGACCTGCCGTGGATCGCCACCGGCGGGATCACCCTGCGGCCGATGCAGCGCCTGGCCCTGCACGCCCAGGTCCAGCGGTTCGGGTGGAGCGACTTCGACAATGTCCGCGTCGACCTGAAGGGCGCGGGCCAGCTGCTGCCCGGCGCGCTGCTGCCCAAGTCGATCACGGTCAAGGAGTTCTATCGCGACACCACCAACGTCGCCGTGGGCGCGGACTTCGCCGTCACCGACTGGCTGACCGTGCGGGCCGGGGCCCAGAAGGACCCCACCCCGACCAACGACCTCTATCGCGACCCGCGCGTGCCGGACGGCGACCGCAAGCTCTACAGCGTCGGCACGACCGTCACGCCCAAGCCCGGCATGCACTTCGACCTCAGCGCCGCCTACATCAAGCTGAAGGACAGCGTGATCCACAGCGACCAGGTGCTGTACGACGGCACGGCGTTCCCGATGAACCTGTCGCTGCGCGGCCGGTCGGAGGGCAAGGGGCTGGTGATCGGCGGCGGGGCGCGGTTCACGTTCTAGCGGCGGTGAAGCAGAGACTTGCGAGCCGCCCGCTTCCGTCGTCTTCTCCGGTCAAACAAGTGTTGGGGAGGGCGGCATGAACCGTCGGAAGTTGCTGCTGAGCGCCGGGGCGGCGGGCGTGTTGGGGATGGGCGGCCTGGCCGTGGCCCAGGGCTTCCAGATCTCGACCGCCGCCGAAGCCTGGCTCTACGCCCTGCCGCTGATCGAGATGGCCACCACCCGGGCGCGAATGCTCAGGGCGCCCGGCGCGGCGATCAACAGGCTGACCCATGGGCGGAGCCTCGCCGACCACAATGCGCGCGCGGTGACCACGCCCAACAACGACACGCTCTACTCCACCGCTTTCCTCGACCTGAGCCAGGGCCCGGTGACCCTGACCGTGCCCGCCACCGGCGCGCGCTACTGGTCGGCGGCGGTGATGGACATGTTCACCAACAACAACGCCGTGCTGGGCCTGCGGACTGTAGGCGGGGAGGGCGGGACCTTCACGCTGGTCGGCCCGGGGCAACCGTCCAGAGGGCCTAATCCGGTGCGGGTGGCCACGCCGCACGCCTGGCTGCTGATCCGCACGCTGGTCAATGACGCGGCCGATGCGGCGGCCGTGCACAGGATCCAGGACGGCTTCGTCCTGACCGGTCCGAAGACGCCGCCGCCGCCGGCCTATGCCGGGCGCGACGCCGACGCCGGCGACTATTTCGACAGCGCCCAGGCGCTGCTGGCCGCCGACCCGCCTCCGGCGACGGACCAGGCCTTGCTCCGCCGAGCGCACGGGCTGCTGACCCAGCCGTTCAGGGCCAAGGACATGCTCGGCCGACCAACCGACGAAACGAAGGCCATGGCGGCGGGCGCCGACCAGGCCCGGATGATCACCCGTTTCGCCAAGGGCCGGCAGACCTTCACGGACGGCTGGGCCTATCCGCGCGCCAATCTCGGCGACTACGGCCAGGACTACATCTACCGCGCGGTGGTCGCCCTGGCGGGGCTGGGCGCGTTGCCCGTGGCCGAGGCCATGTACATGAAGGCGGCCGGCGACGACGGCGCGGGGCTGTTCACCGGCGACGGCCTCTACCGCCTGAGCCTGCCCGCCCGGATGCCGCTGGACGGCTTCTGGTCGTTGTCGATGTACGAGGCCGCCGACGACGGGCAGTTCTTCTTCACCGACAACAAACTGAACCGCTACGCGATCGGCGACCGCACGTCAGGCCTGAAGCGCAACGCCGACGGCTCGCTGGACCTGTGGATCGGCCGGACCGACCCGGGCGGCGACCGCACCGCCAACTGGCTGCCCGCGCCGAAGTCGGGGCCGTTCGCGATGTACCTGCGGACCTACCTGCCGAAGCCTGAACTGCTGAATGGGCAGTTTCGGTTCAAACCGGTGGAGAAGGTCTGAGCTAACCCTCCCACTGGAACACCCGCTCGATCCCCACGCCGAACACCTGGGCGATCCTGAAGGCCGCTTCCAGCGACGGCGAGTACTTGCCCTGTTCGATGGCGGCGATGGTCTGGCGGGTCATGCCGATGCGCAGCGCCAGGTCGGCCTGGGTCATCTCGCCGTGCTCGAAGCGCAGGCGGCGGATGTCGTTGCGGATCGGGGGCGGGGCGGGCATCAGCAGGCCCGCCGGTAACCGAGGATGATCCCGCCGTGCCGGGCCAGCTCCGACACCGCCAGGGCCAGGATCACCGCGTTGGCCATCAGGGCCTTGTCGAAGAAATAGACCGTCACCGCCGCGCCCATCGCCGCCACCTGCAGCACATAGAAGGCGCGGGTCGAGGCGGTCAGGTCGATCAGCCGTTCGCGCTCGTCCTGCGGGCCGCGCGGCTCGCCGGTCATGGCCGCCATCGCGATCTGCAGCCCCACCTGCAGCACCACCAGCACGAAGATGCAGGTGGTCAGCGGCCCGGCGAAACCCACCGGGCGACCGGCGGCCGCCGCCTGGCCGACATAGGCGAAATAGGCCCCATAGACGGCCAGGGTCGTCCAGAACGAAATCCATGCACTCTTTTCGCGCAAGGCCATGATCGGCTCCTGTGATGTAAAATATTTCTAACATTGAGTGCGCCATGCACGTCACAATGTCAATTATTTTTAACATGGAGCGAAGCGGGACGAACGATCGCCGCCGGACGGGACTGGTTCGCGCCGCGAAGCCTTGGCAAGGTGCCGCCGACTCGAAATCCGGAGACCTCGCCATGAAAACCCGCGCCGCCGTCGCCTTCGCCGCCAAGCAGCCGCTGGAGATCGTCGAGGTCGACCTGGAAGGCCCCAAGGCCGGCGAGGTGCTGATCGAGATCAAGGCCACGGGCGTCTGCCACACCGACGCCTACACGCTGGACGGCCTGGACAGCGAGGGCCTGTTCCCCTCGATCCTGGGCCACGAGGGCGCGGGCGTGGTGGTCGAGGTCGGCCCCGGCGTCACCAGCCTGGCGGTCGGCGACCACGTGATCCCGCTCTACACGCCCGAATGCCGCCAGTGCAAAAGCTGCCTCAGCGGCAAGACCAACCTCTGCACGGCCATCCGCGCCACCCAGGGCAAGGGGCTGATGCCCGATGGCACCAGCCGCTTCTCCTACAAGGGCCAGACCATCCACCACTACATGGGCTGCTCGACCTTCTCGAACTACACGGTCCTGCCCGAGATCGCCGTGGCCCGCATCCGCAAGGACGCGCCGTTCAAGACCGCCTGCTACTGCGGCTGCGGCGTGACCACAGGCGTCGGGGCGGTGGTCAACACCGCCAAGGTCGAGCCGGGCGCCAACGCCATCGTGTTCGGCCTGGGCGGCATCGGCCTGAACGTCATCCAGGGCCTGAAGCTGGTCGGCGCGAACATGATCGTCGGGGTGGACCTCAATCCGGACCGTGAAGAGTGGGGCCGCAAGTTCGGCATGACCCATTTCGTCAATCCCAAGACCATCGACGGCGATCTCGTCGCCCACCTGGTGGCCCTTACCGACGGCGGGGCGGACTACACCTTCGACGCCACCGGCAACACCACGGTCATGCGCCAGGCGCTGGAGGCCTGCCATCGCGGCTGGGGCGAGAGCATCATCATCGGCGTGGCCGAGGCAGGCAAGGAGATCGCCACGCGGCCGTTCCAGCTGGTCACCGGCCGGGTCTGGAAGGGCACGGCCTTCGGCGGCGCCCGTGGCCGCACCGACACCCCGAAGATCGTCGACTGGTACATGGACGGCAAGATCCAGATCGACCCGATGATCACCCACGTCCTGCCGCTGGAGCGCATCAACGAGGCGTTCGACCTGATGCACGCGGGCGAAAGCATCCGGACGGTGGTGACGTTCTAGGATGACCGTCGAAACCCTCGCCACCCACCGCACCCAGGGCGGAACACTGCGCTACTGCCGGCACGACAGCGCCAGCACCGGCACGCCGATGAAGTTCACGGTGTGGACGCCCGATACAGACAAGAATGGCGGGGAGGGGTCGTTCCCCTACCTTGTCTGGCTGTCGGGCCTGACCTGCACCGAGGACAACTTCACCACCAAGTCGGGGGTCTACGAGCACGCGGCCAGGCACGGCGTGGCCATCGTCGCGCCGGACACCAGCCCGCGCGGGGAAGGCGTCGCCGACGATCCGGCCTACGACCTGGGGCAGGGGGCGGGGTTCTATGTCGACGCCACCCAGCCGCCGTGGGCCCCGCACTTCCGCATGTACTCCTACGTCACCAAGGACCTGCTGGAGGCCGTCGACGGCGCCTTCCCGCTGGACCCGGCCCGGCGCGGGATCTTCGGCCACTCGATGGGCGGTCACGGGGCCCTGACGATCGCCCTGCGCAATCCGGACCTGTTCAAGTCGGTCAGCGCCTTCTCGCCGATCGTCTCGCCGCTGAACTGCCCGTGGGGCGACAAGGCGATGACCGCCTATCTGGGTCCCGACCGCGCCGCCTGGCGAGCCCATGACGCCACCGCCCTGATCGAGGACGGAGCGGGGACGAGCTTCGACGAGATCCTGATCGACCAGGGCCTGGCCGACAGCTTCCTGGAAAACCAGCTGAAGCCCGAACTGATCGAAGCCGCCGCCGCCAAGGCCGGCCGCAAGGTCACCGTCCGTCGCCAGGAAGGCTACGACCACAGCTATTTCTTCATCGCCACCTTCATCGGCGACCACGTGGCGTGGCACGCGGCCAAGCTCTAGAAGCCGCGTCGGGCCTCGCATTTCCGCATTCCGCGGGGGCGGCTTCAAATGGGTCGCTTGCTTAGCAAGATTATCTGATCATTTTGATCAGTTTATGCGCGATCTGGCGCCAATTAGTTAGTCAACGGTTTGTGTATATCGCCGAATTACTTGGACAATTACGGTCAAGATTGCCTGAAAGTTGCCAAGTCGATCTTTCTGAGTCAACATATCGTTGTGCAAGGGCGTTATTGCACCAGTGCGGTTGCGTACGATGTTGGCTTACCCGATCAGCTTATTTGATCCTTGCCAAGATGTTCCATGGGGCAATCCGGCCCTGACTGGAGAAATCGACCGCAATTGCTTCGAGGGCGTCGCGCCGTGACGCTGCGCAACGCGTTCCTGTTCGGCGCGGGCTTCGGGGCGCTCTGCGGCTTCCTCGTGGCGGCCTACATCGTGGGTTCCAGCGCCAGGGCGCGGGCGGCCCATTGCGCGTCCCTGACCGGCGAGGCGCAACTGCAATGCGTCACCCGCGAAACCAACAAGGCCATCGCGATCACCAACGACCTGGACCACTACGGGGTCGACGATGTCTGGGTCGAGAATCCGCCGGACGGCAAGGGCGACTGCGAGGACTACGCCCTGACCAAGGCCCGCATCCTCCAGCGGCTGGGCTGGAGCAGCTCGCGCATGCAATTGGCGGTGTTCGGCTACGGCAAGCAGGCCCACGCCGTGCTGGTGATCGACGACAGGTACGTGCTCGACAATCTGACGCCCTGGGTCGGGCGCTGGAAGGGCTACAGCCCCCGGGCCATGGGCGTCTATCCGATCGAGGTGGCCCGATCGCTGACGCGGTTCACGCCGGGCCTGATGAACACCGCCGTCGCGACCGGCCGTTGACTCCCCGCCGCCCCTCCGTCATAAACCGCCCCTTCTCGCCGCCGGCTTGCCGGACGGCGCGAAAAACGCATGACGGAATGACCCGAAGCCGCCGTTGAGATCGCACCCTCTCGAGGGCGCCGGCCCGGATCGAACTAAAAGAGTGACTTATGTCCAAGCGCCATAGCGCCAAGTACAAGATCGATCGCCGTATGGGCGAGAACCTCTGGGGTCGGCCGAAGTCGCCGGTCAACCAGCGGTCCTACGGCCCCGGCCAGCACGGCCAGCGCCGCAAGCAAAAGGTTTCGGACTTCGGTCTGCAGCTGCGCGCCAAGCAAAAGCTGAAGGGCTACTACGGCAACCTGACCGAGAAGCAATTCTCGCGCACCTACGAAGAAGCCGCGCGCCGCAAGGGCAACACGGCTGAAAACCTGGTGGGCCTGCTTGAGTCGCGCCTGGACGCCATCGTCTACCGCGCCAAGTTCGTCCCGACCGTGTTCGCCGCCCGCCAGTTCGTGAACCACGGCCACGTGACCGTGAACGGCAAGCGCGTGAACATCGCCAGCTACCGCGTCAAGATCGGCGACGTGATCGCCGTTCGCGAAAAGTCGCGCAACATGGCGCTGGTGCTGGAAGCCGTGGCTTCGGCCGAGCGTGACTTCTGCGAATACATCACCGTCGACGCCAAGGGCCTGTCGGCCACCTACGTGCGCGTGCCGGAACTGTCGGAAGTGCCGTACCCGGTGAAGATGGAACCGAACCTCGTCGTCGAATTCTACGCTTCGTAAGCGTCGACCTCGAAGACGATCGGAAAGGCCCCGGAGAAATCCGGGGCCTTTTTCGTTTTTGGCCCTTGAACCGCCACAACGGGCCCCTAACTTTCAAAAGCGGGCCGGGCCCCTCTGGCGAGTGATGCAAGCACTCGTGATGTCGGACCGCATCGGGTGTTCTCGATGTCTGGGTCCGGTTGTCCCCCTCCCTCCACCGCCGGCTCAGCTTCGAGGACACCCGTCCATCAACAGGACAGGGACCGCCCGATGCCGCTTCTGATGTGCCCCAATTGCGACGCGTCCATGCAGGCCGTGCAGCGCGCCAGCGTCGAGTTCGACATGTGCCCCCAATGCCGGGGCGTGTGGCTGGACCGCGGCGAGCTGGAGAAGCTGATGGCCATGGAACGGGGCGAGCCCCAGGCCGCGACGCCGCGCCTGCCTGACTACGAGCGGCCCCGCGAGCGTTCCGACCATCGCCCCGACTACCGTCACGACGACGAGCGCCGCCATCAAGGCCAGGGCCACTATGGCAAGAAGAAGCGCTTCGACCTGTTCGACATCTTCGACTGATCCCCGGATCTCAAGCTAGAGCCATGAACCACTTCAAGACCTTCGTCCTGCTGGCCGGCCTGACGGCGTTGTTCGTCGGGGCCGGCTACATGATCGGCGGCCCGACCGGCATGCTGATCGCCCTGGTGTTCGCCGTGGGCATGAACCTGTTTTCGTACTGGAACGCGGACAAGATCGTGCTGCGCATGTACGGCGCGGTCGAGGTCGACGCCGGTCACCCCGTGCCGATGGTCCGCCAGTACGTCGCCGACGTCGAGGACCTGGCCCGCCGGGCCGGCCTGCCGCGGCCGCGCATCACGGTGATCGACAGCGAGCAGCCCAACGCCTTCGCCACCGGCCGCGACCCGGCCCACGCCGCCGTCGCCGCCAGCACGGGCCTACTGGGCCTGCTGGACCGCGACGAGATCCGCGGCGTCATGGCCCACGAACTGGCCCACGTGAAGAACCGCGACACCCTGACCATGACCGTGACGGCCACCATCGCCGGCGCGATCTCGGCCCTGGCCAATTTCGGCCTGTTCTTCGGCGGCTCGCGCGATGACGAGGATCGTCCGGGCGGCATGATCGGGACCATCGCCCTGGCCATCCTCGCGCCGATCGCCGCCATGCTGGTGCAGATGGCCATCAGCCGCTCGCGCGAGTACGAGGCCGACCGCATCGGCGCGGAGATCGCCGGTGACGGCCGGGCCCTGGCCCGGGCGCTGGAGAAGATCGAGGCCTACGCCCGCGGCGGCGCGGTCAATCACGAGGCCGAGCGCAATCCGGCCACAGCGCACCTGTTCATCATCAACCCGCTGGCCGGCAAGGGCGCCGACAACCTGTTCTCGACCCACCCGGCCACCCACAACCGGGTCGAGGCCCTGCTGCGGCTGGGCATCGGCCAGGCCACGCGGGGGCGGGTGGGCACGGCCGTGCCGACGGCGGCCCCGAGCCGCACGCCCGGCCCCTGGAGCTGAGTTTCGCGACAATCCGTCGCCCCGGCCCAGGTTTCCCCCGGCCTTAACCATGCGACAAGGCCCCACGCGCTATCAGGTTGAAACGCTTGGGGGAAAAGCCATGACCATCACGCTTGAGAAGACCACCGGCATCGTCGGCCTGCTGGAGGCCCTGTCGGCCGAGATGTCGATCGCCGCGGTGTCATGCGGGCACCTGGACAGCGCCCTGGGCCAGCTGCTCGAGGCCGTGCCGCTGGAGAGCCGCCTGAAGGTCATGCAGGAGCTGCACATGGTCGACATGCTGGCCCAGCACATCACCGCCATCACCGATTTCACCGCCGGCCTCGCCACCTCCATGGCCGCCGAGGGCGCGCCCGACGTCGACGCGGCCCTGTCGCGCATCACCCTGGGCGACGTGGCCGCCCGCCTGCGCGAGACCCTGAAGGCCGCCTAGGGCGCTTCGGGCAGCAGCGGCGAGCTGTACTCCCACGTCCACGGCATGCCCGTATCGCCCAGCGCCGCCTTGACCAGCGGCGGGAAGATCCGCGCCCCGACGCCGCTGTTGGTCAGCAGCACGATGCATCGCTCGCCGCGCTCCACGCAGATCAGCTGATTGTCGGTGATGTCGTTGTGGCCGCCCTTGTTGAAGCCGTGGCCCTGAGGGCCGTCGAACACCACCACGCCGATGCCGGCCGCCAGGCCGATCCTGGCGTTGTCGGGATTGTCGACGATCAGGAAGGGCGGGAACTGGTTCTTGCTGACGATCGGGAAGCTGGGCTTGGTCCGCTCGGCCCGCGCCTTGGCTGACAGCCCCCGGCCCGAGACCATGGCGGCGGCCAGTTGGGCCAGGTCATGGATCGAGGTGTCCAGCGAGCCGGCCGCCTTGACGCTGCCGCGCGCGTCATGCTCCTCGAACGAGCCGTCGGCCTTGTAGCCGTCCGCCAGGTTGCCGGCGAAGTCGTCGCGCCAGATCATGCTGCTGCGGGTCATGCCCAGCGAGGCGAAGATCCGCTTCTGCATCTCGTCGCCGACGTTCAGGCCCAAGCCTTGCTCGATCACGAACTGCATCAGGTTGATCGCCTCGCCGGAATAGGCGTAGCGGGTCCCGGGCTCAAGGTTGAAGCGCAGCTTGTTGTCCGGGTCGTAGAACCGCTGGTCCGCCAGGCCCGAGGTGTGGGTCATCAGCATGCGCGGGGTCAGCTTCTCCCAGCGCGGATCGCCGGCCAGGTCGGCGTAGCGCGGATACTCCGGCAGGGGCTTGGGCAGGTAGGCCTTGATCGGCGTGTCCAGGTCCAGCTTGCCGTCGTCGACCAGCATCAGCACGTACTGGCCGAAGGCGGCCTTGCTGATCGAGGCGGCGTACAGGATCGTGTCGGTCGTCAGGGGCAGCTTCTTGTCGACGTTGCGCCAACCCTGGGCGCTGACGTGGACGACCTTGCCGTGCTCGATCACCGCATAGGCCAGGCCCGGGACCTTGCCGACCGCCATCAGCCGGGCTGCCTGGGCGTCGAGGGCCCCATAATCCCTGAGGGGAGCGTCGGCGGAAAGGGCGGGGGAGGCGGTCAAGGTCACGGCCGCGATGACCGTCAAAGCGAAATTACGGAGCACTCGGGGTCTCGTCGGTTGCGCGCGGCTGAGCCGTGGGCAAACTAGGGCTCAGTTTCCCTTCCTTGCCAAGGCTCGCATGATCCTCCACCGACGCCGACTGCTGGCCGCGGGGCTGTTTCTGGCCTTGGGTGGCTGCGCGGGGCGCGGGGGCGTGACGCTGGTCGCCGGCGGACGCAACGCTCCGGCCGAACTGGAGGCCCTGAGCGCCCTGGAGGCCGACGCGACGGGGCTGACCTTGAAGGTGGCCTCCACCGGCTGCACGACGCGGGAGGATTTCACCTTCTATGTCGACCGGTCCGGTCCCCAGCCGACGGTGGCCTTCGCGCGCAAGCGGCTGGACCTGTGCAAGCGCGCGCCGACAACGGCGGCCGTGCGCTTCAGCTATCAGGAACTGGGCGTGCCGGGGCAGGGGCGGCTGGCGGTGCTCAATCCGGTGAGCATGCCGCGCTAGCTTGGTTCAGCCCTTGGGCGTGAACCGCTCGACCATCCAGGGCAGCACGCGGGCAGGCCGTTTGGCGGCGATGTCGATCAGCACCCAGTCGGTGCGGCTCTGGGCGCACATCTCGCCATCGGGGCCGTCGATGCGGAAGAAGCGCTCGAAGCGCGGGCCCTTCAGCTCGCCCACCCAGGTGTAGCCGGTGGCGATCTCGTTCGGCAGCAGTTCGCGGCGGTAGTCGATCTCGTGGCGGCGGGCGACCCAGCTCCACGGAGCCCGTTCCGCCGGCGTGGCCCAGGCGTCCCAATGGGCGATCGCCAGGTCCTGGCCCCAGGCCAGGTAGACCACGTTGTTGACGTGGCCGTTGGCGTCGATCTCCGACGCCTTCGGTTCGAAGGTCAGTTTGAACGCGTCGCCCGGCGGGACGAAGACCTTGCTCACAGGCGCCCCCCGAAAGTGTTGGCGGTTTCGGGGTGAGGGCGCGCGTTCTCTAGAAGAAGTGAGCCCTCCGTAGGAGGGTTCACGCCTCGATCAGGCCTTGCTCGGCCAGCAGGGTCTTCAGCTCGCCCGACTGGAACATCTCGCGGACGATGTCGCTGCCGCCGATGAACTCGCCCTTGACGTAGAGCTGGGGAATGGTCGGCCAGTCGGTGAAGGTCTTGATGCCCTGGCGCAGCTCGTCATCCTGCAGCACGTCGACGCCGATGAAGCTGACGCCGAGGTGATCGAGGATCTGGACGCTGATCGACGAGAAGCCGCAGCGCGGCTGGTCCGGCACGCCCTTCATGAACAGGACCACGGGGTTTTCGGCCACGGTCTTGGCGATGAAGTCGATGGCGGGGGAGGAGGCGACGTCGGTCATGGAAGGAAATCCTTGGGCGTAGGCTCTCAGCTAGGCGCCGCGACCCTCCGGGTCAAGCCTTGGGGCCGTCGTCAGCGTCAGGCGCGACGCTTTGCCTTCGCCGCTTCCTGGGCCGAGAAGCGGGCCATCTCGATCTGGGCGGCGCAGCCGGTGGGCAGGTCGCGCTCGGCCATGGCGGCCAGGGCCTCGATCTCGGCGGGCGTGCTGGCCGTGACCTGGACGGTGGCCAGGGACGGCTCGGTCAGGGCGTAGGCCAGGCAGATCTGCTGGGCGTTCCAGCCCGGCGTGTTGCGCAGGAAGTCATAGCCGCCGACGTCGGCCAGCGGGTCGGTGCGGCGTCGCCACAGCGACGGCTTGGGCAGGAAGCTGGCCTTGTGCTCCTCGCGCAGCACGTCAGGCCAGTAGTCCTGGCCGATCACGGCCATCTCGCGGGTCATGGCGGCGCGCACGCGATTGCGCTCCACCCAGCCCGAGGCCAGGTTGAACGGTGTGGCCATGGCCTCGAACTGGCCCGAGGCGACATAGGCGTCGAAGTTTTCGCCGGCCCCGGCCACGCCCAGCAGGCGGATCAGCCGCGCGCCGCGCAAGGCCTTCAGCTGCTCCAGGGTCTCGGCGGGAAAGGCGTTCTTGTCCGGGTCGTCCAAGGTGGCCAGGTCCAGGTGGCCCAGGCCGGTGCGATCCAGGGCCTGGTCGATCATGTCGTGGACGGCCTGGGCCCGCAGGGCGCGGTCGCTGGAGCCGCGCAGCCGCCAGCCGATGAACAGCAGCCGTCGTTCGACCGTCGAGAAGGCCTCGGTCGCACCCTCGATCAGGGCCGGCGAGACGCCGTCGATCTCGAAGCTGTTGATGCCGCTTTCCAGCGCCGCGAAGATCAGCTTGCGCCAGTCCGCGCCCCGCAGGCGAGGCTGGTCCTCGAGCCTCAGCGAGATCGCCGAGACCGCCACGCCCGCGCTTCCGAAGGGGCGATAGCGCATGGCGTCTACTCCGTGGGAGCGGCGGTTTCGAGGGCCAGGGCGTGCAGCGTCCCGCCCAGCACGTCGGCCAGGGCGCGATTGACCATCTGATGCTGCTTGACCCGGTTCAGGCCGCGGAAGGCGGGCGAGACGATCCGCGCCTTGTAGTGGTCGCCGTCGCCGGCCAGGTCGGTCAGCACGATCTCGGCGTCCGGAAAGGCGTCGTGCAGGCGGGCTTCGAGGTCGGGGAAGGACATGGGCACGGCGGAAGACTCCGAATCTCTCGACCTTGGGTATGCCGTGTAAACCTTAAGAACGGGCATACGGAAAAATGCGCGCTCCGGCCGAAACGTTGCTTTCTCGACTTGCGCGATAACGGAATCTCACGGAATGATCACGGTGGCGTGATAATTCCGTGAGGTGGCCGTGAGCTTGTTTCGCATCTTGCTGATGACCTTGGCCGCCGCCGCCCTGTCCGGCTGCGATCTGGTGGTTTCCAAGACGCCGCTGATCTCGCCGGCGGACACGCGGGGCGCGGTCATGCCCCGGGAGGGTTGGTGGGTTCGAGTCGACGACACTTGTCGGTTCGACGCCCGCAAGCCGGTTCGAAAATGGCCGCGCTGCGTGGACAGCGCGCTCGTCCGTCCGGCCGCGACCGCCGGCTTCAACGCCGTTCAGGGCTTCAACACCGAGCTTGGCGCCTGGGAGTCGTACCCCTTCCTGATGACGCCGGGGGATCCGCAGTTGGTCCAGTACGAGGACCGGCGGGACGGATGGTCGGTCTATTACTACTACGGCCTGAAGCCCGTGATGCGGGACAATGAGGGCCGCATGACCGAAGCGCTGATCTGGTTCGCTCAGTGCAACCGGTCCGATGACGCCATCGGTGGCGAAGTCGCGGAACCGCGATTGCCTCCCGGGCTTGGCCCCGACGGCGCGACGAACGACTGCGTCGCGGCCGACGTCGCGACGGTTCGGGCGGCGGTCGTCGCCAGCCACGGGCCGGACGATATGCGCCTGCGCTGGGCCCGCGACGCGCGCCCGGACGATTTCGCCAAATGAGCTCGGCGAAAAATGACGATGAATTCATTGCGGAATTCAGGCGACGCGCGGCATGAAGGCCGGATCAACGAGGTCCCGCATGCGTCTCTTCCTGGCTTCCGCCGCTCTCGCGCTCGTCTTCACGGCCCCTGCCCACGCCGCGCCCAAACCCGGCGCCCACGCGCTGGACGACGTCCGCATCCTGTCCGCCGACAACATGGAGGGCCGGGGCGTCGGCACGCCGGGCGGGGCCAAGGCGCGGGCCTATATCGTCAAGCGCTTCGAGCAGATCGGGCTGAGGCCGCAAGGCGCGACCTTCGAGCGGCCGTTCACCTTCAAGCCTAGGACCTTCGGCAAGGACGTCACCGGGGTGAACCTAGTGGCGCGGATCGAGGGTACGTCCAGCTCGGACAAGGTGCTGGTGGTCTCGGCCCATTACGACCACCTGGGGGTCCGCAAGGGGCAGGTCTATAACGGGGCCGACGACAACGCCTCGGGGATCGCCGGCCTGCTGGCCGTGGCCGAGGCGTTCAAGGCCAGGCCGCMGCGCCACGACGTGCTGATCGTCGCCTTCGACGCCGAGGAGAGCGGGCTGAAGGGCGCCAAGGCGTTCGTCGCCGATCCGCCCGTGCCGCTGGCAAAGATCGGACTGGCCGTCAATTTCGACATGATCAGCAAGAACGCCCGCAACCAGCTCTATGTCAGCGGGGCCGGCCCACAGCCCTGGCTGAAGCCGGTGCTGGACGGCGTGGCCAGGGCCGCGCCGGTCAAGCTGCTGCTGGGCCACGACACCGACGCCCACGGCAAGGAAAACAACTGGACCCAGCAGTCAGACCAAGGACCGTTCGCCGAAGCCGGAGTGCCCTGGGTCTATTTCGGCGTCGAGGACCACCCCGAATACCACCAGCCCACCGACGACTTCGCCACCGTGCCGCAGGACTTCTTCAAGCACGCGGCGGCCACCGTGGTCGCCGCGACCCGGGCGCTGGACGACGACCTGGACGGGATCGACCGGGCGGCGGGGCGGTAGAATGCAGCGTTCCGGGAGGCGATCACTTGCCCCCTACGGACCGTTTCGCGGTCGTCTTCCCCCACAGGGGGAAGAGGGCGCCGGGGTTCTCGTCCTCCGCCCCCTATGGGGGCGGACAGACCGCGAAGCGGTCAGGTGGGGGCAAGTGGGTGAGCCTACCCGGCGCTCTCTTCTTCCGCCTCGTCGTCGGCCTCCAGGCCGAACACCTCGTCGATGACCTCGACGATCTCCTCCAGGTCGTCCAGCGTGACCCGCAGCTTCAGGGTCTGCTCGTCATCGCCGGTGACGGTCAGGAAGATCCCTTCGGCGGTTTCCTCGAGAATGAACTCGTCCAGGTTCGGAATGGCGGCCATGTCGGTTTCCTCGGTTGGCGGACAAGCGACCGGGAGCGGCGTTCGCTCCCGGTCATCTCTCGTCGTCACGCGATAGATAGTGTCGCGATGCGCCAATGTCGTGACGGCTTTAGTTAGGCGGGAACGGCCGTCCGGTAGCGCTCGGCCGAGCGGTTGCGCGACAGGTTCGGCAGCAGCTTGGCCCGGGCCGCGTCATAGGCGGCGAAGTCGGCCGGGTCGGGCAGGGACGGGATGGTGATCAGCTCGCCCTGGAAGAAGCCGGCCAGGGCCGAGTCGACCAGGTCGTCCAGCTCCATCAGCATGTTCGGGTCTAGCACCTCGGCGCCGCCGTGGCCCGAACGGTCCCAGATCTCGGTGCGGGTCGCGCCCGGCAGCACGGCCTGGAGGTGGATGTTGGGGCTCAGCTGCAGGCGCAGGGTCTGGGTGAAGTAGGTCACATAGGCCTTGGTCGCGCCGTACACGGCCATCTGCAGTTCTGGGGCCAGGCCGACCACGGACGAGATGTTGACGATCGCGCCGCGGTCGCGCGCCGCGAAGGCCTTGGCGGCGGCGTGGGCCAGGCGGGTCACCGAGACGATGTTCAGCTGGATCATGCTGTCGATCCGCTCCAGATCCTGTTCCACGAACGGTCCGGAGAGGGCGACGCCGGCGTTGTTGATCAGGATGTCGATCGCGGCGTCGTCGGCCAAGCGGGCCTCGACCTTGGCCAGGTCGGCCTTGTCGGTCAGGTCGGCGGTGATGATGTCGACCTTCACGCCGGTCGCGGCCTTCAGCTTGGCGGCCAGGGTTTCCAGCCGCGCGGTGTCGCGGGCCACCAGCACCAGGTCGTGGCCGGCGCGGGCCAGGCGGTCGGCATAGGTGGCGCCGATGCCGGTGGAGGCGCCGGTGATCAGGGCCGCGCCGCGAATGTCTTGCTTGCTCATCGTCTTCGTCCCGAAGGGGTTGGGCGAGGCCCCATGGCCCTGCCGTGACGCTGAAATGGTATGTCACTTTCAAAACGCAAGTGACTAACTTTCGATTTGCTAGCGAAGGCCTATATTAGCGTCATGACACGACGCGCCTTCGATCCTGGACAATGCCCCGTGGGCCGTACGCTGGAGCGCGTCGGCGACACCTGGAGTCTGATGATCCTGCGCGACGCCCTGCAAGGCGTGTCGAAGTTCGATCAGTTCCAGAAGAGCCTGGGCGTGGCGCCCAACATCCTGACCCAGCGGCTGGCGGCCCTGGTCGAGACGGGTTTCCTGGAGCGTCGGCCCTATCAGGAACGGCCGGTGCGCCACGAATACGTGCCGACCGACCTGGCGCGGGATTTCGCGCCGGTGCTGACGGCGCTGATGGCGTTCGGCAACCGCCACTTTGCGGCCGAGGGCATAGCCAGTCAGATGGTCGACGCCGTCACGGGCTTTGCCGCCGAGCCGGTGCTGGTGGATCGCCGCTCGGGCAAGCCGATGGATGATCCCGACTTCGTCTACGCCGCCGGTCCGGCGGCCGGTCCCGTGGTGTTGGAGCGCGTGGCCCAGGTGGCGCGAGGGCGAGGCCGCTAGGAGAGCGGAGACCACCTTCGATAGTGCGTGGTCAGGTTTCGGCTTTTGAGTGTAGGTTTCCCGCAAGGTCCGCCGAACGCCGGGCCATCAGGGTGGGGCGCATGGACATCAAGCTGAACTTCATCAACGATTCCAACGATGTGAATAACAGCGAGGCCGTGATCTTCGCCAAGAACGCGGCGACGGGCGTCAGCGAGATCGCGGTGGCTTGGCTGGTGATCCAGAACTGCGGCCGGGGCGATCACCACCCGTTCGTCTATCCGATGACCACCCAGGTCGGGGCCAGCGACAGCTTCGGCAACTACATGCCCCTGTTGGACGCGACCAACGGCCAGCAGTTCCTCGTGGTGCGCGACACCTCGGGAGACGTCCTGAAGCAGAGCACGGAGAGCGCCGTCAGCTCGAAGCAGATCGAGGTGCTCAACGCCCTGACGGCGGGGGCGATCAATGCCGGGATCTACAAGAGCGGCAAGCTCTACGCCCAGGTCACCAGCGTCGCGCCGCAGCAGAAGGCGGTGTTCCAGTTCAAGCCGACGATCTGGATCGGGGTGGTCTCACAGGCGGTCGAGGGAGAGGTAATGGACTCGGCCATCGTCTCGTCGGTCAACACCGAGCTTTCCCTGCTGGGCATAGCCGGCGCCGACATCGTGATGACCGGTGGCGGCGCGGGTTCGAGCGCGAAGCCGTTCATGTTCACCCTGGCGAACGTCACCTACGCCTAGGCTGGAGGGCGCGATGATCCTGACCCTGATCTGGAAGTGGCTGCGCGGCCTGTGGCGGGACGCCCATGCGGCGCCCGCCCTGGAGGCCCCCAAGCCGGGCCTGGAAGGCGAGGCGGCGCTCGACTTTCGCAATCAGTCGAACGACACGAACAATTCCGGCGTCGTCATCTTCGAAGGCGACGGGCCCCGGCCCGCGAAGTGAGCGGGGCCCGTCTCTTGGATCAGCCCCAGGTTCCGGCCGCGGCTTCGGCCTGAGCCGGGACGTCGTCGCCGTCGGTGGTGACCGACAGGTCCTTCCAGGCGTCCAGTTCGGCCTGCAGGCTGGCGATCTTGCCGCCGATCATCGCCACGGCGTCCGAGCCGGCGGCGAAGCGCAGCGGCGGGGCGGCGCGCTCGGCCAGGTCGACCAGCACGCGGCCCAGCTTGGCCGGATCGCCCGCCTGGGCGTGGTTGCGGGCGTCCCAGAAGGCCTTCATCTGGGCCGACAGCGCGGCATAGTCCTCGATCTGGCGCGAGCCGTACTGGACGGAGGTCTGATCCAGGAAGTCGGTGCGGAAGAAGCCGGGCTCGACGATCGTCACGTGGATGCCGAACGGCGCGACCTCCCGGGCGATCGATTCCGAGAAGCCCTCGACCGCGAACTTGGCGGCGCAGTAGAGCGAGCCGCCTTCGCCGCCCAGCAGGCCGCCGACCGACGAGATG
The DNA here is from genome assembly GCF_056397765.1 of Caulobacter sp. 05L422. Classification (NCBI taxonomy): domain Bacteria; kingdom Pseudomonadati; phylum Pseudomonadota; class Alphaproteobacteria; order Caulobacterales; family Caulobacteraceae; genus Caulobacter; species Caulobacter sp. 05L422. The sequence goes on along the minus strand of NZ_JBFTOB010000017.1, from coordinate 55,209 downwards.
TTGAAGATCCGACCCGAGCGCTGGCGGCGCATGGCGGGCAGGACGGCGCGGGTCACGTTGTAGAGGCCGAAGACGTTGGTGTCGTACTGGGCGCGGGCCTCGGCGTCGGTGGTCTCCTCGAACAGACCCAGATTGCCGTAGCCGGCGTTGTTGACCAGCACGTCGATCCGCCCGAAGCGGGCCAGGGTCGCCTCGACCGCCGCCAGGGCGTCGGCCTCGCGGGTGACGTCGAGGGTCAGCGAGAGCAGCGTTTCGCTGTCGGGACCGAACGCGGCTTCCAGCGCCTCGCGACGGCGGCCGGTGACCACGACGCGGTCGCCGGCGGCCAGGGCCGCCTTGGCAATTTCGGCGCCGAGGCCGCGGGCCGCGCCGGTGACGAACCAGATCTTGCTCATGGGGTATCTCCTTGTCTGTGGCGCTATTGAAGGCCTCGGGACCCCATGGACGTTAGGGCGTTGCTCGCAAGCTCTTGCACGATCCGATCAGTCGCGACGTCTCGCGCTTGATGCGCGCGCTCGGCTGGGCGCATGTGGAGGCATGGATCCGTTGACCGAAATCCGCGCGCTGCTCGACCGCCACGCCCCCGAGGGAACCTGGGAGACGCCGGTCCCCGGCCTGACCCTGTTCCTGGCCAGCGCCCCGACCGAGCCGATGCCGATCGTCTATCAGCCGCTGCTGTGCCTGATTGTGACCGGGGCCAAGCACACGGTGCTGGGCGATCGGATCTTCCGCTACGACGCGGGCAAGTTCCTGACCGTGTCGGTCGACCTGCCGGTCACCGGCCAGGTGATCGAGGCGCCCTATGCGGCCCTCGCCGTCGTCCTGGACCCGGCCAAGATCGCCCGCCTGATCCTGGAGGCGCCCGCGCCGGCGACTCCGGTCGCGCCGGGCGGCCTGCAAGTGAACGAGGCGGGCCCTGACCTGCTGGACGCCATCCTGCGGCTGCTGCGTCTGCTGGATCGGCCGGCCGATATCCCGGTGCTGGCGCCGATGCTGGAGCGGGAAGTGCTGTGGCGGTTGCTGCAAGGGCCCACCGGCGGGATGGTCCGGCAGATCGGCCTGGCCGAAAGCCGTCTGTCGCAGGTGAACCGCGCGATCCAGTGGCTGCAGGCCAATCTGGCCGCGCCCATGCAGGTGGAGGCCCTGGCGCGCCTGGCGGGCATGAGCCCGGCCTCGTTCCATCGCCACTTCAAGGCGGTCACGGCCATGAGCCCGCTGCAGTACCAGAAGCAGCTGCGCCTTCAGGCGGCGCGGACCCTGCTGCTGACCCGGCCGGGCGACGTGGCCGGAGCCGGCTTCAGCGTCGGCTACGACAGCGCCAGCCAGTTCAGCCGCGAATACGCCCGCCTGTTCGGCGCGCCTCCGGGCCGCGACGCCGCCCGATTACGGGCGTCTCCCCAGGCCGCGTTCGCCGTGGCCTGAGGCGAGCGTCTAGCCGCCGGCGTTGGGCGGGACGAACCGTCTGGAGCAGGCCTTGCCGATCGGTAGGCGTTCGATGGTTTCGGCCTGGGTCTCGCCGAAGCGGATCGCGGCCCGGCGAGCGTCGACCGTGGCGGGGTCCTTGGTCGTCCAGATCGCCCAACGAGTCCCGTCGCACACCGCCTGGCTGCCGTAGACCTGCGGCTTGCCCTTGTACATCTCCACCCGGTCCAGCAGCAGGGCGTAGTCGTGGCCGTTCACCTCGCCGCGCCGGGCCAGCGGGGCCATGGCGGCCAGGCTGCGGGCCATGAAGGCGTTGTCGGGCGAGTGCTGGACGATCAGCCAGGCGTTGGTGGCGGTCTGCACGCCGTCGCGACTGTTGCGGAACCAGCCGTCCTTGGGAACCAGCGCCTTCAGGCGTTCGGTATTGGCGGCGTCGAGAGCGGTGATGTCGCGCCACATGGCCGCCTGGGCGGCCTTGGCCTCGGCGTCGCTCAGGCTGTCGGGGACGTCCTTGCTCTTGCGGGCGGTCTGGTCGAGCTCGACCATGCGGGCGATCTCGCCGGCGGTGCTTTCCGGCGGGCCTGCTTGGCGATGCCGGGCGCGCACGGCGTCCATCTTGGCGCGGAAGGCCTCCAGCGCCGCCTGGGCGGGCGGGGAAAGGGGCGTCGGCGCCGCATCCGGCGAGGCCAGCACGGCGAAGGCGAGCAGGATCGAGATCATGCCCGCAGCTTCACCGTTCCAGCCTAGGGTTGCAACGCCCTAGACGGCGCCTAGTCGACGCAGATCGCGCCAGTCGCCTTGCCGCCGACGATCTTGGCGTAGCAGCCGAACTGGACGTTGGTCTTCTGGCACTGGCCGGTGGTCGCGCCCTGGGCTTCCAGATTGCCCTCGGCGATGCAGGCGCCCTGGCAGTCGGCCTTGTCCGAGCAGGTCTTGCCGGCGTCGGCATAGGGCACGACGCAGGTGGGGCGCTGCATTCGGCCGACCGGCTGCATCGAGCCGCCACGCTGGGCGCATGAAGCGTCGGCGCTCTGGGCGGCGGGGGCAGGCGCCTGGGCCGTCGGGGCGCAGGCCGCCATCAGACTGACGGCCAGGCTCGCCGCGGCGAGGATCGAGAACTTACGCATGCCAAACTCCGAGAAGGCGGGATGGAGCCGCATCGCGCGATGCGGCTCCTTGGTTCCGGTCTGTGCGGTGCGTCTATGTCCGCGTGATGACGCCCGTCTAGGTTAGGCGGCGCCCATGAAGCCCGGCAGCCAGGCCTCGTGGGCCGTGCGCAGGGTTTCCAGCGGGATGCTGAACAGGTCGGTCGAAGCGAAGGCCTCGCCGCCCGCCACGCCGGCCACGATGGCGTGGACGCCGGCCTCCTTGGCCGCGGCCAGCACCGCGTCCGGGTCGGGCGTGGCGACCAGGTAGCGGGCCTGGTCCTCGCCGAACAGATAAGGGTGGGCGTGGGCCTGGCTGGTGGCGTTCAGGGTGACGCCGACCTTGCTGGCCAGGGCGATGTCGGCCGCGGCGATCAGCAGGCCGCCGTCCGACAGGTCGTGCAGGCCCGCGACCAGGCCGGTCGGGATCAGGCCGCGCACGAAGTCGCCGTTCTTGCGCTCGACGGCCAGGTCGACCGGCGGCGGGGCGCCGTCCTCGCGGCCCAGGATCTCGCGCAGATAGATCGAGGCGCCCAGTTCGCCGTGGGTCTCGCCGATCAGCACCAGGGTGTCGCCCTCGGCCACGTTGCCGAAGCCCATGCGCAGGTCGTAGTCGTCGATCAGGCCCACGGCGCCGACCGTCGGGGTCGGCGGAATGGCGACGCCGTTGGTCTCGTTGTAGAGGCTGACGTTGCCGCTCACGACCGGGAAGTCCAGCGCCCGGCAGGCCTCGGCCATGCCGTCGGTGGCGCGGACGATCTGGCCCATGGTCTCGGGCTTTTCGGGGCTGCCGAAGTTGAGGTTGTCGGTGATGGCGATCGGGGTCGAGCCGGCGGCCGTCAGGTTGCGCCAGGCCTCGGCCACGGCCTGCTTGCCGCCCTCGTAGGGGTCGTTCTGGACGTAGCGCGGGGTGACGTCGCTGGTCACGGCGATGGCCTTGCCCTTGCCGTGGATGCGCACGATGCCGGCGTCGCAGCCGGTGGCGCTGTCCTCCAGGGTGTCGGCCATCACGTGGCGGTCGTACTGCTCCCACAGCCAGCGCTTGGAGGCCATGTCGGGGCTGCCGACCACCTTCAGCACGGCGGCGTTCCAGTCGGCCGGGGCGGCGATCTTGCCCGGGTCCAGGTGCGGATGCAGCGTCGGCTGGACCCAGGGGCGGTCATACAGCGGCGCATCGTCGAACAGCGGGGCCAGCGGCACGTCGCAGACGGTCTCGCCGTGGTGCTTGAGCACCAGGCGGCCAGTGTCGGTGGTGTAGCCGATGACGGCGGCGTCCAGGCCCCACTTCTCGAAGATGGCGTGGCCGTCGCGCTCGCGGCCGGGCTTCAACACCGCCAGCATGCGCTCCTGGCTTTCCGAGAGCATCATCTCGTAGGCGCTCATGCCGGTTTCGCGCTGGGGCACCATGTCCATGTTCAGCTCGATGCCGACCCCGCCCTTGCCGGCCATCTCGACCGACGAGGAGGTCAGGCCCGCCGCGCCCATGTCCTGGATGGCGGCGACGGCGCCGGTGGCCATCAGCTCCAGCGTGGCCTCGATCAGCAGCTTCTCGGCGAAGGGGTCGCCGACTTGGACGGTGGGGCGCTTCTCCTCGGAGTCTTCCGAGAATTCGGCCGACGACATGGTCGCGCCGTGGATGCCGTCGCGGCCGGTCTTGGAGCCGAAATAGACCACGGCCAGGCCCGAACCGGGGGCGGCCGAGTAGAAGATCTTGTCGGCGTCGGCCAGGCCCACGCACATGGCGTTGACCAGGATGTTGCCGTTGTAGCCCTTGTGGAAGTTGGTCTCGCCCGCGACCGTAGGCACGCCCACGCAGTTGCCGTAGCCGGCGATGCCGGCCACCACGCCGTCGACCAGGCGCTTGGTCTTGGGGTGCTCGGGCTCGCCGAAGCGCAGGGCGTTCAACAGGGCGATCGGCCGCGCGCCCATCGTGAAGACGTCGCGCATGATCCCGCCCACGCCCGTCGCCGCGCCTTGGTAGGGCTCGATGTAGGAGGGGTGATTGTGGCTCTCCATCTTGAAGATGATGGCGTCGCCGTCGCCGATGTCGATCACGCCGGCGTTCTCGCCGGGGCCGCAGATCACCCGCGGACCGGTGATCGGGAACTTCTTCAGCTGGTTCTTCGACGACTTGTACGAGCAGTGCTCGGACCACATCACCGAGAACACCCCCAGCTCGACCAGGTTGGGCTCTCGGCCCAGGCGGTCGAGGACGACGCCGTACTCCTCCGCGTTGAGGCCAAATTCACGGGCCGTGTCGGCCATGGACTTCGTGGGGGAGGGCGAGGTGCTCATGGGCGGGCCTTCTAGCGCGGCCGGGGGGATTCCGCTATATTCTAGAAACGTCAAAGGTGGTTCTAGAATGGGCATTAGCATCAAGCGCGCCGATACAGAGGACCTCGTCCGCAAGGTCGCAGCCGCGACAGGCGAGAGTTTGACCGAAACAATTCACCAGGCCGTGGCGGAAAAGGCGTCGCGGCTGGAGCCCGACGGATCTGCGCAGGCCAAGCGTAAGGCTGAGCTTGCGGCCTTCTTTGCCGAATTGGACGCCCGCCCGAGAAATGGCCGTACGCGTGAAGAGATCGAAGCCGAGATGTACGGCGAGTTCGGCGAACTCATTTGATGGTCGTCGACACCTCGGCAATCTACGCCATGATCGCTGGCGAACCCGAGCGGGATAGGTTCTCCGAAGCCATGGAAGCCGCCGCCTCCAAATGGGTCTCGACCATGACCTTGGTCGAATGCGCTTCGGTCTTGCTTGGCAAAGATTTCGAGGGGGAGCCAACGGACATCCTGGACGAATTCATCCGGCTCTATGACCTGACGGTGGTTCCGTTTGACCAAGCGCAGCAGCGCTTGGCGACCGAAGGCCTGATGCGCTTTGGCAAAGGCCGCCATCGCGCCAAGCTCAACATCGGCGACAGCGTAGCCTACGGCCTTTCGCGCAGCCTCGATCAGCCGCTGCTGTTCAAGGGCAACGACTTTGGCCTCACGGACGTAAAGCGAGTTTTCGAATGATCTCCCGCCGCCATCTGCTGGCGCTCGCCGCCGCCCTGCCGCTGACCGCCGCGGGGGCCGCGCCTGTCCGGGTGCGGATGGTCACGGATCTCGGGCCGATCGTCATCGAGCTCTATCCGGACAAGGCGCCGATCACCGTGGCCAATTTCCTGGCCTATGCGGACCAGCATTTGCTGGACGGCGGCGCTTTCTACCGGACGGTCTCGCCGAAGAACGACAACAACCCCGCCACCATCAGCGTCATCCAGGGCGGGCTGAACCGCGACGACAGCCCGCTGCCCGCCATCACCCACGAGACCACCAAGGTCACGGGCGTGCTGCACACCGACGGGGTGATCTCGATGGCGCGTGACCAGCCGGGCTCGGCGGGTTCGGAGTTCTTCATTTGCATCGGCGACAATCCGGCCCTGGATTTCGGCGGCGCCCGCAACAAGGACGGCCAGGGCTTCGCGGCGTTCGGCAAGGTGGTCGAGGGCATGGACGTGGTCCGCAAGATCCACGACGCCCCCACCGTGACCAAGGCCGACGACCCTTATATGAAGGGGCAGATTATCGAAAATCCGGTGAAGATTCAAAAGCTAAGCCGGAACTAAGGCAGCTTGGCGCTGGGAACGGGGTGAATCCCGAGCCGTTTTCTCCTTCGTGCGCGATCGGCGCGCTGTCCAAGGAGAAAGCCATGGGTGAAGACAAAAAGACCCGGAATCCGCAACAGCAGCAGAACGACCCGCAGCGACAGTCCCCGGGTCAGCAGCAGCAACAGGGCGATCGCAATCGCCAGAACGAACAGGGCCGCAATCCGGGCGGCCAGGCCAACCAGGCCGATCAGCAGCGGCGCGACCGCTGACGACGACTGCTCCGTGAATGTGAAGGAGGGCCGGAGGCGCAAGCCTCCGGCCCTTTTCGTTGTAACTGACCACTTGCCCCCTACGGGTCGCTTCGCGACCGTCTTCCCCCATTAGGGGGAAGAGGAACGAGCACGCATCCTCCGCCCCCTATGGGGGCGGACAGACCGCGCAGCGGGCAGGTGGGGGCAAGTCCGTGAGCTACTGAGCCACCACCGGCAGCTCGATGAAGCTGGCCGTATCCCCCGCGTGATAGACCCGCTGCGTCGCCTTCACATAGTCCGCCGGCTTGGCGAAGAAGATGTTGGGCACGAAGGTCTGCGGGTTGCGGTCATAGAGCGGGAACCAGCTGGACTGCACCTGCACCATGATCCGGTGGCCCGGCTGGAAGGTGTAGTTCGCGGTCGGCAGGATGAACTGGTACTTCAGCGGCGCATTGGGCTTCAGCGCCTTGGGATCGCTGAAGCTCTCGCGATAGCGGCCGCGGAAGATGTCCATGCCCACGGCCAGCTGGTAGCCGCCCAGTTCGGGCTGGCTGGGGACCTCGTCGGGGAAGACGTCGATCAGCTTGACCACCCAGTCGCTGTCCGTCCCGCTGGTCGAGGCGGTCAGGTTGACCTTCGGCACGCCGGCGATCTTCAGCGGCGCGGTCAGGGGCTCGGACACATAGCTGAGCACGTCGGTGCGGTCGGCGACGCTGCGCTGGTCGGTGACCAGCCACGGCGTCCAGCGGCTGCGGTCGCCGAACTGCATCGGGCGCGGGATGTAGGGCACGGGCTTGGCCGGATCGGAGACATATTCGTCATAGGCCGCCGGACCCTTGGCGGCCGCCGGGGCGCTGAAGCCCAGGCCGCCGTTGGGCTCCAGGTACAACGCCTTGGTCCCGCCTTGCGGCCAGGACTTGTAGCGATCCCAGTGGTTCTGGCCCGGATCGTAGATCAGCACCGGCGGGGTGTCGGCCTTGGGCGCGCCGTCCTTTAGGTACTGATTGAAGAACGGCAGCAGGACGTCGCGGCGGAACTGCAGGGCGGTGTCGCCGTCCCACTTGAAGACGCCCAGGTTGAAGGCGTCGTAATTGACCTGGCTGTGCCGCCAGGGGCCCAGCACCAGGTAGTTCTTGTCGTTGGCCCCGTCCTTGGGCTCGACGGCGGCGTAGCTGTGCACCGCGCCCCACATGTCTTCCTGGTCCCACAGGCCCTGGATCCACATGGTCGGCACCGTCAAGGGCTGCTTGGCCATGGTCTTGTCGAGGGCCTGCTCCTGCCAGAAGGCGTCGTAGGCCGGGTGTTCGCTGACCTTCTTCCACCAGGGCAGGGCGTCCAGGCCGTGGGCCTTGGCGAAGTCGCCGGCCGAACCGGCCTTCAGGAAGGTCTGGTAGTCGTCATAGGCGCCGCGCTGGACGCTTTCGCCGGCGCCGCGCTTGGTGGTCTGGCCGGTGAAGTAGTCGAAGTTCGGCTGGCGGAAGGCGCCGTGGTGGAACCAGTCGTCGCCCATCCAGCCGTCGACCATCGGGCTCATCGGCGCGGCGACCTTCAGCGCCGGGTGCGGGTTCACCAGCGCCATCACCACGGTGAAGCCCTCATACGAGCTGCCCAGCATGCCGACCTTGCCGTTGGTCTCGGGCACGTTCTTGGTCAGCCACTCGATGGTGTCGTAGGCGTCGGTCGAGTGGTCGACCTCGCTGTTGTTCAGCGGCCCCTTCAACGGCCGGGTCATCACGTAGTCGCCTTCCGAGCCGTACTTGCCGCGGATGTCCTGGATGACGCGGATGTAGCCGGCCTGGACGAACACGCCGTCGCCCTCGGCCAGGGTGGCCAGCATGGACGGGCTGTCGTTGCGCGCGGTGCGCTTGGCGGCGTTGTAGGGCGTGCGGGTCAGCAGGATCGGGGCGTTCCTGGCGCCCTTGGGCACCACGATCACGGTGTAGAGCTTGGTCCCGTCGCGCATCGGCACCATGACCACGCGCTTGTCGTAGTCGTAGCCGGCCTTGGGCGCGGCGTACTTGCCGTCGATGTCCGGCGTGAGCGGCGGGGTCTGGGCGTGGGCGGTGGTCGCGACGAAGGCGGTGAGGGCGGCGGCGGCCAGCAGGCCGGCGCGGAGGTTGGACGCAAGACTCATGGAAAAGCTCCCCAATGGCGTCGGCACCTTAGGAGCGGTTTTCAGGGGGCGCTATAATATAACAGCGTTTCGGCGACGCTAGCGCGCGTAGACGCCGTCGAAGCTCACCGAAGCACCACCGCAGCTTCCGCTGTCGGCGACGACCATGTGCTTGCCCACGCGCCGCATGCGGACATCGCAGAAGGGCTCCGTGCCTTCGGGGTCGGCATATTCGGCGCTGACGCCCTTGACCTCGATCGGGCCCTCGAAGGAGCCCACGTGCTGGGAGGCTGGGCCGGTCCAGACCGCGTCGCCGACGGCGCGCAGGCCCTTCTTGTCGCGCTTGATCGTGATCTGGTTGTCGCCGAAGCTCCAATCGCCCAGCCAGTCGCCTTCGCCGGAGGGAGCGACGGCGGACTTGATCAGGTCCGCCTTCTTCAGCCAGCCCACAGTATGGCGCTCGCCGCGTCCGTACCAGGCGCAGGCCCAGCCGTTCTCGACCTTGCTGACCAGCACCTCGTCCTGGACGACGAGATAGCTCTTCAGCCGGCAGCTTGGGGTGTCGGGGCAGCCCTGGCCGTCATTGTGGAAGTAGGCCCGTCCCTGGCTGGGCGGCGAGACCTTGTAGACCGCCACCCCGTCCTGGGCGAAGTGGACGAAATCGCCGTAGCCGCAGCGGTCGTCGGCGGCGTGGGCGACGGCGGCCATCGACAGCGCGGCGAGGAAGGCGGTTCCAGTGGCGGCTAGGCGACGCATTGAAACCCCCACTTTCTGTCGTCAGGCGCTGGCGAAGATGCTTCGGAACAGGATCGCGCCGTCTTCCGACCCCAGGTCCGGGTCGAACGAGCGGTCGGGGTGGGGCATCAGGCCCAGCACGTTGCCGCCGGCGTTCATGATGCCGGCGATGTCGCGGGCCGAGCCGTTGGGATTGTCCTGGTAGCGGAACACCACCTGGCCTTCGCCCTCGATGCGGTCAAGGGTTTCGATGTCGGCGAAGAAGTTGCCTTCGCCGTTGCCGACGGTCATCACCGCCTCGCGCTGCTCGCCGAAGCTGGCGGTGAAACGGGTCTGGCTGTTGACCACGTCCAGGGCCACCGGCTTGCAGATGTATTTCAGCTTCTCGTTGCGCAGCAGGGCGCCGGGCAGCAGGCCCGCCTCGCACAGCACCTGGAAGCCGTTGCAGATGCCGACGACCGCGACGCCCTTGGCCGCCGCGTCGATGACTTCGCGCATCACCGGGCTCTGGGCCGCCATGGCCCCGCAGCGCAGGTAGTCGCCGTAGGAGAAGCCGCCGGGCAGGACGATCAGGTCCAGGTCGTCCGGCAGGGCCGTCTCCTGGTGCCAGACCATTTCAACGCGGGCTCCGGCGGAGCGCTCGATGGCGACCTTGCAGTCGCGATCGCAATTGGAACCGGGGAAGACGACGACGGCGGCTTTCATGGCGCGGGCCTGTAGCACCGTTCGCGGAGGATGTCAGCGGCGCTTCGCCCTTAAACGCTCGCCAAGCCGCGAACTTCCGCCAGGGCCAGGTCCACCTCGGCCGGGCTGTTCATCAGGCTGGGCGTCAGCCGCACGTGCGGGATCGCGTAGGGGGCGGCCGAGGCGATGATCCGGCGGCGGCGCAGGGTGGCGACCGCGGCGTCGGTCGACAGGCCCTGGACGTCGAACGAGACGATGCCGGCCGACAGCCTGGGATCGCGGGGCGTGACCAGCCGCACATGGGGCATCAGCGACAGCCCGGCCTTCAACTGCTCGGCCAGTTCGGCCGTGCGGGCGGCCACCTGGGCCTTGCCGATCTTCTCGTGGAATTCGATCGCCACGGGGATCGACCATAGGTGCTCGAACGCCTTGAAGCCGCCGGGCGACATCAGCGGGCCGTCGTTGTTCTCCAGCAAGGGCGCGTTGTTGATCCAGGCGGTCCAGGCGGCGCTGTCGACATAGCTGGGCACCGAAGGGCGCATCCGCTGCCAGCCCAGGGTGTTGGCGGCGATGACGCCGGTGCCGCGCGGACCGAACAGCCACTTGTGGCAGCCGGCGATGAAGATGTCGCAGCCCAGGCTGACCAGGGTGGCGTCCTGGTTGCCGAAGCCGTGCACGCCGTCGACCGCCAGGATGATCCGCTCGGGCTCCTGGCGCGTGGCGTTCACCTGGGCCAGGGCGGCCGAGATGGCGGCCAGGGGCAGTTTCAGGCCGGTGCTGGAATGCACCCAGGTCAGGGCGAAGGCCCGTGTGCGCGGGGTGACCGCCGCCATCAGCCGGGCGACCATCTGGGCCTCGGACACCGTCTCGATGCTGTCGAACAGATCGATGCGGCGCACCACCGAACCGTTGCGAAGGGCGGCGCGACGCAGGCTCTCGTGGGTGATGTAATAGTCCTGGTTGGTGGTGACGATCTCGTCGCCATAGCCCAGCTTCAGCCCGCCGTAGACCAGGGCCGCGCCCAGGGTGGTGCTGTCGGTCAGGGCCACCTGGTCGCCGGCGACGCCCAGATAGCGGCCGGCGGCGGCGCGGCTGTAGCTTTGGAGGCGGCGATTGTTGTCCTCCAGATAGGTCACCGGCCGCCAGTCCAGCTCGCGGCGGAACTGGTCGATCGCCCGGCGCACCGGCAGCGGGTGGGTGGCGATCAGCATGGCGCTCATGTTGATCTCGTCCGGCGCGGTCTGGAACTGGGCCTTCACGGCGGCCCAGTCGACCGGCGGCAGCGGCGCGCCGGACGGCGTGGTCGCGGGGGTCGGCGTCGCGGGTGCGGCGCCGGGCTTGGCGTACGAGGTCGTTGGCGCTGGTTTGGGGTACGAGGTCGGCGGTGTCGGCTTTGCAGAGCCGCCGGGCGAAGCCGGGCCGGGGTAAGAGCCCGGCGGTATCTTGGGCGGCGCGGGAACGGCGACCTGTCGCGCCAGGGCCGACCCGGCGGCCATCGCCAAGCCGGATCCCAAGAGGAACTCCCTGCGGCCTACGCCCATCACAATGTCCCAGCCAGGGCGCGAGGCCCTGCTGAAACAACTCACGGACGGGCGAAGCGTTCAGATGGTCGCTAGGCGCACTCGTCCAGCACCGGCTCCACGCTCGCCTCGTCCGGGGCCGGGAAGGGGATCTTGAAGGTGAAGGCCTCGGGCGTCGGGCCGTTGGCTTCGAGCAGCGCCAGTTTCTCCTTGGCCTCGTCGATCGTCGGGCGGTGGCCGGCTGGCACCCACCACAGGACCATGTAGAGGTCCATGTGTTCGAACCACTCGCGGCGGCGGCGCATGAACTGGATGTGGCCGCTGCGGTAGACGAAGGCGCCCAGCGACGGAATGTCGGTCCAGACCGACATGTTGATCGCCATCAACGGATCTTCGAACGGCTGTAGATCGGAGGCGTTGTTGCCCTCGCCCTTCAGCCGCCAGACGAAGCCGGGCGAGGCCTCGGCCAGGGCGTTGATCGGGTCGAGATTGTCGAAGAAGTCCTTGATCATCGGGTGATCGACCGGCGCGTGCAGGCGACCGATATTGACCTGGGCCAGTTCGAACTTCGCGCTCATGGGATCCCTCCGCCGGTTTGATCGAACATGGTGCGGCGAAGTTTGGAGGGAAGGTCCAGACAAAGAAAAAGCGCCGCTCCGGAGGAGGGCGCTCGTTCCTTGGGCGAACCCGCGAAGACCGTCAGGCGATCTCGACGCGGTAGCTTTCGATGACCGTGTTGGCCAGCAGCTTGTCGCACATGGCCTTGACTTCGGCCTCGGCCTTGGCGGCGTCGGTCTGGGTCAGGTCGAACTCGATGGTGCGGCCCACCCGCACGCCCGAGACGTCGGCCCAGCCCAGGCCGTGCAGGGCGGCTTCGACGGCCTTGCCCTGAACGTCCAGGACGCCGGGCTTGAGGAACACTTGGACCTTGGCTTTCATCGCGCTTCCAACCTTTTGCACCCTCTCCCCGAGGGAGAGGGAGGGACCCAAGCGAAGCTTGGGAGGGTGAGGGGTTACGGGGCCTGACGGTTGAGGGTGTAACCCCTCATCCTCCCACGCCTGCGGCGCGGGCCCCTCCTTCTCCCTCTGGGAGAAGGTTCAATCCGCTAGTGCACGCCGCCTTGGATGACGGTGGGCATTTCCTTCATGATGCCGAGGCGGCGGGCCACCTCGGTGTAGCTTTCGATGACATTGCCCAGGTCGCGGCGGAACCGGTCCTTGTCCATCTTCTCGTTGGTGGCCGTGTCCCACAGCCGGCAGCTGTCGGGGCTGATCTCGTCGGCCAGGATCACGCGGCTGAAGTCGCCTTCGTAGACGCGGCCGAACTCGATCTTGAAGTCCACCAGGGTGATGCCGACGCCGCTGAACAGGCCCGACAGATAGTCGTTCACCCGCAGGGCCATGGCCATCATGTCGTCGATCTCCTGGGTGGCGGCCCAGTTGAACGCGGTGATGTGCTCCTCGGAGACCATCGGGTCGCCCAGCTTGTCGTCCTTGTAGTAGAACTCGATGATCGAGCGCGGCAGCGGGGTGCCTTCGGTCAGGCCCAGGCGCGTGGCGATCGAGCCTGCGGCGATGTTGCGCACCACGACCTCGAGCGGGATGATCTCGACTTCCTTGATCAGCTGTTCGCGCAGGCTCAGGCGGCGGATGAAGTGGTTCTGCACGCCGATGCCGTTCAGGCGAGTCATGATGTACTCGCTGATGCGGTTGTTGATCACGCCCTTGCCCTCGAGGACCGCCTTTTTCTGGGCGTTGAAGGCGGTGGCGTCGTCCTTGAAGTACTGGATGAGGGTGCCCGGCTCGGGGCCCTCGTACAGGATCTTGGCCTTGCCTTCGTAGATCTTCTTGCGGCGGGTGGTCATGGCTCTCGTCGAGGCCCTTCTGGTTGCGGGCGCGCCCCATCCCGGAATTATCCGGAGAAACGAAAAGCGCGCGCGGCGGATAGCTGCGCGCGGCGTTCGACTCAAGGCCGCTCACGAAAAATGTCGTCTCGAAACTAGCTGAACGCGGCCCTTGGCGCAAACAGCCCTAGTCTCATCGGCGGGATTGTGAGCGGATCGGCGAGGATGCGGCGTTGCTTACGATTGCCGGGCGGCTCGCCACGGGATATGCAGCCGGCTCAGAGACTATTGGGGCTTTCATGACCACCTTCGACGAACGCGAACAGGGTTTCGAACGCAAGTTCGCGCTGGAGCAGGAACAGGAATTCAAGGCGACCGCCCGTCGCAACCGCCTGCTGGGCGAATGGGCGGCCGGTCTGATGGGCCTGGCCACCATCGAGGAGTACGCCCGCGCCGTGGTGAAGTCCGATTTCGAGCAGCCCGGCGACGAGGACGTCCTGCGCAAGGTCGCCGGCGACCTGAAGGGTTCGGGCGTCAATGTCGGTGAAGGCGAAGTTCGTCGGAAGATGGACGAGCTGCTGGCCCTGGCCCGCGGCCAAATCGCCGCCGGCGAATAAGGCTTTCGAGCTTTCGATGCTGAAAGGGCCGCCCCGAGGGGCGGCCCTTTTGCATTTTAGAGTTTTTGTTTGTCGCGTTTTCTTCACGCGAACCGGCGTCCACTTCGCTCGAAAACGCTTACCAGACCCGCGAGCGGGCTTCCGGCGCGAGATAATAGGTGTCGCCGGGCTTGACCCCGAACGCGGCGTACCAGGCGTCGACGTTGCGGGTGGGGCCCACCACGCGGAACGACGACGGCGAGTGCGGGTCGGACGCCATTTGCTGCTTGAGCGAGTCGGGGCGCGACTTGTCCTGCCAGGACTGGGCGAAGGCCAGGAACAGGCGCTGGTCGCCGGTCAGCCCGCCGATCACCGGGGCCGGCTTGCCGCCCAGCGAGGCGTGGTAGGCGTCCAGGGCCACCTGCAGCCCGGCCAGGTCGGCGATGTTCTCGCCCATGGTCAGCTTGCCGTTGATCTTGCTGCCCGGCACCGGCTCGTAGGTGTCGTACTGCTTGCCCAGCACGTCGGCCTGGGCGTCGAAGCGCTTGGCGTCCTCGGCGGTCCACCAGTCGCGCAGCTTGCCCGTGGCGTCGATCTTGCGGCCCTGGTCGTCGAAGCCGTGGCTGATCTCGTGGCCGATCACCGCGCCGATCGCGCCGTAGTTCACCGCCGGGTCGGCGGCCGGGTCGAAATAGGGCGCCTGCAGGATGCCGGCCGGGAACACGATCTTGTTCTCCAGCCCGCCGTTGTAGGCGTTCACGGTCTGCGGGGTCATGCCCCACTTGCCGTGGTCGACCGGCTTGCCCAGGTCGCTCAGCGTGTAGGCCCACTCGAAGCGCCGGCTGGCCGTGACGTTGCCGTACAGGTCGTTGACGTCCAGCTTCAGGCCCGAATAGTCGCGCCACTTGTCCGGATAGCCGACCATCACCTGCATCTTGCTGAGCTTGGTCAGGGCCTCGGTCTTGGTGGCCGGGCTCATCCACGGGGCCTTCTGGATCCGCGCCGCCATGGCCGTCTTCAGGTTGGCGATCAGCTCGACCATCTGGGCTTTGGAGCTGGGCGGGAAGTACTTGGCGACGTAGGTCTGGCCGACCACCTCGCCCAGGCTGCCGTCGACCAGCTGCACGCCGCGCTTCCAGCGGGGCCGCAGGGCCGACTGGCCGGTCAGGGCCTTGATGTACTCGAAGCGGCTGTCGACGAAGCGCTTGGACAGGTAGGGCGAGGTCTCGGCGATCACGTTGAAGGTCTGCCAGGCCTTCAGGGTCTCCAGCGGCGTCTCGTCATAGACCTTGGCGATGTCGCGCACGGCGGTCTTCTCGCCCAGCACCACATTGGTCAGGCCCGGCATGCCGGCCGCGGCCAGGTAGGGCGACCAGGGGAAGGGCGCGTAGCCGTTCAGCTCGGTCACGGTGGTCGGGTTGTAGGTCTTGTCGATGTCGCGGCGCTCGGCGACTTCCCAGCTGACCTTGGCGATCTTGGTCTCGAAGGCAAACACGTCGGCGGCCGACTTGGCCGGATCCGGATAGCCGGCCATCTTCAGGGCCCGCTCGACGAAGGCGGTGTAGGCCTCGCGCTGCGGCTTGAAGCCGTCGGTCAGGTAGTAGTCGCGGTCGGGCAGGCCCAGGCCGGCCTGGCCGATATACAGTGTGTTGATCTCGGGGTTCTTGGCGTCCGGATAGATGTCCAGCGAGAACACCCCGCTGCCGAACCCGCCCTGGGTGTGGCCCATGGCGACGGCGAAGTCGGCCTTGGTCTTGATCGCGGCGATCTTGGCCAGGTCCGCCTTCAGCGGCTTGTCGTCGACCGCCTCGACCTTGGCCTCGTCGACGAAGCTCTTGTAGAGGGCGCCGATCTGGGTCGAGGGCTCGGCCGTCTCGATCAGGGTGCGCAGCTGGTCCTGCGAGCGGTTGTAGACGTCGTACCCGACCCCAGCCGAGCCCTGGTCGGCGGGGATCTCGGTGCGCGCGGCCCAGGCGCCGTTGGCGTACTTGTCGAAATCGGCGCCGGGCGAGACCGACTTGTCGCCGGCCGTCAGGTCGACGCCCCAGTCGCCGTACATCGGCTTCATGGGCGGATCGGCCGCGAAGGCGGCGGTGGATGAAATCGCGAGCGCCGAAACGGCGGCCAGCAGGATGTTGCGCATGACGTGGTCCTGAAACAGCCCCAAACCTCGATGCTGCCCTAGATGCCGGACGGGCGCAGATGAAAACATTGTAATGTGGAGGCTGGCCCTAAGAGACTGATGCGGCGCCCGCCGTGAAAGCGTTTTCCTTCCGGCGAATTCAATGGTCTGATGACTAGCTGCTCATGGTCAGACCATGGGTGGACGCATAAGGCGGCCAAAGCCGCCACATCCGGGAGGACGACATGAAGGATCTGGCCAACAGGCGCGGCTTTCTGCTGGCGGCGGGACTCGCCGGCGCGGCGTCGGCCTTCCCGGCCCAAGGCGCGTCCTATGAGGGCGCGACCCAGGAGGTGGCCGCGCCGGGCATGGACCCCACGCCCAAGCACCGCATCCGCTTCTCGGTGATCGGCCTGGACCACTACCACATCATGAGCATGACGGCGGCGGTGAAGCGGGGCGGCGGCGAGCTGGTCTCGTTCCTGGCGACCGACCCCAAGCAGATCGCCGACTTCCGCAAGCAGTTCGGCGACGTGCCCCTGGCGCGCAGCGAGGACGAGATCCTGCAGGACAAGTCCATCCAGCTGGTCGCCGCCGCCCCGATCCCCGACCAGCGCACGCCCCTGGGCCTGCGGGTCATGGCCTCGGGCAAGGACTATCTGGCCGACAAGCCCGGCATCATCACCCTGGAACAGCTGGCCCAGGTGCGCGCGGCGGTGAAGAAGACCGGCCGCAAGTACGCGATCATGTATTCCGAGCGGCTGGAAGTGCCGGCGGCGGTCAAGGCCGGCGAACTGGTCCAGGCCGGGGCGATCGGCAAGGTGGTCCAGACCGTCAACCTGGCCCCGCACCGGATCGGGACCGGGCGCCCCGACTGGTTCTGGGACAAGGCCCGCTACGGCGGCATCCTGACCGACATCGGTTCGCACCAGGCCGACCAGTTCCTGTTCTACACCGGCAGCAAGACGGCCAAGGTGGTCGCGTCCCAGACCGGCAACCTGGCCAACAAGGACCATCCGAAGTTCGAGGACTTCGGCGACATGACCGCGGTCGGCGACGGCGGCACCGGCTATGTCCGCGTCGACTGGTTCACCCCCGATGGCCTGGGCGTGTGGGGCGACGGCCGGCTGTTCCTGCTGGGGACCGAGGGCTATATCGAGCTGCGCAAGTACGTCGACCCCACCGGCCGGCCCGGCGGCAACCACCTGCTGATCGTCGACAAGAAGCAGGCCCGCTACATCGACTGCTCGCAGGTCGTCCTGCCGTTCGGCCCGCAGTTCGTCGCCGACATCGTCGAGCGCACCTCGGTCGCCCAGGACCAGGACCAGGCCCTGCTGGCCGCCGAACTGGTGCTGACCGCCCAGAAGACCGCCACCCGGCCGGTCACGGCCTGAGCGGGGAGGGGATCATGAGCAAGCTTTCCCGTCGTCACGTCCTGCAGGCCGGGGCGGCCGCCGCCGTGGCCTTCCCGACGATCGTGCCCTCGACCGTGTTCGGCCAGAACGCGCCCAGCAACCGGATCAATGTCGGGGTGATCGGCGTGGGCCGCATCGCCCGCGGCCACGACATGGCCGAGACCTTCAAGTACGACCACGCCCAGATCCTGGCGGTCTGCGACCTGGACTCCAAAAGGCTCGAGGCCGGCAAGGTCCTGGTCAACGAGACCTATTCCAGGAAGTTCGGCCGCACCTGGGACGGGGCGCTCGCCTACGACGACCACCACGCCCTGCTGGCCAACAAGGACATCGACGCGGTGATCATCGCCACGCCGGATCACCAGCACGCCATCCTGGGCGTCCACGCCGTGCGGGCGGGCAAGGACGTCTATCTGCAGAAGCCGGCCTCGCTGACCATCGCCGAGGGCCGCTATCTCAGCGACGCGGTGGCCGCCACCGACCGCATCCTGCAGATCGGCTCGCAACAGCGCTCGCAAAAGCCCTGGCCGCAGTTCCTGCGGGCCTGCGAGCTGGTCCGCAACGGCCGGATCGGGGCGCTGAAGCACGTGGAGGTCGGCCTGCCGGGAGACCCTTCGGGCCCCGAGGCGCCGCGGATGCCGATCCCGCCGAACCTGAACTACGACGCCTGGCTCGGCTCGACGCCGGAGGCCTACTACACCGAGCTGCGGGTCCATCCGCAGGGCTCGTTCGACCGGCCCGGCTGGCTGCGCTGCGAGCAGTTCGGGGCCGGCATGATCACCGGCTGGGGCGCGCACCACGTCGACACCGCCCACTGGGGCATGGACATGGAGCACACGGGTCCGGTCGAGATCTGGGGCTCGGCCGAGTTCCCCAAGAGCGGCCTGTGGAACGTGCACGGCAAGTTCCTGACCCACGCCCGCTACGCCAACGGCGTGACCATGGACATCTCGGGCGACTTCCCCAACGGCGTGAAGTTCATCGGGACCGAGGGCTGGATCTTCGTCGCCCGCGACGCCCCCGTCACCTCCAGCGACCCCAGCTTCGGCGCCAAGCCGACCCCGGCGTTGGCGGCCAGCGATCCGAAGATCCTGGACAGCGTGATCGGTCCGAACGAGATCCACCTGCGCCGCAGCACCGAGCAGCACGGCGACTGGCTGGTCTCGATCCGCAGCCGCGAGCCGCCGTCGGCTCCCATCGAGATCGGCCACCGCGCCTGCTCGACCTGCCTGCTGCACCACGCGGCCATGAAGACGGGCCGACGGCTGCACTGGGACCCCAAGGCCGAGCGCTTCATCGGCGACGACGCCGCCAACGCCCTGCTGAGCCGTCCGCAGCGCAAGCCCTACACCTTCTAGGAACAGCCACATGAAGATCACCAAGCGCGACCTCGCGATCGCCGCCGGCGCGGCTGTCCTGACCCTGGCGGGCGTCGCCGTCGCCCAGGCCCCGAAGCCGGCCCTGATCGGCCCCTCGGTCTGGCCCTGGGAGGAGATGAAGCCGCACGACACCGACGTGGGAACCTACGCCCAGGTCGCCAAGGGCCCGACCGCGACGCTGGAGGAGCTGGAGCTGCACGTCACCACGCTGAAGCCCGGAACCAGCTCGCACCCGCCGCACACCCACCCGAACGAGGAGCTGGTGATCATCCGCGAGGGCCAGGTCGAGACCCTGTCGGGCGGCGTGTGGAAGAAGGTCGGCCCCGGCGGGGTGATCTTCAACGCGTCGAACAGCCCGCACGCGCTGCGCAATATCGGGACGACGAACGCGGTCTATCACGTGATCAACTGGAAGGGCGCGAAGGCGGGGTGATCCGAATCCCTCTCTCATGGAGAGAGGGAGGGACCCGCGCCGAAGGCGTGGGAGGGTGAGAGGTTTCACTCTCTCAGAACGAAGCTCTGACATATCCGCTGATGACCGTATGCGAGCCTGCCTCTGCCCTGCGAAGGCGCTGAAACGACCGTGATCTGCCGGCTGGCGGTGTAACCTCTCACCCTCCCACCGCTGCGCGGCGGGCCCCTCCCTCTCTCTATGAGAGAGGGGTTTGGTGCTCGTCCCCTAGCCAGGGCGCAAGCTGACCCCAAGCCTGGGCCTTGTGCGCAAACGTCCGCGCGGCATGCGCTGGGGATGACGAGGGCAGGGCGATTGTTGGGACACGCTCCCCGATCAGCCGGCCGCCCAGCTTAGCCGCCGTGCCGCCGTTGAAGGCCACCAGCCGCAGGGCAGGCAGGCTGTCGATCAGGGCGACCAGGTCGTTGGCCGCCGGATCGCGGATGGCGGCGTCCAGGCTGCCGGGGCGTTCGGCCTCGGCGATCACGTCCCACAGGCCCACGCCGCGCGAGAGCAGGGCGGCCAGGCGATCCTCGTAGGCCAGCGGGACCAGGGGCGTGTCGAGCACGCCCTCCATCAGCCGCCAGAAGGCGTTCCTCGGATTGCCGTAGTACTGGGCGACGGCTAGCGAGGCCTCGCCCGGCAGGCTGCCCAGGATCAGGACGCGGGTGCTTGCGTCGACGACCGCCGGAAAGCCTGCCTTGCGGGCCACTGGGCGCAAGTTTAGGCCTGCTCGCCGAAGACCCGCTTGAAGATCACGTCGACATTCTTGGTGTGGTAGCCGTAGTCGAACAGCTCCTCGAGCTCGGCGTCCGACAGGGCCTTGGACACGACCGGGTCGGCCTTCAGGAAGTCGATGAACCGGCCTTCGCCGCGCCACACCTTCATCGAGTTGCCCTGCACGGCGGCATAGGCGTCCTCGCGCGACACGCCCTTCTGGGTCAGGGCCAGCATCACCCGCTGCGAGAACACCAGGCCCCCCAGCTTGTCCAGGTTCTTGGCCATGTTGTCGGGATAGATGTTGAAGCGCTCTATCACCCCGGCCAGGCGGCGCAGGGCGAAGTCGAGGTGGATCGTGGCGTCCGGCCCGATGCCGCGCTCGACCGACGAGTGGCTGATGTCGCGCTCGTGCCAGAGGGCGACGTTCTCGAGGGCCGGGGTCACGGCCGAACGGACCAGACGGGCCAGGCCGGTCAGGTTCTCGGTCAGGATCGGGTTGCGCTTGTGCGGCATCGCGGACGAGCCCTTCTGGCCGACCTCGAACGGCTCCTCGGCCTCCAGCACCTCGGTGCGCTGCAGGTGGCGGATCTCGGTGGCCAGGCGCTCGACCGACGAGGCGACCACGCCCAGGGCGCAGAAATAGGCGGCGTGGCGGTCGCGCGGGATCACCTGGGTCGAGACCGGCTCGACCACCAGGCCCATCTTGTCGGCCACGTGCTGTTCGACGCGCGGATCGACGTTGGCGAAGGTGCCGACGGCGCCCGAGATCGCACAGGTGGCGATCTCGAACTTGGCCATGGCCAGGCGCTCCTTGGCGCGCTGGAACTCGGCATAGTAGCCGGCCAGCTTCAGGCCGAAGGTGATCGGCTCGGCGTGGATGCCGTGACTGCGGCCGACGCAGACGGTCATCTTGTGTTCCAGGGCCCGGCGCTTCAGGGCGGCCAGGATCAGGTCGACGTCTTCGATCAAGAGGTCGGTGGCCTTGCTGAGCTGCACGGCGAAGCAGGTGTCCAGCACGTCGCTGCTGGTCATGCCCTGGTGCAGGAAGCGGGCCTCGGGGCCGACGATTTCCGACACGTGGGTCAGGAAGGCGATGACGTCGTGCTTGGTGACGCGCTCGATCTCGTCGATGCGGTCGCTGTCCCAGACCGCGTCGCGGCCCTTTTCCCAGATCGTCTCGGCGGCGAGCTTGGGGATGACCCCCAGCTCCGCCATGGCGTCGGCGGCGTGGGCCTCGATCTCGAACCAGATCTTGTACTTGGTCTGGCTGGACCAGATGGCGGCGGCTTCGGGGCGGGAATAGCGGGTGATCATGAGGCGGGCGTTTGGTCCCGTCCGCCGGGGGAGTCAAGGGAAGGGGATTATTACTTGGGCGCGGAGGCGTCTTGATCACCCTCTCCCGGAGGGGAGAGGGAGGGACCCGCGCCGAAGGCGTGGGAGGGAGAGGGGTGACGCCCTGTCCGGTTTCACGCGAACGCCCTGCCGGCACGCCGTTGAACTCAGCAGCCCCTCACCCTCCCGCCGCTGCGCGGCGGGCCCCCCCTCTCCCTCTGGGAGAGGGTTCAAGAGCGTCCATGCTCGGCGTTCAGCGAATGAAGCTTAGCGATTTCAACGGCCTAATTTTTCTCGACCAAACTTATCCTCACCCCTTCGAACCACCCCCATACTGCTTGCACCTGAGAGCATGGGGAGGGCGCACGTACGGCGACCGATGCGGCTTTCGGGGGTGGTCGAGCGGGAAGCGTTCGTCGGTGGTCTTTGGTGACAGCCTTCGCGACGGTCCTGGGCAGGTGCCTTGCAACACAGGACGAAACCCAGGCGGTGAAGGATCGGCGGACGCCGCAGGCATGGGCTGAAATCGCTCATGCGGTCCGGGACGCGCCAACGTCCTGCCCGTCGGGGGCTTCCATCGGAGCGGGTTAAAAATCCGCGATCCGAAGGCTCCCGGATAACGGCCGCGCGAAGCGTCTGACCTTCGTCGAAACGGTACTTACAACTGCAAATCATCCGGGCGAGGCCCGGGCGCTTCGCACCTTTCCCATCAAGCTCAGCGGTGAACCGCGTGAGGACGAGAGATCGCGTCCACGATTGGGGACAGGCCCATGGGCCTGTCCCCAGCCTTGTCTTAGGCCTGCGCCTCGGCCCGGTCCTTCATGTGCTTGACCATGCCGATCGCGGCCAGGGCGTAGTGCAGGGCGGCCCAGGCGTAGAAGCACAGCGAGACGATGATGCCCTGCTGCGTCGCTCGCGCCATGGCGCCGTGGCAGGCCTTGGCCAGGTCGGCGGGCGAGCCCTTGGGGGCCAGGCCGCCGGGGCACTGGGCGTTGAAGCTGGCCGCGCCGGGGTCGGTGAACGAACCGCCCAGGGCGTGGAAGATCGTGGAGGCTTCGGGATGATTGAAGTGGAACCGCGCCAGATGGTCGATCAGCCAGCCGGTGAACACCGGCCCGCCGCCCAGGGCGATCAGGTTCAGGAAGAAGAACAGCAGGGCCGTGGCCGTGGCCCGGCGACGCGGCTCGACCGAGTTCTGGACCACGCCGAAGGTCGGGGCCAGGTAGGTGTAGTGGAAGATGCCCGGGACCAGCAGGATCAGGGCGGTGGTCTGCCAGTTGGTCTGCAGGTAGGCGGCGATGTAGATCGGGGTGCAGATCAAGAGGCCGATGGCCGGCACCAGGGCGTACCACTTGGCGCTGCGCTTGCCCGACCAGTCGGTCAGGAAGCCGCCGACAAGGGTGCCGACCCCGGCCGAGAAACCGCCGATCAGGCCGACGATCAGGCCCACCTGGGCCAGGCCAAGCCCATAGGTCCGGACGAAATAGGGCGGCACGAACGCGCCCGAGCCGTACGAGCCGAACGAGGCGATGGTCACGCCCAGCATCATGTGCAGCACCGGCCACTTGCCGAACAGCACGGCCATGACCGCGCCCAGCTCCTTGAACTCATTGGCCAGCGAGAAGGGCGGCTTGGGCGGTTCGACCACCACGTCCTCGGCCTCGAGCGGGCGCTCCTTGATCTCCGAATGGCCGCGGGGCGGTTCCTTGACGATCAGCTTGACCAGCACGGCCAGCAGGATGCCCGGCAGGCCGACGATCACGAAGGCCACGCGCCAGCTGAACTCCTGGGCCAGCCAGCCGCCGGCCACCGCCCCGAACATCGTGCCCAACGGGATGCCGAACGAATAGATCGACAGGGCCGAGGCGCGCTTCTTGGGCTCGTAATAGTCGCTGATCAGCGAGTGGCTCGGCGGCGAGCAGCCGGCTTCGCCGACCCCCACGCCGAAGCGGTAAAGGGCCAGTTGGGCGAAGCTGGAGGCGCTGCCGCACAGGGCGGTGAAGCCCGACCAGATCACCAGCGACACCGAGATGATCGTCACCCGGTTCCAGCGCTCGGCCATCCGGGCGATCGGAATGCCCAGCAGGGTGTAGAGGAGGGCGAAGTACAGCCCGCCCAGCAGGCCCAGCTGGGTGTCGGTCAGCTTGAGGTCGACCTTGATGGCCTGACCGATGGTGGCGATGATCGTGCGGTCGATGAAATTGAAGGTGTAGGTGGCGAGCAACAGCGCCAGCACTGTCGCCTTGTAACCATTGGAATACAGCGGCTTCGCGCCGCCAGGCGTGTTCGCCTGCGCCATCCTGGGCCTCTCCCTTCAAACATTTGTTCTAATCGTTGGGCCGACCATAGACGTAACGGAAGCCGCAAGGCCAGAGGGGAAACGCCGCAAGGCGATCAGCGCGGTTTTGCGGCCTGAAGATGAATGGCGGACAACGACGGCGCCCATGTCCGTTCAGGCCGACGGGTCTCTACTGGCGGCTTCAAGCGGCCGCGTCAGACGGTCGTCATCAGGAGGTCCGCCATGCACGCCCTGTCCCGCCCGCAACCCAACGCGCCGCCCCGCAGCGCGGAGATCGTCTCGTTCGCCGAGCTGAACCGCGCCCGATCGCACCGCGCCCTGGATCTGGCGTCGGACCACGGTCCGGTCGAGGCCCATCCCTGGGCCTACTGTTTTCCGAGGGCCGCGACCCTGTCGCCCCGACGCTAGGCGACCATCTCCTCGCGGATGGTCTTGCGGGCGGTCCAGAACAGGCCGAACGCCACCAGGCCCAGCAGGGTGGACAGGATCAGGGCCCAGCGCACGCCCTGCGCCTCGCCCAGTCCGCCCGGTCCGGCCAGCAGGTCGCTCAGCGCCCCGACCGCCACCGGTCCCAGGCCGAGCCCGATCAGGTTGATGATCAGCAGCAGCACCGCCGAGGCCGTGGCCCGCATGTGCGGATCGACGATGCTCTGGGCCGTGGCGTAGACCGGCCCGTACCACAGCGTGCCCAGCAGGACCGGGATGGTCAGGATGCCGATCGCCGCCATCGGCGATCCGACGCTGACGGCCAGGATGTAGAACGGGATGGTCACCAGCGAGGCGATGGCCGGCACGATCACATAGGCCCGCAGATCCTTGGCCCCCAGGCGATCGGCCAGGATGCCGCCGAACCAGGCTCCGATCACGCCGGCCGTGCCGCCGATCAGGCCCAGGGCCAGGCCCAGGAAGCCGGCCGACTTCAGCCCGAAACGGGCGGCCAGTTCGGCCACCTCCGGTCCGTGGACGCGGAAGAAGAACGAGGCGGTGAACGGCGCGTGGCCATAGCCGACGAAGGCCTTGATCGAGGCCGCCAGGGCCACCAGCCAGAAGGTCTTCTTGGTGGCCAGCACCGCCAGGGCCGCGCCGAAGCTGATCTTCGAGGCGGCGCGGGCGGCGATGTCGGCGGCCAGTTGCCGGCGGGGCTCGACCAGGGTGAAGGCGGCGATCAGGGCGAACAGCACGCCGGGCGCGCCCGCCACCATGAAGGCCACGCGCCAGCCGTAGGCGTCGGCCACCAGTCCGCCCATCGCCATGCCCGCCAGCGTGCCCAGCGGCGTTCCGATCGAATAGAAGGCGATGGCGCCGGCCCGCTTCTCGCGCGGCACGTAGTCGGTGATCAGCGAGTGGGCTGGCGGGGTGCAGCCCGCCTCGCCGACGCCCACCCCGATCCGCGCCAGGATCAACTGCCAGAAGTTCTGGGTGAAGCCGCACAGGACGGTGAAGGCGCTCCAGGCCGCCACGGAGGCGCCGATGATGAACGGGCGGTTCTTGGTCTCGGCCATCCGCGCGATCGGGATGCCCAGCACCGTGTAGAAGATCGCGAAGGCCAGGCCGGTCATCATGCCCAGCTGCCAGTCGGCCAGGCCCAGGTCGCGCTTGATCGGCTCGGCCAGGATGTTGACCACCTGCCGGTCGAGGAAGTTCAGCGTGTAGATGATCAACAGCACCCAGAGGGCGTAGCGGCGATAGCCGGACGAAACAGGATTGATCACCGGCGACGGCATCGCGGCTTCCGCCATGCGGACCTCCCTCGAACAGTTGTTCTAATCGTTGAGGCGACTGTATGCGCGAGGTAAGGCCAATGGCCACCCCCGTTCGCAGATCAGGAGTCCGCCATGGAAATCGTCGTCGGCACCAAGAAATGGTCCAGCTGGTCGCTGCGGCCCTGGCTGGCGCTGAAGCATACGGGCGAGGCGTTCAAGGAGACCCTGGTCGAGCTGCGCCACGTCGGGACCTCGGAGGCCGAGATCGCCAAGCACTCGCCCAGCGCCCTGGTGCCGGTGCTGAAGGACGGCGATCTGGTGGTCTGGGACTCGCTGGCCATCTGCGAATACCTGGCCGAGAAGTTTCCGGCCGCGAAGCTGTGGCCGGCGGATCCCGCTCTGCGGGCCCTGGGCCGCTCGGCCGCCGCCGAGATGCATTCGGGCTTCTCGTCGCTGCGCGGCGAATGCCCGATGGCGCTGGAAGAGGCGCCGCGCGTCGTGGCGATCTCCGAGGCCACCCAGAAGGACGTGCGCAAGATCGTCGAGCGCTGGAACCAGCTGCTCAAGCGCTCGGGCGGGCCGTTCCTGGTGGGCGAGTGGTCGATCGCCGACGCGTTCTACACGCCGGTCGCCAGCCGCTTCCGGACCTACGGGATCCATCTGTCGGACTATGGCGACGCCGGTCCGGCCGGCGCCTATTGCGAGCGCCTGCTGGAGACGCCGGAGTTCCTGGCCTGGGAGGCCGACTCCCTGGCCTAGGCGGTCTTGGGCGTGGGGCGGCGTCCGGGCCGGCGCTCGACCTCGCGCTCCAGGGCGACGGCGCTGATCAGGGCGCCGTCGGCGGCGATGATCGGGAAGACGTCGATGGCGCAGAGATAGGCTTCACCCGACTTGCGGTAGTTCACCAGGGTGGTGCTGTGCCGCTCGCCGTTGCGCAGGGCGCGGGCCAGACGCTTGCGCGCCGCCAGACTTGTGGCTGGCCCTTGAAAAATCCGAGGATTTTTCCCCAGGATTTCGTCCTGGTTGAAGCCCGTCATGCGCTCAAACGTTGCATTCACATACAGGATGTGAGGCCCCGGCGGAGACAGTTGGCCGTCGGTCAGGACAACGCCGACATCCAGGTCGTCGGCCAGGGCCGAGATGAGATCACGCAAAGGCATACTGTATTCCGGGGCTTAGCCGCTCGTGCCTATACACCCGCAGAGCTTTTTCGCCCGAAAAATCGGAATTAACGCCTCATTAATTGGCCAAAAAGAGTAATGCCCTTGTCGTACAAGGGATTTCTGGTTCCATTTTGAGTTGTGGTCGGGCGCCGTTTTCCAATTAGCATGCCATTAAGCATCATTGTGCCTAAAGCTCGTCTTCAGCTGCATTTAGTCGGCAACGAGGGCGACAATGTTTTCAGGTCAGAAGCCGGCCCGCCAGGCCGAGGCGCGGCGGATCCAGGACCTGGAGGCCCAGGTCGCGGCCATGGACCGCTCGCAGGCGGTGATCGAGTTCCAGCTGGACGGCACGATCATCCGCGCCAATCCGAACTTCCTGAGCGCCTTGGGCTATACGTCGACCGAGATCGAAGGTCGTCACCACAGCCTGTTCGTGCCGCCCGCCGAGGCGCAAGGCGCCGACTACCGGGCGTTCTGGGCGCGGCTCAACAGCGGCGAGTTCGTCGCCGCCAAGTTCCTGCGGATCGGCAAGGGCGGCAAGGAGGTCTGGATCCAGGCCTCCTACAATCCCGTGCTCGACGCGACCGGCAAGCCCTACAAGGTCATCAAGTTCGCCACCGACGTCACCGACATCGAGCTGGAACGGGCGCGCGGCGAGGCCGAGCGTCGCCTGGCCGACGAGGAGCAGGGCGCGGTGGTCTCGGCCCTGGCCGACAGCCTGCGTCGCCTGGCCAAGGGCGACCTGACCGCGGATATCCAAGCCCGGTTCGAAGGTCGCTATCAGCAGATCAAGGACGACTTCAACACCGCCATCGACAGCCTGCGCGACGCCATGGGCGCCATCGTCACCGCCACCGGCGGCCTGCAGGCGGGCTCCGACGAGATCGCCGCCGCGTCCGACGACCTGTCGCGCCGCACCGAGCAGCAGGCCGCCTCGCTGGAGGAAACCGCCGCGGCCCTCGACGAGTTGACCGCCACGGTCCGTCGCAGCGCCGTCGGCGCCAAGGAAGCCTCGTCCGCCGCGTCCGGCGCCCGGGAAGACGCCGCCCGCTCCGGCGAGGTGATGCGCGAGGCGGTCGCCGCCATGGGCGAGATCGAGCAGAGCTCGGGCCAGATCACCCAGATCATCGGCGTCATCGACGAGATCGCCTTCCAGACCAACCTTCTGGCCCTGAACGCCGGGGTCGAGGCGGCCCGTGCCGGCGACGCCGGCCGAGGCTTCGCCGTCGTCGCCCAGGAAGTCCGGGCCCTGGCCCAGCGCTCGGCCGAGGCGGCCAAGGAGATCAAGACCCTGATCGCCAGCAGCACCGCCCAGGTGTCGCGCGGCGTCCAACTGGTCGGCGACACCGGCCAGGCCCTGAACGGCATCGTCGGCAAGGTCTCGCAGATCGACGTCCTGATCTCCGAGATCGCCCAGTCCTCGCAGGAGCAGGCCACCGGGCTCAACCAGGTCAACGCCGCCGTCAATCAGATGGACCAGGTGACTCAGCAGAACGCGGCCATGGTCGAACAGGCCACCGCCGCCGCCACGAACCTGCGCACCGAGGCCGGGGAACTGGCCCGGCTGGTGGCGCGGTTCGAGACGGGGCAGGGCGCCTCGAGCCGCCCGGCGAGCCGGGCGCGGGCCGCTTAAGGGTCAGTCCCCGGACGGGAACATCGCGAAATAGGGCTCGGCCTCCTGCAGCACCCGCACGAACGACGGGCGGGCCAGCAGGCGGTCGAGATAGGCCGAGACGTTGGGGTGATCCTCGCCCAGCGGCGCCAGCTTGTTGGCGTAGAACAGCGCCGGGGCGGCCGCGCAGTCGGCCAGGCTGAAATCCTCGCCCGCCGCCCAGGTGCGGCCCGCAAGTTCCGCTTCGAGCAGGTCGTAGGCCATGGCCAGCTGTCTGCGGGCCTGGGCGACGCCGTAGGGGTCCTTGGCGACATCGGCCGGCCGGATCCGGTCGCCGACGATCGCCTGCATCGGCGTCATGACATAGAGGTCGAACAATCGATCCATCAGGCGGGTGCGCAGGGCGGCGTCAGGATCGTCGGGAATGAACCGGACGGGGCCGGGATAGGCCGTCTGCAGGTACTCGATGATGATCGAGGTCTCCGGCACCGTCCGGTCCCGCGCCGTGTCACACAGCAGGGGCATCTTGGTCGTCGGCCAGAGCGCCTTGAACCCGGCGACCACCGCGGGATCGCTCAGGTCCAGCACGCGGGCCTCGAACGGCGTGTCGTTCTCGTAGAGGGCGATCAGCGCCTTCCAGCAGTACGAGGACAGCGGGTGCATGTGCAGCGTCAGGGACATCTTCTACTCCGTGGATCGGTCGGGCGCGCATTCACCCTCGGCGCTCATGACGCTCGGCGAAGCCTCGAGGGTGGGTGCGCGTCCCCCAGTTCGTGGCGGGGCGTTCGCTAGGCCTCCGCGCCTTCGCGTTCGACTTCTTCCGCCAGCCGGTCGTACAGCTCGCGGCAGCCTTGCTCGCGCTGGGCCGGGAAGTCGAAGCCGTCGAGGAACGCGCCCTGTTCGGTGTAGGTCAGGCGCGTCTTCTTGCCTTCGGGCTTGATCTCGATCGTGGCGACCGACACCGAGATGCGGTTGCCGTCGATGTCCATGGCGTAGGCCATGATCAGCCGCTGGTCGGGGACGATGTCCCAGTAGGTCGTCTCGTTGATGATCTCCATCTTGCCGTCGGGGCTGAAGCGGCCTCGCTCCTGGCCGCCGACCCGGAAGTCGTAGCTGTACTCGGCCACGGGCCAGCCCTCGGACTTCACGAACCAGCGGTCGCGGGCTTCGGAGTTGGAGAACGCCTTGAACACCCGGGCGGGCGAGGCGTCGTAGACCTTGTTGATGACGAAGGTGGCGTGGACGACGGAACGTTCGGTCATGATCCTATCCTCTTGAATTTGAAGGTCAGTCTTCTTCGTCGCCAGCCGTGGCGCGCAGATACTCCCCCAGGCGGTCGAGTTTGCGTTCCATCAGCACGCGGCGTTCGTTGATCCAGGTCTCGGCGGCGCTGAGCGCCTCCGGCTCCAGACGGCAGGTCCGCACCCGTCCGACCTTCTCCGAGCGGATCAGGCCGCTGCCTTCCAGCAGCTGCAGGTGCTGCATCACCGAGGGCAGGGACATGGCCAGGGGCTGGGCCAGTTCGCTGACCGAGGCCGGGCCGGCGCAGAGCCGCTCGACGATGATCCGCCGGCTGGGATCGGCCAGCGCCTGGAACATCAGGTCGAGCGAGGGTTGTTGGTTAGGCATGTGCCTAAGTATCTACACGGCGCGCCGGGCGTCAAGAGATACTTTGTCGATTGCCTAAGTATCGAGCCGCGCCCAACGAAAAACGCCCCGGACACGAGGTCCGAGGCGTTCGACGCGAGCGTGGCTCGCCGACCAAAAGGGGAGGATCGGCGGCGAGCCGCTCAGCCCTAGAACCGCGTCGACAAGGTCACGAACCCTTGGCGAGGCGGAATGGGGAAGGTCGAGTAGCTGCCGGCCGGCTGCGAGACGGTGACGTTCAGGTCGCCCTTCTCCTGGCCCAGGTTGGTGATGTTGGCGCTCAGCTTCAGGTCCTTGATCGGCCAGCTGGCCGGAGTCTGGAAAGCGTAGCTGACCTGCAGGCTCAGCAGCATGTAGCTGTCGACCTTCAGGTCGTTGGTGTAGGTCGCGAACCGCTCGCCGACGAAGTCGCCGATCAGTTGGGCCTCGAAGGCGCCGAAGTTGGCGCTGGCCACGAACTTGTTCATCCATTCGGGGCTGCCGGGCACCTTCTTGCCGGCGATGCGCACGATCGTCGGGGTGACCACGCCGCCGACCGTGGTCGAGCCGCTGGTGTAGTCGTCCTGATAGACCGAGCGGTTGTAGGAGACCGCGTCGTAGAACGAGAAGTGGTCGCCCAGCTCCAGGGTCAGGGCGAGGTCGACGCCGTCGGTCTTCACCGCGCCGACGTTCTGGACGATCGCCGCGCCGCCGACGATCGAGATCGCCGCCGCCGACGGGGCGACGCCCAGCAGGCGGTTGCTGAAGTCGGTGTGGTAGACGCTCAGCTGGCCGTCGACGCTGGTGATCGGACCCAGGGCGACGTCGCGCTTGCCGCGCACCCCGGCCTCGTAGGTCCAGGCCGTTTCCGGCTCGGCGCTCTTCTTGAACTGGTCGAACGCCGCCTGGCTGCCCAAGCTGAACGGCGACAGGCCGCCGCCGCCATAGGTCTGGAAGTGGCGCAGGTTCTTCTGGACGTTGACGAAGGCCTCCAGGCCGGCGTCGAAGGTCCAGACCGCGCCCAGCTGCGGCAGGAACCACTCCTTGGTCTCGATATTGCCCACCGGCAGGCCGGTCGAGTTGACCAGCGAGCCGACGATCGGCTGCACCGGCACCGCGCCGGTGGCGTCCTGCACGCTGCTCTTGAAGCCGCCTTGCAGCACCAGGTCGTCGCGGATGCGCCACTGATCCTGGATGTAAAACTGGTAGACCTTGTTGTCGATTTCGCTGCCGTACTGGGTGATCAGCCAGCCGGTCGGCACGTCGTAGGGCGTGGTCGGATGGTTGACGTCGAACGGGTACCAGCGGCGATAGGCCGACGACTTGTTGTGCTCGTACCAGAAGCCGGCCTCGATCTGGTGGTCGCCGACCGTGGCCTTCAGGGTCGAGATGCCGCCCAGGCGGTCGATCTGGTACTCGGTCGTACGGGTGGCGTAGCCCGAGTTGCCGAACACCTGCTTCAGGTTCTGGTTCGGGAAGTAGAAGTTGAACAGGGCCGGCAGGCCCGCCACCCGGATCGGGCCGGCGACGATGCCGCGGCCGTGGTCGTCGTGGTAGTAGACCTGGTTCGACCAGGTGACGTTTTCCGACAGCTTGGCGTCGTACTGCAGGTAGCTCAGATAGTCGGTGCGCTGGGCTGCGCTGAAGTAGTTGCGATAGTTCTCGCCTTCCGAGGCGGGGTAGTTGCCGGCGGCGTCCAGATAGTCGAGCGCGGCGTGGAAGTCCGGATAGAAGAACGGGCGGGTATAGGGCTGGTAGGCGTCGGTCGGCTTGCCCGCGCGGCTGGGGAAGTAGCGGGTGGTGCCGTCTTCGTTGGGCTCGATCTTGTCGGAATAAGACAGATAGAAGGTCAGCTTGCCGGCGTCGCCGTCGCGCACGTATTTCAGGTTGGCCTGGTCGCCGCCCTGGTGGCCGCGGAAGTCCCAGGCCCGGGCGTCCTGGTGGGCGTAAGCCAGGTACAGCGCGTTGTTCCCGGCGAACGTGCCGGTGTCCAGGCGCACGAAGGTGCGGGTGGTGTCGTAGCTGCCCAGGGTCTCGTTGAACTGACCGCCGAACTCGGCGCGCGGATCATTGGTGAAGGTCTCGACGGCGCCGCCGAGGTTGCTGGTCGAGGCGGTGCCCAGCGAGCCCGCGCCCGATGACAGGATGACCTTGCCGACCACTTCGCTGATCACCGCGCGCTGCGGCGACAGGCCGTTGTAGTTGCCGTAGCTCTGGTCGCCCAGCGGCACGCCGTCCAGGGTGTAGCCCAACTGCTGGCCGTTGAAGCCATGGATGAACAGCGAGGTGTTCTGCTCGTTGTTGCCCCACGGGTCGGCGGTCACATAGAGCACGCCCGGCAGGGTCTGGATGGCCTTCAGCGGCGACAGGCCCGGCAGGATCTTCTGCATTTCCGAGCCGCTGAGCTGCACGGCCGAGCGGGTGGTCGACAGGCTGGTGACCAGCAGCTGCTCGACGGCGTCGGCGGGCTCGGCGGCGAGCGGCGCGGCGACCGGCGCGGGGGCGTCCGCGGCCTGGGCGATCGATGCAAACGCGAGCACGCCGAGCGCGCTGGCCGCCAGCAAGGCATGGCGAGCAGATTGGATGAA
This sequence comes from Caulobacter sp. 05L422, assembly GCF_056397765.1. Classification (NCBI taxonomy): domain Bacteria; kingdom Pseudomonadati; phylum Pseudomonadota; class Alphaproteobacteria; order Caulobacterales; family Caulobacteraceae; genus Caulobacter; species Caulobacter sp. 05L422. The sequence continues at coordinate 22,896 of NZ_JBFTOB010000017.1, read as the reverse complement.
CATGGAACCCCTCCGACCTCGGCCCTTTGCGGGCGTTGAAGGTCCGGGGTGTTAGGGCAAGCCTGCGACGCTTCCGCGAGCGTTGAGCGAAGGCTTTGTGACGCGCCCTCAATCGGCCGCTGGATGGGCCTTTTTCCAGGCGGTGTAACGGTCCAGCGCCTTTTTTGGGCTGGTGTTGAACCATGCGTAGCCATTGCGCCGCTCTAGGGTCAGCTCGTTGACGTCGTCATGGATGGTCTTGTCGCGATCGCCGAACACCGGGGTGTTGGTGGCCGCTGCGTAGTAACGAGCCCACAGCGGACCGGCGCCGGGCTTGGGCGTCAGGCGGCGGCCGCCTTCGGTGTCCTTCCCGCCGGTCCAGGCCTGGTCGTGGATGGCGTTGGCGGCCAGGTAGCCGGCGCCGGCGTGCACCGCCGCCACCAGGGTCGGCGACGGGTTGGGCAGGCTCATCAGATAGACCAGCAGGTCGGCGCTTTCCTCGGTCGACAGCTCGGCCGGCTCGAAGTTGCGGCCGGCGACCGGTTTGAGGGTCAGGGCGTCGTGCTGCTGGGCCCAGATGGTGCGCTTGCCGTTGACGACCACCTGGGTGGCCAGGACGCAGGCCAGCGCGCGATCGGCGGCCCCGCCGGCCTGCCTGCGCAGATCGGCGGGGGCGAAGGCGTAGTCGCCCTGGCCGTTGGCGACGTCGGTCAGCAGGGAGGCGGCCTCGGTGACGGCGTTGTCGTTGTAGGTGATGGCGTCGTGATAGCCGCCCTCCAGCGGCCAGACCTGCGGCCAGCCGCCGTTCGGGAACTGGGCGGCCAGCAGATAGCGCACGCCGCGGAGGAAGCTGTCCCGCCAGGCCTGGCCCTCCGTGCCCGGCGCCTGGCCGGCGACCCGGGCCAGGAACCGCAGCTCGGTGATGGTCGCGTCGTTGTCCAGCGTGCCGACATAGTTCCAGCTGGGATCGTGCGGCGTGTCGAAGTCGTCGGCGGCCAGGTACTTGGAGACGTTGTTGGACGCGTAGGGCTGGCCGGGCTGGCGTACGGCGTTGCGCGGCTGGTTCTTGCTCCAGCCGCCGGCCGGGGTCTGGAAGCTGACGATCACGTCGGCCACGTGGCGGGCCTCGGGCGTCGCGTACCAGGCCGCGTTGCGGTCCAGCGGCATGGCTCTGGCGCCGCCGGCGCCTTCCGCGGGCGGCGGCGGGGCCGGCTGGCCGGGCTTCAGCTCGGCGGCCAGGGCGGCCCGGTCAGCGAGGTTCTGTTTTTCGGAGCGCGCCAGATAGGCCTTCCAGGCGTCGCGATCCTTGGCCGGCAAGGCGTCGATGCGCGCCGCGCTGATCGCCTGTGCCGGGGTGTTGGTCCCGATCACGGCGGCTTGAGCGACGCCGCACAGCAGGACGGCGCTCAGGGCCAGGACGGCGGGGAAGGGGCGGAAGATCATGCGCGGCATCCGACATCCGGCCGAGCTCGACCGTCCGCGAAACGTCCGCCCAAAGCCGTCGGAACGCACCCCATTTTTCGGCCCGGCGACGGGCCGGGTTTACGCGCGGCCAAGGGGCGGCTTTCATCCGGGCAGCACGGGAGGGATGCAATGGCGACGCCAGGCGCGGCGGAGGTCTTGGCCGACGATTTCGCCGATCCGCTGGTCGGTCGGATCGTCGCGTTCCTGCGCCGGATCGGGATCCCGGTCGAGGCCGCGACGCTGGAGGACGGGACCTTCCTGCCCGGCGTGGTGGTGGTCGACGGCGGCTTGCGGGTGGATCCGTCACGCCTGGCCTGGCCCGGCGACCTGCTGCACGAGGCCGGCCACGTCGCCGTCGGCGATCCCGCGCGGCGGGACGACGGCGTCTCCGACGACCCCGGCGAGGAGATGGCGGCCCTGGCCTGGTCGTTCGCGGCCGCCATCCATCTGGGCCTGGATCCGTCGGTGCCGTTCCATGAGGGCGGCTATCGCGGCGATGGCGCGTCGCTGGCCGAGACCTTCAGCGGAGGCGGCTATGTCGGCGTGCCCATGCTGGCCATGTGGGGCCTGACCCGCGAACCTCACCGCGCCAAGGCGGCCGGCGTCCCGGGGTATCCGCACATGCTGGCCTGGCGGCGGACCTAGGGCAGGTGCGGCCCGACCCTGGCCTTGAGCAGGGTGATCAGGGTCGGATCCATGAAGGCGTAGTCGTCGGGGATGTTCAGGCAGATCACGCGGCCCTTGATGTGCCGCTTGAAGCGCTTGGACAGCTTGTTCCGGTGGGCCCGCTCCATCACGAAGATGATGTCGGCCCACTCGACGAGCTCGCCGGTCAGGGGCTCTTCCGCGTCATGATTGGTTCCGGCCGAGCTGGCTTCGACGCCAGGCCAGGTCGAGAACACCTGCTCGGCGGTGGGGCTGCGCAGCTTGTTCTGGCTGCAGACGAACAGGACCTTCTTCAGGGGAGGATCTGGCTTCACCGAGCGATCAAGCTGCCGCGAAGTCGCGGTGGAGCAGCAGGCCGCCCTGGTTGATCGGCAGGATGAAGCTGACCGTGGTGCCTTCGCCCGGGGTGGAGGTCATCTCCAGCGCGCCGTCGTGCATCTCGACCAGCGACTTGGTCAGGGCCAGGCCCAGGCCGGTGCCCTGGGTGGTCTTGGCGTGCTGGCTCTCGACCTGCTCGAAGGGCTTGGCCAGGCGGGCCAGGTCTTCCGGGGCGATGCCGATGCCGGTGTCGGTGACCGAGACCCGCACGCGCTCGCCCAGCGGATCGCGGCGCACCTCGGCCCGCACCGTGACGCGACCGGCGCGCGGGGTGAACTTGATGGCGTTGGACAGCAGGTTCAGCAGCACCTGCTTGACCGCGCGGTAGTCGGCCTCGACCTCGGGCAGGGCGGGGAAGTCGACTTCCAGCTTCAGCCCGGCGGCCTCGGCGCGGTTGCGCACCAGGCGCACGGCGTCCTCGGTGACGTCTTCCAGGTTGAGCGGCTCGAACTTCAGGTTCATCTTGCCGGCCTCGATCTTGGACATGTCGAGGATGTCGTTGATCAGGGCCAGCAGGTGCTGGCCGGAATTGTGGATGTCGAGGCTGTAGCCCTTGTAGCGCTGGTCGCCGAGCGGGCCGAACATCTCGTTCATCATGATCTCGGAGAAGCCGTTGATGGCGTTCAGCGGCGTGCGCAGCTCGTGGGACATGTTGGCCAGGAATTCGCTCTTGGCCTTGTTGGCGCCCTCGGCCTTGACCTTCTCCATCTCGTACTTGCGCGCCAACTCGGCCAGTTGCTCTTGCGACCGCTCCAGGCCGGTGACGGCGTACTGCAGCTGCTCCTCGTTGAGGCGGCGGGCTTCTTCCTGGTTCTTGATGGCCGTGATGTCGGCGGCGGTCATCACCAGGCCGCCTTCGGCCGTGCGGCGCTCGCTGATCTGGATCCAGCGGCCATCGTTCAGCTCGGCCTCGCGCACGCCCTTGGCGCCGTCAGGGGCGGGCTGGTCGTGCTTGATGGCCAGGGCGGCGAAGCGGTTGACCTCGTTGCGCGGCGCGCCGGGCTTGAGCAGCTTGGGCTCGAGATTGAAGACGTTGCGGTAGTTGCGGTTGCACATCAGCAGCCGGCCCTGGCGGTCCCAGAGCACGAAAGCCTCGGACACGCTTTCGATGGCGTCGCGCAGGCGGTTCTCGGCGGCCTGGGCGCGGGCCTGGGCCAGGCGCTCCTCGGTGACGTCCAGCGCCACGCCGATGATCCGCGAATAGCCGTCCTCGCCGGGCTTGCCGAAGCCCTGGCCGCGGGCGTCGATCCAGATGGCCCGGCCGCCGTCGCGCGACGGCACGCGGAACGACACGTCGAAGGCTCCGTAGGTCGCGGCGTTGGCCAGGGCCTGGCGGACCTTGTCGCGATGGTCGACCGAGACGCGGTCCAGCAATTCCTGACCCGGCACCACGCCGCCGCCGCCCCAGCCGAACATCGCGCCGGTGACGTCGGACATGAACACCTGGTCGGCGCTCAGCTCCCATTCCCAGATGCCGCAGCGGGCGGCTTCGACGGCGAGGCGGAAGCGCTGCTCGCTGTCGACGAATTCCTTTTGGGCGGTCTCGACCCGGCGGCTCTGCAGCATCAGCATCAGGGCCAGGGCGATGCCGACGGCCAGCGGAGCCAGCAGCGAGAAGGCGCCTTCCATGACCTGGCGATCGATGTTGGCGACCGTCCTTGGCTTGGCCGCGGCGGCGGCCAGCAGGTCGCCCTGGGCCAGGGGCTGGATCGCGACGTCGAGGGCCTGGCCGTCGACCGACTGGCCGCGCAGGGCCGCCGCGCCGTCGCCGATATCGTCCAGCGCCAGCGAGAAGGCTTCGCGCAGGTTGGTCGCGCCCTGGATCGGGCGGCCGCCGGCGGCCAGGATCCTGCCGTCGGACAGCATCAGGGCGCTGGCCGCGCCCTTGACGGGTTCGGAGATCAGCCGCGCCGGATCGCTGGAGGCGATGACGAAGCCGCGCCCGCCGCCGACCGGAGCGGCGATGGCGACATAGAGCCGGCCGGTCGTCCCGCCGCCGATCCACAGGCTGCGGCCCGAGGCGCCGGCCGCGCGGGCGGCGGCCTTCCAGTCGGCCGAGGCGTCGCGACCGGCGACGGCCAGCACGTCGGACGGACCGACCACGGCCACGGCCATGGCTTCGCCTCCAGCCGCGCGCAGGGCGGTCTCGGCCGCGTCGATCGGGGTGTTCGGATCACGTTGCAGCAGGTCGGCGGCGGCCGAGAGGCCGGCGCGCTGAGCGGCCAGATTGGTCTCGGCGGCGGCGGCGACCAGCTTGGCCTGGGCGGCCAGGTTCGCGCCGCCGGGCGGGGCGTTGGCCTCGTCCTTCAGGCGGTTGACGCCGAAGGCCGTGTAGATCGACAGCAGCAGCAGAGCGGCCAGAATCGCCAGGCGCACATAGGCCTGGGACGGCGACCGCGCGGCGCGCGAGCGGGCCGCGCCCGCCGCCGAAAGACCGGCCCCAGCCAGCCTCCCGGTTCTCGCCCCGCCACGCTCCAACGCCCAATGCTCCCGAAAGCCCTCGGCGAGTCACTTCGCCGACATGGTGAATCTACCGCAGGCGTAAGGGGTGCGTCACCGACGAACCGTGGTTTTGACCGGGCATGAGCCCTTTAGTCGCAACTGGCGCGCCGAAGAATCGTCTCAAGCTCGGCGCCAGCGGGAGCCGGAGCGTCAGTCCAGGGCCCGCGAGACCAGCTCCAGCACGTTTTTCGACAGGCCGACATGGCCTCGAATGCGCTCCAGTTGCTCACGCATCAGGGCGCCGAGCTCGGGGATATAGCGCCGCCAGGCCCCCAAGGGCTCGACCAGCCGGGCCGCCGTCATCGGGTTGAAGCCGTCCACGGCCAGGATCTGGTCGGCCAGGAAGCGATAGCCGTCGCCGCTCTCGTCGTGGAAACGGGCAGGATTGCCGCTGGAGAAGCCCTGGACCAGGGCCCGAAGGCGGTTAGGATTGCCGGCGTCGAAGTCGGGATGGGCGGTCAGGGCCAGGATCCGGCCGATCGCGCCTTCGCCCGGGTCGCGGGCCTGGGCGGCGAACCACTTGTCCAGCACCAGCGGTTCCTCGCGCCACTTGGCGTGGAAGGCCGCCAGGGCCTTTTCGGCCGGCTCGCCGCCGATCGTCACCAGGGCCGACAGGCCGCCCATGGCGTCGGTCATGTTGGCGGCGCTTTCGAAGTGGCCGACGACGCGTTCGACATTGACCGCGTGCGGATCGGCCGCCAGCAGGTCGCAGCAGGCGTTGCGCAGGGCGCGCTTGCCGGCCGCCCGGGCGTCGGCGGAGAACTCGCCGCCGCTCTGCAGGTCGCCGTGCAGCCGCCGCAGCAGGTCGCCCAGGTGGACGGCGATGACGGTCTTGAGGTGGCCGCGCGCGGCGTGGATCGCCGCCGGATCGACGGGATCGACGGCCAGGCTGAGGTCGCCCTCGGTGGGCAGGGCCAGCAACAGCGCCTTGAAGGCCGGGTCCGAGACCTCGTCGACCAGGGCCTTGCCCAGGGCGTCGGCGTAGCGCTCCTCGCCGACCTCGTCGGGCGCATCGGCGGCCCGGCCCAGGATCAGCTCGCGGGCCAGGGTCTGGCCGGCTTCCCAGCGGTTGAACAGGTCCGGATCGGCGGCGAACTGCACATAGCGGTCGACGGCGCGGGTGTCGGTGGTCAGGTTCACCGGGGCCGAGAAGCCGCGCAAGGCCGAGATCACCGGGATGCTCTCCACGCCTTCCCAGCGCACGGTCGTGGCGGCCGAGTCGAGCATCACGACCTCACTGTCGCGCAGCACCTCGCCGTCGCCGTCCAGCAGGCCGATGGTCACCGGCACGGGCAGGGGGCGCTTGGTCGGCTGGCCGTTGGTCGGCGCCGTGGACTGGGCCAGCGTGATCTCCAGCGCCTTGGCCGCCTCGTCATAGGCGTGGGTCAGCGACACCGCCGGGGTTCCGGCCTGTTCGTACCAGGCGAAGAAGTCGCCCATGTCGCGGCCAGAGGCATCGGCGAAACAGGCGATGAAGGCCTCGACCGTGGTCGCCTCGCCGTCGTGGCGCTCGAAGTAGAGGTCCAGGCTCTTGCGGAAGGTCTCGGCGCCCAGGATCGTCTTGAGCATCCGGATCAGTTCGGAGCTCTTCTCGTAGATCGTGGCGGTGTAGAAGTTGTCGATCTTCATGTAGCTCGACGGTCGCACCGGGTGGGCCAGGGGACCGGCGTCCTCGGCGAACTGGCGGGCGCGCAAGGCTTTCACGTCCTTGATCCGCTGCACGGCCTCGCCGCGCATGTCGGCGCTGAAGCTCTGGTCGCGGAAGACGGTCAGGCCTTCCTTCAGGCACAGCTGGAACCAGTCGCGGCAGGTGATGCGGTTGCCGGTCCAGTTGTGGAAGTACTCATGGGCCACGACGCTTTCGATGCGCTCGTAGTCCATGTCGGTGGCGGTCTCGGGCGCCGCCAGCAGCAGGGAGCTGTTGAAGATGTTCAGCCCCTTGTTCTCCATGGCCCCGAAGTTGAAGTCGCGCACGGCGACGATCATGAACAGGTCCAAGTCGTACTCGCGGCCGAACGCCTCCTCATCCCACTTCATCGAGCGCTTGAGGGCGTCGAGGGCGTAAGCGGCGCGCGGGGCCTGGCCGGGGTCGACGAACACCTTCAGCGCCACGGTGCGGCCGCTCATGGTGACGAAGCTGTCCTCCAGCACGTCCAGCTCGCCGGCCACCAGGGCGAACAGGTAGGCGGGCTTGGGGAAGGGGTCGTTCCAGACGGCGAAGTGACGACCGCCCTCCAGTTCGCCGGACTGCAGCAGGTTGCCGTTGCTCAGCAGGTGGGCGAAGGCCTTGTCGGCCTCGATCCGCGCCGTGAAACGGCTCAGAACGTCGGGACGGTCGGGGAAGAAAGTGATGGTCCGGAAGCCCTCGGCCTCGCACTGGGTGCAGAAGCGGCCGCCGGACATGTAGAGGCCCATCAGCGCCTTGTTGGCCGACGGATCGATCTCGACCTCGGTGGTCAGCACGAAGCTGTCCGGAACCGTGTGGATCGTCAGGCCTTCGCCGTCGAGGCTGTACTCGTTGGCGCTGAGCGCCTGGCCGTCGATGGCCGCCGAGATCAGCTTCAGCCGCTCGCCGTTCAGGAACAGCGGCTCGCCGGGCGCGCCGGTTCGTTTGATCGCCAGCGTCGCCCTGACCCGCGTGGCGGCGGGTTCCAGCTGGAACTCCAGGCCGGTGGTCTCGATCAGGAACGGGAACGGGCGATAGTCCGAGAGCCGGACGGGCTGGGGCGTGTCTGTGCGCATGACGGCAATGTATGCAAGGACGTGTGGCGGGGCGAGGGCGCACTTGACCCGATCGTCGATTTGTCCGCGAGTGCGCGCCGTCGATCTGGGATGGTCGATCCGGGGATGGTTCATGAGCGTGCGGGAATGCGGCGCGTGCGGTCAGTGCTGCAAGCTGATCGGCGTGCGCGAGCTGGAAAAGGCGCCGCACGTCTGGTGCCGCTACTACAAGCGCGACAAGGGCTGCGGTATCTACGAGGTCCGGCCCTCGGGATGCGCCGACTTCGCCTGCGACTGGCTGCTGGACGAACGGCTGAACGACGACTGGCGGCCTGATCGCAGCGGCTTCGTGCTGCATGCGGGGCAGGGCGGACGGGTCATCAATGTCGAGCTCGATCCGACCCAGCCGACCGCGTGGAGGCGCGCGCCGTTCGAGGCGACCCTGCGCGGCTGGGCCAGCGCCGGCGCGGCCGATGGGCTGGAGGTGCTGATCTGGGTCGGGCGGCGCTGCTGGCGGCTGACCCCGACGGGCGGCGAGATCGACCTGGGCGTCGTGCGGCCGGCGGTGGAGTTCGCCGCGCACAGCCGCCTGCGCCGTCCGGGCTCCGGGCGCGACTGGCCGCCAACCTGAACTGTTCTTCACTTGAACCCGACCGCCATCCCGCCAAAGCTGGGCTCAGTTTTCCGGGATTGTGCTTCATGTCGCTTACGGACGTTTCACCACCCGCTGGTCTCGATATCGGGGCGGAGCGCTTCCTGCATCCCGGACCCCTGCGCTGGCTGAGGTCGCTGGGCTGGGGGGCGCTGCTGTTCGTGGCCTTCATCTTCGCCTACGCGCTGGCCAGCAAGGTGGGCGAGCCCGCCGAGGGCGCCAGCGGCACGCCGCTCAGCGTCGTCCTGGTCGCCGCGCTCAGCGCCTTGGGGCTGGCGCTCTATGCCGGCTTCGTGCGCCTGGCCGAAGGCCGCTGGCCAAGCGAACTGGGCCTCGAGCAGGCCGCGCCGGAACTGTTGACCGGACTGGTGGTGGGAGCCGCGATGCTCAGCGCCGTGGTCGCGGCCCTGCTGATGTTCGGCCTCTACGACATTTCGGGACCGCGGGCGTCTTCGCCGTGGGCCATGGTCAATGTCGGTATCGCCTCGGGATTCTTCGAGGAGCTGATCTTCCGGGCGATCGTGCTGCGACTGCTGATGCGGGCCTTCGGGATCTGGCCGGCGTTGGGCCTGTCGGCGGCGTTATTCGGTGCGTTGCACCTGGCCAATCCCAACGCCACGCCTGTGGCCGCGATCGCCATCGCGGTGGAAGCCGGCCTGATGCTGGCCTCGTTCTACCTGCTGACCGGCCGCCTGTGGGTGTCGATCGGCGTGCACGCGGCCTGGAACTTCTCCCAGGGCTGGATCTGGGGCGCGCGGGTCTCGGGCATCGAGGTCAAGGAGAGCCTCTACCTGAGCGCGCCCAAGGCCGGCGCGCCCGACTGGCTGAGCGGCGGCGCCTTCGGTCCGGAGGCCTCGGTCCCGGCCATGGTGATCGGCACCGGCGTAGCGATGGTGGTGCTGTACTGGGCCTGGAAGCGCGGGAATTTCAAGCCGCGCTCGGAAGCTTAGCCCGCCTCGACGACGCCCGGCGCGGCCTCGGCGGCGGCCGGCACCTCGTAGAGGCCGCGTTCGATGGCCGAGGCGCGCTGGGCCAGGGCCACCAGGGCCGGCGGCGCGTCCTCGGGATTGTCGGCGGCCAGCTCGATCAGTTGGCGGGTCAGGGCGTGAAGCTGCGGCGCGGCGGCGATCAGCCGGGCCTGGAACTCGATCTTGCGCGGATCGCGATCGTATTCCGCGCCGGGCGTGCGCCAGCCGCCCCAGTCGTTGGGATCGGTGACCACCACCGGATAGGTGCCGGGATAGGGGTGGTGCAGGCAGTCGCTTTCCTGCTGCCACTTGTTGCGGGCCCGCAGGATGCGCCAGTTGGCCACCGCGGCGCCGCCGGATTCGTCGATGCGGTCTTCCGCCTTCAGCTCGCCGGCCTGGAACTCGCGACCCAGGCCCACGTCGTAGGTGACGCGCACGGGTTCGTCGAAGCCCTTGGCCCAGACCGGCACGATCTTCTCGATCGTGGCCCAGGCGCCGACGCTCTCGACCCACACCTTCTGGTTCCGCTGAAAGACGGTCTTTGCCACGCACGCGTTCTCGCTGAGTTCGGGACCGCCATAAGAACCTGAAATCCTTGACGCGAGGTCAATCTTTCCCTCGGGCGAACGATCGTTCATCGTGCCCTCAAGACGCGCCGCCACCCACAAGAGCGGGCGCCAAGGGAGGGAATCCAGGTGGATTTCGACTATTCCGACGACCAGAAGTTTCTGAAGGACGAGGCGCGCAAGTTCCTCGCCGCCCGTTGTCCCTCCTCGGTGGTGCGCGGCGTCCTCGACAATCCGGCCAAGAGCTACGACGCCGGACTGTGGAGCGCGGTGGCTGAACAGGGCTGGCTGGGGGCGGCCATTCCCGAGGAATACAACGGCCTGGGCCTGGGGCGTGTGGAGCTGTGCGCCATCGCCGAGGAGCTGGGCCGGGCCGTGGCGCCGATCCCCTTCGCCTCGACGGTCTACGTCCTGGCCGAGGCCGTGATGGCCCATGGCAGCGACCCCCAGAAGGCGGCCGTCCTGCCGCGCATCGCCGCCGGCGAGCTGATCGGCTGCCTGGCGACCTCGGAAGGCCCCGGCGTGATCACCCCCTCGGCCCTGCAGGCCAAGGTCGAGGGCGGCAAGCTCAGCGGCGTCAAGATCCCGGTCACCGACGGCGACGCGGCCGGCATGGCCCTGGTCCTGGCCAACGAGGGCGGCCGTCCCGGCCTGTTCCTGGTCGACCTGAAGGCCAGCGGCGTGAGGGCCGAGACCCTGGACAGCCTGGACCCGACGCGCGGCGTGGCCCGACTGACCTTCGACGGCGCGGTCGCCGACCGGCTGGGCGAGGCGGGGCAGGGGTTTGAGCTGGTGCAGGCGATCCTCGACCGCGCCGCCGTCCTGCTGGCCTTCGAACAGCTTGGCGGGGCCGATCGCTGCCTGGAGATGGCCCGCGAATACGCCCTGGGCCGCTACGCCTTCGGCCGCGTGATCGCCGGCTACCAGGCGATGAAGCACAAGATGGCCGACATGTACGTCAAGAACGAGGTGGCCCGCTCCAACGCCTATTACGGCGCCTGGGCCCTGAACGTCGACGCGCCGGAGCTGCCGACCGCCGCCGCCGCCGCCCGCATCGCCGCCTCGGACGCCTTCTGGTTCGCCAGCAAGGAAAGCGTCCAGGTGCACGGCGGCATGGGTTTCACCTGGGACGTCGACTGCCACCTCTACTACCGCCGCTCGCGACAGCTGAGCCTGGTGGCCGGTTCGCCCAAGCTCTGGAAAGAGCGGCTGGTGAGCGAGCTCGAGAAGAAGAACGCGGCTTAGGGACAAAGATCATGGATTTCAACGACTCCCCCGAAGAAGCCGCCTATCGCGAGAAGGCCCGCGCCTGGCTGGTCGAGGCCGCCGCCGCGCACCGCGCCGAGCATGGCGAGCCCAAGCCGACCACGCCCGAGCACATGGCGGCGGGCAAGGCCTGGCAGGCCCGCAAGGCCGCCGCCGGCTACGCCTGCATCACCTGGCCCGCTGGCGTGGGTGGGGGCGGGGGCACGCCGATCCAGTCGGTGATCTTCGGCCAGGAAGAGGCCAAGGCCGGTGTCGGCTACGGCTATTTCACCATCGGCCTGGGCATGTGCGTGCCCACCGTCATGGCCTTCGCCAATGATGAGACCAAGCAGCGCTTCGTCTCGCCCGCTGTGAAGGGCGAGGAGATCTGGTGCCAGCTGTTCTCCGAACCGGCCGGCGGATCGGACGTGGCGGCCCTGCGCACCCGAGCGGTCAAGGACGGCGATGACTGGGTGATCAACGGCCAGAAGGTCTGGACCACCGGCGCCCACTATTGCGACTACGGCATCCTGCTGGTCCGCACCGATCCCGACGTGCCCAAGCACAAGGGCCTGACGATGTTCTGGATCGACATGCGCGATCCGGCGGTCGAGTGCCGGCCGATCCACCAGATGTCGGGCGGGCGCGAGTTCAACGAGGTCTATTTCACCGACCTGCGCGTCAAGGACAGCCAGCGGCTGGGCGCGGTCGGCGACGGCTGGAAGGTGGCCCTGGTCACCCTGATGAACGAGCGGCTGGCGGTCGGCGGTTCGGCCGGTCCGGACTATCGCCAGGTGATGGAGTTGGCGCGCGGTCTGTCGGGCGCCAACGGTCCGGCCCTGAAGGACACGGCCTTCCGCGAGAAGCTGGCCGACTGGTACGTCAATTCCCAGGGTCTGAAATATACCCGTTTCCGGACCATGACCGCCCTGTCGCGCGGCCAGACGCCGGGACCGGAGAGTTCGATCGGCAAGATCATCTCGGCCAACCAGCTGCAGGACCTGGCCAACACCGCCGTCGAGGCCCAGGGCGAATACGGCATCCTGACCGATCCGACCTTGTCGCCCATGGAGGCGGCGTTCCAGCAGAGCCTGATGTGGGCCCCGGGCCTGCGGATCGCCGGCGGCACCGACGAGATCCTCAAGAACATCATCGCCGAACGGGTCCTGGGCCTGCCCGGCGACGTGCGGGTCGACAAGGACGTGGCGTTCAAGGACATGCCTACCGGACGCTAGTCGCGGCCCGCTCAACGAGACTCGCCTTTAAGGTGCGTCTCGTCCATGCTCCCGTTCAAATGGGCGTGGAGGCGGGCGGATGCGCGCTAGAGCTTCGAAGGACGGCCTGACGGTCAGGGTCATCGCGGGGACGCACGCGGCCTTGCTGGCGTTCGACGTGGCCGACGAGCGCCGCGCCGGATGCCTGGGCTTTTCGATCGAGCGCACCGACGTCGGCACCGGCGACCGCCGCTGGCTGCCAAACTCGCTGCGCTTCATGAGCGATCCGAACCCGGAATGGGTGACGACCGCCCGGGCGCCGCTGCAGAAGTTCCGCTGGGGCGACTACACCACCGAGCCCGGGCGGCTCTATCGCTACCGGGTGGTCGCCCGCTACGGAACGCCGGCCGAGATCCTGGCCCAGGGCATTGACGCCGAGCGCCCCGGCGGCTTCGACGCCATCCCGGGCGGCGTCGCTCTGGAACTTCGCACCGAGGACTGCCGCAACGAGGCCACCTCGATCTTCTTCAACCGCGGGGCCGCGGCCAGCCAGGCCTACGTCAACAAGTTCGGCGACAACGACCCTGACGATATCCCCGAGGCCCTGACCTGGCTGTCGCGCGGCCTGGAAGAGGGGCTGGTGGCGTTCATCGCCAAGGCAGACGGGCCGGACTTCGCCCTGCACGGCTGCGTCTACGAGTTCGAGAAGCCGACGCCGATCCGGGCGCTGATCCAGGCCCAGAAACGCGGCGCCGACGTGCACATCGTCTATCACGCCCGAAAAGGGGGCAACACGGCCGACGAGAACAGGCACGCGATCGAGAGCCTGAACGTCACCTTCCCGACGACGCCCCGCACCCAGGGCTCGGCGATCATGCACAACAAGTACCTGGTGCTGCTGCGCAAGGACGCGGCCGGGTCGCTGAAGCCGATCGCGGTGTGGACCGGGGGCACCAACTGGACCGAGGGCGGCATCTACGGTCAGTTGAACGTCGGCCACGCGGTCTACGACGCCGGTGTCGCGGCGACCTACGAGGCCGGCTTCCAGGTGTTGGCCCAGGACCTGAGCATCAACGACACCCAGGCCAGGAACGACGTGATCACGCCCACGCCGCTGAGCCGGGCGGCGCTGCAGCACGGCGCGACGCCGCTGTTCTCGCCGCAGAACGGGCTGGCGATGCTGGATCTCTACGCCGACGTCTGCAAGACGGCCAAGGTGCTGATGGTCAGCGCGCCCTTCGCCCTGCACGAGAAGATCCGCAACGTGCTGGGATCTCCGACCGACGGGGCGATGCGGTTCATGCTGGCCGATAAGGAAGGGTCATACGGCGCGAAGGGCAATATCGACGCGCTCAACACCGACCCGGGCAACATGGCCGCCGTGGCCAAGCCGTTCGAGGGCATCAAGCTGGCCGACTTCCAGAAGCGAAAGCTGGATCGCGACCGGCTGATGATGGACGAGGGCTTCCACCACGCCGGCATCCACATCCACTCCAAGATCATCCTGGCCGACCCGTTCGGGCCCGACCCCATCCTGATCACCGGCTCGGCCAACTTCTCGACCAACTCGACCGTGAACAACGACTCCAACGTGCTGGTCTTCCGCGGCGACACGGCGGTGGCCGACGTCTACGTCGCCGACTTCATGCGGATGTTCGAGCACTACTGGTTCCGGTCGCGCAAGGACCAGAAGCTGGAGGCCAACCAGGTCTTCGCCCTCAAGGACACCGACGCCTGGTCCGAAAAGTACTTCACCCCTGGAACGCGCGAGCAGCGTGACCGCCTGGCGTTCCTGGGGCTGATCACCTAGCTCCCTTTCACGTCCTTGGCCGCCCGGGCCAACTGCACGAACTCGGCGCGCAGGCCGTAGGGGTCCTCGCCCCGTGCTCCCTGGGCCAGGCCGGTGACGGCGTCCCAGTCGAAACCGGTGTCGACCCACGGATCGCCGCGCAGCTTCTGGCCGTAGGCGGCCACGGCCACGGCGAAGCGGGTCGACTCCGGGGCGGCGGCCAGGCTCGGACGCACGTCGGCGGCGCCGATCGGTCGCTCGATCAGCCTGGACGTCGAGCCGCCCGGCGGCTTGTAGCGGATCTTCAGGAAGGCCAGCTCGCTCCCGCCCGCCGCCGCCGCCGCCGGCTTGCCGCCGTAGCGCAACGGATCGGACGAAGGCGTCGCCCCCACGGGGGTGATCTCGTAGATCGCCGTCACCGACGCGCCCGAACCGACCTCACCGGCGTCGACCTGATCGTTGTTGAAGTCCTCGCGATTGAGCAGCCGGGTCTCGTAGCCGATCAGCCGGTATTCGCTGACCTTGGCCGGATTGAACTCGACCTGGATCTTCACGTCGTCGGCGATAGGAAAGAGGGCGCTGTCGAAGTCGTCGCGCAGCAGCTTGCGGGCCTCCTGCAGGCTGTCGACATAGGCCGCCGTCCCGTTGCCGTTCTGGGCCAGGGCCTGCATCATCGTGTCGTTGTAGTTGCCGCGACCGAAACCGTAGACCGACAAGTAGACGCCGCTCTTGCGCTGGTCGGCCACGAAGTCCTTCAGGCGCGCCGGTTCGGCGATCCCGACATTGAAGTCGCCGTCGGTCACCAGGATCACCCGGTTGACGGCCTTGGGGTCGAAGTTCTGCTTGGCCAGGGCGTAGGCCAGCTCCAGGCCTCGGCCGCCGGCGGTCGAGCCGCCCGAGTGCAACGCGGTCAGGGCGCAGCGCATCTTCAGCTTCGAACGTCCGTCGGTAGGCGACAGCACCGCTCCGGCCGAGCCGGCATAGGCCACCATCGCCACGCGATCCTGCGGTCGCAGCTGATCGATCAGCACGTTCAGCGCCTTCTGGGCCAGCGGCAGGCGGTCGGGTCCGGACATCGAGCCCGAGGTGTCGATCAGGAACACCAGGTTCAGCGGCGGCTGGCCGGCCTTGGGCGTGGCGTAGCCCTGCACGCCGATGTGCAGCAGCTGCCGGTCCTTGGACCAGGGGGAGGGCACGACGGCCACGGTCGGCTTGAACGGCGGCTCCTTGGCGGTAGGGCGGGCGTAGCCGTAGTCGAAATAGTTGACCAGCTCCTCGACCCGGACCGCGTCGCGCGGCGGGGCGGCGCCCTCGTTCAGGAACCGGCGGACATTGGCGTAGGCGGCGGTGTCGACGTCGATCGAGAAGGTCGACACCGGCTCCTCGGCCACGCGCTTGACCGGATTGGCGGCCGCGCCGGGGTACTTCTCGGTGTCGCGGACGGGCGGTTGGAATCCGGGGCGACCAGGCGGGAAGGCGCCGATATCCGCCGCCAAGCCGCTGTAGGACATCGGAGCCGGCGGCGGGGGAGGCGGCGGGGGCGGAGGAGGCGGCGGACCCGCGAATCGTTCCTGGACCGGCGGGATCGGCAGGGGAGGCGGCGCGACGCCGGTCGGGGCGGTCTGCGTCAGGGTCGCTCGCTTTCGAGCCTGCGCCATATAGCCACCGTCATCGCGCGACGCATAGCCGAGCGCCGCGCAGGCCTCCGGCGTCGCAGCCCCATCGCCGGGCGACGGTGAGGCAAGGCTCGGGGCGCTCGTGGAACTGGCGATCAAGAGCGAAAGAGCGGTGGAGCCGAGGACGCGAACGAGACCTGACGCCATGATCTGAAATCCTCTCAAGGTTGCGCATCATGCTGGCGCGCGCCGTGTGGCGAAAGCTGGGCCATGACTGAAAACCCAGGGATTCTCCTGAGACGAGAATCCTTCTGTGGGCATCTTCATGACCGTCTTGCGAACAGCGTTCCCTGAGCTTGACAGTCACTACGGCCAAGCACATGAGTGATTTGGAAATCATGGTTAACGGCGTGCTGAGGGGGAGCGATGCACGAGACCAGCAATGCTGTTTCTCATCTCGCCGCCCTCAAGCGTGGGCTGGCCTATCTGGTCGAACATCGTGCGACGCTGATCCGCCGCGTGCCGGTCGGCGCCGTCGTCGCGGCGGTGGTGATTCCGCTGGTCGGCTGCGACACCGGACCCAACTTCCTGTTCCACAAGCGCGCCAGCGCCTGCCCTCGGCCCCAGGCCGCGCAGGGCGTTTCGGGCCAGTTCAATCAGCAGCAGCAGGAAATCCGCGCCCTTCGCCAGGGCGGCTTCCGCGGCGACTTCTTCGCCCAGCTGGAGCTGGCCCGTCGCTACGAGGGCCAGCGCGCGGTCGACAAGAATCTCGAAGACCCGGTCGAGGCGGCGGTCTGGTACGCCATGGCCCTGGCCAATTCCGGCGGCTATTCGCCGATCGCCGCCTATGAGCGCCGCAACGGCAAGGACAAGGGTCCGCTGTCGCGATTCGACGACTGCCGCGCCTTCGAACGGCATGCCGCCTATGGGGCGCTGGACCGCCTGCTGTCGCGGATGTCGACCGAGGAACGCGAGAAGGTCCGCAACCGCGTGATCTACGTGCTTTCCACCCAGGGGGCCGACGGCTACCGGGTGCTGGCGCGAATGCACGACGGCTTCTTCGGCCCGTTCGGCGAGCCGTCCGACAACCTGCAGGCCATCGAGGCCTACGGGTCGGCCAAGCGCACCGGCGCCCCGGCCGCGCTGGACCTGTTCCGCCGCAACGACGTCGACGCCTATCTCTACAATTACCTGGCGGTGCAGACCGGCGACGTGTCGGCTTATGTGATGCTCAAGGACTTCGAGCGATCGTCGCCGCAGCGCGCGTCGTACGGCGGCTTCGTCGAGACCAAGGCCAAGCGCTGGATTCCGCCGTACGAGTTCTACCCGCCGGAATCGCCCGACAGCGGCGTGCCGCATTCCGACGAGAGCGATCCGTCGGGCGACGCCAAGGAGGCGGCCCTGGCGCGGCTGAACGAACTGCCGTTCGTGCACATCGGCGAGGCCCTGGCCTATCTGCGGGTGATCCCGTCGCCCGTGCTCGACGAGCGGATGCTGAGCACCAACGACGCCCAGACCTTCCAGGCCATGATCGGCCGGCCGATCTCCGGGCGCCTGACGAACATCGAGAAGGTGCGGGCCGTCCAGTACGCGGCGGTCAACGGCTCGTCCAAGGCCCAGCTGGTGCTGGCCGTCATGTATTCCGAGGGCGTGGGCGTGCCGCGCGACTACGCCCGGGCCTATCACTGGTACGAGGAGGCCGAGCGCCAGGGGTCGGCCGAGGCCAAGTACGCCATGTCGACCTTCTTCTCGCTAGGCCTGCAGGGCGTGGCCGACCAGGACCGGGCCAAGGCCGTGGTCTATCAGCTGGACGGGGCCCTGGCCGGCTTCAAGCCGTCGGTCTGGCGGCTGCAGCAGCTGCTGTCGCAGGTCTCGCGGCCGCCGCGCGCCGCCAGCGAGCCTCGGCCCCAGCCCTATGCCGAAAGGGACTATCGATGATCCGCCTCCGCACGCTCATCGCGGCCTTGGCGGCCGGGATCATGGTGGTCGGCGGCCTGGCGCTCGGCGTCGCGCCGCAGGTCGCCGTCGCGGGATCGCCCGACGCCAAGATCGACCAGCAGATCCGCCCGTGCTTCGGCCTGCTGCTGGATCCGAACCTGTCGTCCGGCTGCCGGACCAAGCACTATCGCAAGCACAAGCCGCGCTACGGCACGGGCTACGGCTACGGCCGGGCCGGGCGCTATCGCACCTGGGTGGACTGCGACCGGGCCTATCCGGGCGAGGTCAGCGAGGTGCTGGAGCGGCTCTATGACGGCGACACCCTGACCCTGCGTTCGCGCGGCGGCGGGGCCTGCGTCGACTCGCTGAACATCACCCGCTCGGTCAACATCGTTGTGGAGGGCTATGTCCCGTCGCGCGGCCGGCCGATCCTGGTCGCGCCGATCGATCAGCCCTGCATCCGCATCGCCCCGGGGGTGGCCTATGTGGTGATCGAGGGCGTGGGCATCGACGCGATGCGGGCGGGGTCCGCCTCGTGCATCACCGGCCGCGCCACCGAGCTGGCGCTGAAGGACGTGGTCATCCGCTACGACGGCGAAGGGTCGGCGCTGGACCTCACCGACAGCCGCCTCGAGGTCGCCAACACCACCTTCATCGGCCGCACGCGCCAGGCGGTGGTCAAGGCGACCGGCACGGTCATGGTCGACAATGTGGAGGTCGCCGCCACCGCCATCGGCGCGGCGTTCGAGGCCGGCGACGACAGCCGCATCCGCGACATGCGGGTCATCCGCCTGGGCGACTGGACCGGCTCCAGCCGCAGCCGCAACTCGGCCGGCTTCGTGCTGGCCGGTATGAACCGCTCGCAGCTGGTGCAGATCGAGGGCCTCTATGTCGACGGCTTCTCGCGCGGCATCTATGTGGGCGGCGGCGACGAGACCACGCTGCTGCGCCCGGTGGTCCGAGACAGCGACTGGGCCGTGGTGCTGGAGAACGCCGACCTGCGGGTGCTGGAAGGCAAGCTGGAAGCCACCGACGTCGGCATCTATGCCGGTTCGGGCACAGTCTACGCCTCGGACAACGCCATCGCCGGGGTGATGCGCGCCGGCCTGTTCGCCGACAACGGCGCCCAGGTGCGGGCCCGCGACAACCGCGTCTACGCCAAGCCCGGCGGCTGCGAGGCGCTGATCACCGGCTATTTCGACGGCAAGCTGACCTGCCAGCCTTGGTTCGAGGGACCGGAGCTGTTCCGCACGCCCCGCGACCGGGCGCGGCAGGACTTCGACGGCTATTGGCCCGCGCCGATCGTCACCGCCGGCGTCGCGGCGCCCGCCCTGGCCGGCGGTCCCGTCGATTCCCTGGACGCCTCGGCCGCCGCCGGCGGGCCGATCGGCCCCGGTTCGCCGCAACCCTATGTTCCGCAAGGGGGAACCTCGCGATGAGCAAGCTCGCTGTCGGCCTGATGGCCGCCTTGATCGCCTCGACCAGCCTGGTCGGCTTCGCCTCGGCCCAGGATCGCGGCCCCGGCGGACCCGGTCCCTCCAGGCGCCCCATGCCCTGCGGCGCGCCCCTGACCGGCGAGGCGCCCGATGTCATGACCTATGACCGCGCCACCGGCACCCAGGTGTTCGTCGGCGGAAAAGGCCAGACCGAGGTCAGCGCCTTCAACCGCGAGACCGGTTCGTCGGCCGCGCTGCGCGGCGATCTCAGCCGGCCCGGCGTCACCGAGTCCTGCGCCGTCGACAAGCTGTCGGGAGACGCCTACCGCGTCAATTCCGACGGTCCTGGCGACATGGCGGTCAGCGGCCGCACGGGCCAGACCGGCGAGCGCTGGGCCTTCCGCGCGCCGGACGGCTCGACCCAGTACTGGGACCCGCGCGCCGACAACCGCTGCTTCCGCGACGGCCTCGGCCTGGGGCCGAACGGCAGCCTGCCGCCGGGCCCGCGCCCCGACGGACGTTCGGGATGCTGAGGACGGCCCTGCTGCTGGGCGGACTGCTGCTGGCGCTGGGCGCCTGCGGGCCGCGCTATCCCTACTATCCGCCGAACGGAGGCCCGCCGCCGGTTCCGGTGGATCCCTCGCGGGTGACCCCGCCGCCGCCGCCTGTCGACGTGATCCGACCGAAGGTCTGAGGTCCCCCTCCGCCGGCTTCGCCGACACCTCTCCCTGAGGGGAGGACCTACTTCTCCGGCGCCACCGTCTTCAGGAACTTCGGATCCTTGCGCTTCATCGTCGCCTGTTCGTAGGCGTAGCCCAAGTTCAGCAGCCGCGCCTCGCTCCAGGCCGGGCCGATGAAGCTGAGGCCCACCGGCAGGCCGCCGACGTCGCCCATCGGCACGGTCAGGTGCGGATAGCCGGCCACGGCGGGCAGGGTCGTGGACGAGCCGCCGTAGTGGTCGCCGTTCAGCGGATCGATGGTCCAGGCCGGGCCGGTGGTCGGGGCGACGATGGCGATCGCGCCGGTGTCCTTCAGGATCTTGTCGATGCCCTCGGGCCCGGCCAGGCGCTTTCCGTCGGCGACGGCCTTGATGTACTCCGGATCGTCATAGCCCTTGGTGGCCTGGGCCTTCTCGAAGCTCTCCTGGCCGAACCATTCCAGCTCCTTCGGGGTCGCCTCGTTGAAGGCGATCAGGCCTTCCAGCGTGCGGGTCTTGACCTTGGCCGGGTCGGTCGAGGCCAGGTAGGCGTTCAGGTCGACCTTCAGCTCGGTGTAGAGCACCACGCCCTCGGCCTTGCCGATCGGGCCTTCGTCGAAGGTCTTCACGTCCACCAAGGTCGCGCCCTGGGCCTTCAGGTCCTTCAGCGCCTGCTCGAACACCGCGTCCGTGCCCGGGGAATAGCCGGTGTAGAAGCGGGCGACGGCCAGGGTCACGCCCTTCAGCGCGTCCTTCGACAGGCCCTTGGCGTAGTCGGTCTTGCGGGCGTCGGCCTCCTTGGTCGCCGGGTCAGCGGGATCGGAACCGGCGATGGCGGTCAGGACCAGGGCCGCGTCGGTGACCGTGCGGGTCATCGGGCCGGCGGTGTCCTGGCTGTGGCTGATCGGCACGATGTGGGTGCGCGACACCAGGCCGACCGTGGGCTTGAGGCCGACCAGGCCGTTGATCGCGGCGGGGCAGGTGATCGAGCCGTCGGTCTCGGTGCCGATCGCCGCCGGGGCCAGGTACGCCGCCACCGCCGCCCCCGAGCCGCTGGACGAACCGCAGGCGCTGCGGTCCAGCACATAGGGGTTGCGCACCGTGCCGCCCACGGCGCTCCAGCCGCTGATCGAGTGGTTGGAGCGGATGTTGGCCCATTCCGACAGGTTGGTCTTGCCCAGGATCACCATGCCGGCGTCGGTCAGCCGCTTGACCAGCGGGGCGTCGCGACCCGTGACGTTGTCCTTCAGCGCCAGGGAGCCGGCGGTGGTGGCCGTGTCGTCGGCGCTCTCGATATTGTCCTTCAGCAGGATCGAGACGCCGTGCAGCGGCCCCCGGACCTTGCCCGCCTCGCGCTCGGCGTCCAGCGCCCGGGCGTCGGCCAGGGCGTGCGGGTTCAGGGCGATGATGGCATGGAGCTTGGGGTTGTGGATGTGATAGGCCCAGAGCAGGAACAGGGTCTGGTCCTTCGCGGTGGACTTGCCGCGGCTCAGCAGAGCCTGAGTCTCGGTGATCGAACCGCCACGCGGCATGATCATGCCGGAGGCGCCCGGCGCCGTCAGTGACTTGAGGAACTCGTCCGGCGTCTTGGCGTCCATGGCGATCGAGTTGGCGGGGTCTGGGGCCGCCAGTGAAGGCGTCGCGCAGGCCAAGAGCGCGGCTAACGCGCCGCCGATCAGCAAGGTCTTCCGAGTCACGCGTCTTCCCCCAACTTGGCCAGCCCTCAGATGAACACCGCGACGTTCTGGCGCGCAACGATCAACGGCGTTCCGGCCCCGTCCCAGAGCGTCATGCCCTGGGTCGAATAGCCTTCGCCGATGGTTTCCGCCCGACTGCGCAGCAGGCGCCAGCCGTCGTCGTGCGGAGCGGGCAAGCCGACGATGTCGAGGGCCCAGGTCATGGTCGAGATCGGGCCGAAGGTCGGGAACAGGGTCATGGCGGGCGGCGGCGGGGTGTCGGCCAGGGCGACCAGGGCCGACAGCGAGCGGGCGGCCGGATCGCGGTGGCGGATCCACAGCAGATATTCCGGGGCCCCGCCCGACAGCGGCCGTGCGCCGCCGGCCATCCGCACCTCGAACTGGCCCGTGAAGTTGGGGCCGCCGCGCTCGCCCGGGAAGAAGGGTTCGCACGCCTCGGGCGGGGCGACGGTAGGGCAGGGGATCTCGCCATAGGCCACCACCGACGTCCGCGCCGCGCCGAAGGTCAGCACGCCGTGGGTGGCCACGCCTTGCTCGCCCAGCAGATCGACGGCGACGAACAGGGTCGACTTGCCCTGGCGCAGCGGCGTGACCTGGATCGACAGTTCGCCCGCCGCCGGACCCACGAAGGCGAACTGGGCCGAGCGCAGGGGCGGGGCTGCGGGAAAGGTCCGCTGGGCGGCCTCGACGCACAGCGCCGCGCTGAGCCCGCCATAGGTGGTGCGGCCCTGGCGCCAGTCGTCGGTGACCTGGGCGGTGAAGCCGGTGTCGGTGGCGGTCATGGCGGCGAGCAGATCGGTGTAGGAGGTCACGCGGCGGCTTTCGGTTGTTTCGTATGCGAAGGTTCGTCTTCTTTCGCTACGGAAGTCAAATGCGGAGGGCTTGGCGCGGCGACCACTTGCCCCCTACGGACCGCTTCGCGGTCGTCTTCCCCCAAAGGGGGAAGAGGCGCGTCCTCCGCCCCCTGTGGGGGCGGACAGGCGGCGAAGCCGCCAGGTGGGGGCAAGTGTTTCGCGGGCACGGCGCTGCAAGCTCACGCCTTCGGCTGTGAGAGGGAATGGAAAGGGTCGCGGAGCGCCGGACGACGTCCGGAGTTCTTTGTGTTGTTACCGTTTCGACGAAGCCAGTCGCTCCGCGCCATCGTTATCCGCCAGCATCCGGTGGGCAGCCCTGTTGAGGCTTAGCCGGACCCGGTCTCGATCCCTTTCGGGAGAAACCGGCCGCCGRGGGCGCGGGCCAATGGGCAATACACGCGCTTTGTCCCCGTTCGACGCCGACGGCGGGCGGGGCCTGCAACGCCAGGCTCCCCGGACACGCTGAAGTAACCCCCTCCAGCCCAGTCCCGCTCGATCGCCCCCCGCCGCCGCA
>NZ_JBFTOB010000016.1:0-145222 GCF_056397765.1 Caulobacter sp. 05L422 | reverse complement strand
GCGGCGGGGGGCGATCGAGCGGGACTGGGCTGGAGGGGGTTACTTCAGCGTGTCCGGGGACTCCTGTCGTTGGGGAGCCCGCCCGCCGTCGGCGTCGAACGGGGACAAAGCGCGTGTATTGCCCATTGGCCCGCGCCCTCGGCGGCTGGTTTCTCCCGAAAGGGATCGAGACCGGGTCCGGCTAAGCCTCAACAGGGCTGCCCACCGGATGCTGGCGGATAACGATGGCGCGGAGCGACTGGCTTCGTCGAAACGGTATTCATTCAAAGACCTCCGGACGTCGTCCGGCGCTCCGCGACCCTTTCCATCAGCTCAGCGGCTTACCGCGTGAGTATGAGAGATCGTGCCGGTGAACACTTGCCCCCACCTGGCGGCTTCGCCGCCTGTCCGCCCCCAAAGGGGGCGGAGGACACGCGCACCGCACCTCTTCCCCCTATGGGGGAAGACGACCGCGAAGCGGTCCGTAGGGGGCAAGTGCTCACCGCACCATGAATCCCGGCCATGCCCCGAACCCGCTTCGTCGAACACCCGTCGTTAAGCCGAGAGCGCTACAGTCTCCCGCCATGAGCAACCGTCCTTCCTCCGCCGGGGTCACCCCCGAACAGCTGGCCACCCTCAGCCACGAGTTCCGCACCCCGCTGAACGGCGTGCTGGGCATGGCCCGGCTGCTGGAAGGCACGCGGCTGACCGCCGAGCAGCGGGCCTATGTCGGGGCGCTGCGCGAAAGCGGCGACCACCTGCTGTCGCTGGTCAATGACGTGCTGGACTTTGCCCGCCTGGGCGCCACGGCCATCGAGCTGCACAACGCGCCGGTCGACGTCGAGAACCTGCTGCGCCAGGTCGCCGAGCTGCTGAGCCCGCGCGCCCACGAAAAGGCCATCGAGATCGCCTGGGCCGCCGCGCCCGGCCTGCCGGCCATCCTGGCCGACGAGGGCCGCCTGCGGCAGGTGCTGCTGAACTACGCCGGCAACGCCATCAAGTTCACCGAGGTCGGCGGCGTGCTGCTGAGCGCCGACGTCGCGCCTAACGGCCGCATCCGCTTCTCCGTCCGCGACACCGGGCCGGGCGTCGCCCCGGAAGCCCGGGCCGCGATCTTCGAGGCCTTCGTCCAGACCGATCCCTCGCACCAGGCCCAACTGGGCGGCGCGGGCCTGGGCCTGGCCATCGTCGCCCGCCTGGCCGGCGCCATGAACGGCGAGGCCGGGGTCGGCGGCGAGCTGGGCCAGGGCGCGGACTTCTGGTTCGGGGCCCCGTTCGAGTTCGCGCCCGCCCTCCCGGTCGACCTGCCCCTGACCGGCCGCACCGTCGCCATCGCCTCGCCCAACGCCATGGTCCGCGAAGCCGCCATCCGCCAGGTCCGGGCCAGCGGCGGCCAGGCCCTGTCGGGCGAGACCGTCGCCGTCGCCCTGAAGGGCGCGCCGGCCGACGCCGTGCTGCTGCTGGACGCGGCGCTGGCCGGACCGCGCGGCGCGCTGAAGGCCCCGGCCGGCCGCGCCTGCGTCGCCCTGCTGACGCCCGAACAGCGCGACCGCATCCCCAAGCTGAAGGCCGCCGGCCTCGGCTATCTGATCAAGCCGCTGCGCCGCGCCTCGCTGATCGCCCAGGTGCTGGCCGCGCGCCCGGCCACCAAGGTCCAGCCTGTCGAGACCACGCCTTCGACCGCCCACGAGGACGACCGCATCGCCCCGGCCGCCGCGCCCGGCGTCCGCGTGCTGCTGGCCGAGGACAATCCGATCAACGCCCTGCTGGCCCGCGCCCTGCTGGAGCGCGAGGGCTGCAAGGTCGACCGCATCGCCAGCGGCGACGAGGCCGTCTCGGCCCTGTCGCGCGGCTTCTACGACCTGATCCTCATGGACCTGCGCATGCCGGGCCTGAACGGCATCGAGGCGACCAAGGCCCTGCGCGAACGCGGCGTGACCACGCCGATCGTCGCCCTGACCGCCGACGCCTTCGACGAGGACCGCCGCGCCTGCCTGGCGGCGGGCATGAACGACTTCCTCGCCAAGCCCCTGACCCCAGCCGCCCTGCGCGGCGTGCTCATCAACTGGGCCCAACTTGGACAGAGCGGCCTCGGCTGGACGAAAGCCACGACGCGCGCCAAGGTCGCCGGCTAAGGCGGGGCGCGGTTCCCGCACGGGGACCACCGCATGACCGACGACGTCAAATCCGCGCCGGAGAAGAAGAGCCTTCTCCAGACCCTGGCCTTCTTCCTCGAACGCCGCAGCCTGGTGATGCTGGGCCTGGGGTTCGCCTCGGGCCTGCCCTACATGCTGATCTTCGACACCCTGTCGCTGTGGCTGCGCGATGCGGGCCTGTCGCTGGCGGTGATCGGCTTCTTCAGCCTGGCGACCCTGTCGTTCTCGTTCAAGTTCCTGTGGGCCCCGCTGATCGACCGCGCCAAGGTGCCGGTCCTGCACCGGCTGCTGGGCCATCGGCGCGCCTGGATCCTGGTCTTCCAGACCGCGATGATCCTGGGGCTGTGGGCCATCTCCACCCTGAACCCGGCCTCGCAGCTGGCCGCCCTGGGCGCCGCCGCCGTGGCGGTCGGCTTCGCGACGGCCTCGCACGACATCGTCATCGACGCCTGGCGGATCGAGGTCGCCGACAAGGAGGAACAGGGACCGATGGTCGTGGCCTATCAGTGGGGCTACCGGGTCGCGATGATCGCCGCCGGCGCCGGTCCCCTGCTGCTGGCCGAGCGGTTCGGCTGGAACTTCTCCTACGCGGTCATGGGGTTCGTCGTCGGGATCGGGGTCCTGGCCACCCTGTGGGCCCCGCGCGAGGCCGAGCACACCGTCCGGCCGATCCCGACCGGCGACGTCAACCAGCCCCGGGCGCTGGAAATTCTGGAATGGATCGTGCGCCTGGGCGTCCTGCTGCTGGGCGCCCTGGCCCTGGGCTCGGGTCTGTCGGGCGACGCCAGCCTGCTGTCCAAGCTGGTCGGCGGCGAGGCCCTGGCCGAAGCGTGGAAGGCCAAGCCGAACGGCGTCTGGCTGCAGTTGCTGGGCGTTCTGGCGGGCTTGGCCATCGTCGTGGTGGCGGCTTGGCCGATCCCCAAGGTCCGCACCAAGCCTGGGGTCTACATGTCGGCCGCCTTCGGCGAGCCGCTGATCGATTTCACCAAGCGCTTCTCGGGCCTGGCCGGCCTGATCCTGGCGGCGATCTGCGTCTACCGGGTGTCCGACTTCGTGCTCAACATCATGAACCCGTTCTACCGCGACATGGGCTTCACCCTCACCGAGATCGCCGAGATCCGGAAGGTGTTCGGCATCATCGCCTCGATGATCGGCGTCTTCCTGGGCGGGGTGATCGTGGCGCGGCTCGGCCTGATGAAGGCCTTGGTGATCGGCGCCTTCGCCCAGCCGATCAGCAACCTCTTCTTCGCGTGGTTGGCCATGAGCGGCCACAACGTGCCGGTGCTGTTCTGGGCGATCTGCATCGACAACCTGGCCGGCGGCGTGGCCGGCACGGCCCTGATCGCCTACATGTCCAGCCTGACCACGGCGGGCTTCACGGCCACGCAGTACGCACTGTTCTCGTCGCTCTACGCCCTGCCCGGCAAGCTGATCGCCTCGCAGTCGGGACGGATCGTCGAGGCCTCGGCCGTCGCGGCCGAAAAGGGCGGACCGATCGGCGCCCTGAAGGGCCTGTTCACCCGCCTGCCGCCCGAGAGCTTCACGGCCGCCGGCGCCAAGCTCGGGGTCAGCGCCCCGGCCATGGCGGCGGGCTACACGGCCTTCTTCATCTACACGGCGCTGATCGGCGTGGTGGCCATCGCGTTGTCGTTCATGGTCGCCGCCCGCCAGCCCAAGCACATGGCGGTGAAGGCGGCCGAGGCGGAAGCGGAGGCTCCGGCCTAGGTCTCGCTCTTGAGGCACACCACCTGGGCCACGCGCAGGTCGCGGCGCAGGCCGTCGGCGACGCGGCCGTAGTTCTCGGTGGTGATCGACTCGCCCAGGGCGAAGCTGGCCGGACGGCGGCGGCTGTGCTTGAGCAGGTCCTCGACCGTCTCCTGGGCCGTCGTGTAGATTCGGCCCCGGCGCGGCGACTCCGCCACCGTCACGCCGATCACCCGCCCGGCGCTGTCCAGGGCCGGAGCGCCCGACAGGCCCGACAGCGTGCCCTTCAGATTGTCGGTACGGCCGACCTCGGCCCAGACAAGCACCGGCTCGACCCGGGCGCCGCGTCCCCGGACGACCAGGTTCTCGCGGCCCAGCAGGCGCGAGGTGACCTCGCCGGGATGGCCCTGCGGGAAGCCCGGATGATAGGCCCGCTCGCCGCGCCGGGGCGGTTCGGCCGCGGCGCGCAACGGCACGGCCGGCGCCCCGCCCTCGGTGGTCAGGATGGCGGCGTCGCCGGAGGGATCGAGGGTGACGCGGGCCGCGACGCCCCGGCCGTCGGCCACGACGATCGCCGCCTCTCGGCAGCCGTCGACCACGTGCCGGGCGGTCAGCCACGAGCCGCCGTCATCGACCGAGAAGGCCGTGCCGCTGCCGGGCTGGCCCTTTTCGGGCACCTGGACGACGATGGACGGATCGAACGGCGAGGCGGGGCCCAGCGGCAGGCCGACGTCGCCCGGCACCGGCGGCGGCGGCGGCGGGGCGTCGGAGCGCTCCTGTCGGCCGATGGCGACGACCAGCAGGGCGCTGACCACCGCCCCGTAGATCAGCCAGTCCGGAAGTTTCGGGAAATGCACCTGACCGCCCCCGCTCGCCCGACCGTCAGCCGGCCACCGCGGCGGCCAGGATCAGGGCGGTGGCGATCTTGGCCCCGACCAGCAGGGCGGCGGCGGCGACTTCGCCCTCGTTGATCCGCTCGGGCAGACCCTTGAGCAGCATGTCGGTGATCCGGAAGACCAGCAGTTGGACGGCGATGGTCGAGACGCCCCACAGCACGATCTCCAGCGGCGACACCGAGGCCGACAGCGAGGTGGCCAGCGGGATGGCCAGGCCGACCATCACCCCGCCCAGCGACAGGGCGGCGGCGGCGTTGCCCTCGCGGATCAGCTTGATCTCCTTGTGCGGGGTCAGCAGGGCGTAAAGCGCCGTGCCCAGCACCAGCATCACCAGGGTGATGGCGGCGTGCATCAGGGTCAGCGGCAGGCCGCTGGCGAAGGCCTGGATCTCGGGCGACTGAAGCTGTGGCGGCATGGAAGCGGTAAACCCCGAACTTGAGGGACGCATTGCTAGCACGGGATCAAGCGCCGTGCGTAGAGGGCTCGTCGGCGACGCGAAGGCGCAGGGGTCGCGGCGCTATTGGACGAAGCTCGTCACCGACCAGCCGTAGGACCGGATCCGCCAGGCGCCGTCCTCCAGCACGAGCACGAACGACCAGCCGCCGTGCTCGTCGAACGGCTTGCCGTCACGGACGCCGGTCCACCGTGTGGGCAGGGAGAAGTAGGCGGTGTCGCCTGTGCGGACGAAGTCCTGCGGCGGGCCGAACGTGTGCCGAAGGTCCGAGATCGCGCCGGCATGCCGCGCCATCAGGCCGCGCCAGTGGTCCAGGCCGGCCTGTCCGGTGAAGACGTGCGGCGGGAAGTTCTCGAGGATGGTCACGTCGCCCGTCGAGAACACGCCGTGCACGACGCTTTCGTCGGCCGTCTCGAGGAACCGCGCCAGCGCCTCGGGACCCGCCATCATGGCGGCGTCCGGCGCGGCGACGTCCGACATCAGGCCGCCGCCTCGTCCTCGTCGTCGTCCAGCACGCCGGCCATGGCGGCCATCGACAGCTTGCGCATCGCCGAGGCGCGGACCTTCTCGCTCTCGCTCTTCAACTGGCCGCAGGCGGCGAGGATGTCGCGGCCCCGCGGTGTGCGGATCGGCGAGGAGTAGCCGGCGCGGTTGAGGATCGCGGCGAAGGTCTCGATCGCGGCCCAGTCCGAGCACTGGTAGTCGGTGCCGGGCCACGGGTTGAACGGGATCAGATTGACCTTGGCCGGGATGCCCTTGATCAGCTTGACCAGGGCGCGGGCCTCGTCGGGACTGTCGTTGACGCCCTTCAGCATCACGTATTCGAACGTCACCCGGCGAGCGTTGCTCAGGCCCGGATAGGCTCGGATGCCGGCCATCAACTGCTCGAGCGGGTACTTCTTGTTCAGCGGCACCAGCACGTCGCGCAGGGCGTCGTTGGTGGCGTGCAGGCTGATGGCCAGCATGGCCTGGGTCTTGTCGCCCAGGGCTTCCAGCTGCGGGACCACGCCCGAGGTCGAGACCGTGATCCGGCGACGCGAGATGGCGATGCCCTCGTTGTCGCTGATGATCTCGATGGCGTCGGCCACCTGGCCCATGTTGTAGAGCGGCTCGCCCATGCCCATGAACACGATGTTGCTCAGCAGGCGGTCGTCCTTGTCGGACGGCCATTCGGCGAGGTCGTCCTTGGCGATCTGCACCTGGGCGACGATCTCGGCGGCCGTCAGGTTGCGGACCAGGGCCTGGGTGCCGGTGTGGCAGAAGCTGCAGTTCAGCGTGCAGCCCACCTGGCTGGAGACGCACAGCGCGCCGCTTCGGCCGACGGAGGGGATGTAGACGGTCTCGACCTCGATGCCCGGGGCCATGCGGATCAGCCACTTGCGGGTGCCGTCCTTGCTGACCTGGCGCTCGACCACCTCGGGGCGGGCGATCGTGAACTGGTCGGCCAGACGGGCGCGGGTCTCCTTGGCCACGTCGCTCATCTGGGCGAAGTCGGTGATGCCGCGATGGTGCACCCAACGGAAGATCTGGGTGGCGCGCATCTTGGCCTTGCCGTGCTCGACCACGCCGCTCTCGGTCAGGGCGACGACCATCTGCGGGCGGGTGAGGCCCGACAGGTTGATCGGCGGCTTGGGGGCATCGGCCCTTCCCTCAGAATTGGGGGGAGCCATGCGCGACAGGTCGAGGGTGACGCTCAAGGGGCGGTCCGGGGGCAAGAGATTTTCGGGATCGAGGCGAGGATATAGCAGCTCTCCCGGCTTTTTCCAAAGGGACGGGGCGTCGCGGGCTTCCGAGCCGAGGGGCCGCGATTCACCATCGTCGTTTGCGGCCCGTTCACCGTCCTTGGCGATAATGCCCGATCTCTGGGGAGTCGGGCCTTGCTCATGACCATGTGGAAACGCCTTGCGGCGCGGCTGGTGACGCGTTTGGGCGCCGATGAGCGCGGGGCCATCGCCGTGCAGTTCGCGCTGCTGCTGATCCCCATCGCCATCCTGACGTTCGGCCTGATCGACCTGAGCCGCACCAGCGTCCAGAAGCGTCAGCTGCAGGACGCCCTGGACGCCGCGACCCTGATGGCCGCCCGCTCGACCGCGACCAACAACGATGACCTGACCACCATCGGCCTGGCCGCCATGCAGGCCGAGATGACCGGCCTGGGCGTGCCCCTGACCAAGGACAATGTCGACTTCACGCTGGGCGCCAACAACACGGTGGTCGGCTCGGTCAAGAACGTCACGATCAAGCCGATCATCGCCAACCTCTGGAGCAGCGGCGACACCCACGTCTCGGCCGGCTCCACCGTGATGCGCTCGGTGAACAAGCTGGAAGTGGCCCTGGTGCTCGACAACACCGGCTCGATGGGCAGCACCCTGAACTCGGGGACCAAGAAGATCGACGCCCTGATCAACGCCTCCAAGTCGCTGGTCGACGTCCTGGCCTCGGCCGCGGCCCGGGCCAGCGAGACCGACGCGGTGAAGATCAGCGTCGTGCCGTTCTCGATGACCGTGAACATCGGCTCGACCTACCAGAGCCAGACCACTTGGCTGGCCGGCAAGATGCCGACCACCGGCTACGGCACGGACGTGTTCGCCACCAACCAGAACCGCTTCACCCTGCTGTCGAACCTGGGCCTGACCTGGGCCGGATGCGTCGAAAGCCGTCCCTCGCCCTATGACGTCACCGACGATGCGCCCGCCACCACGATCCCCGCCTCGATGTTCGTGCCGTTCTTCGCGCCGGACGAGCCCGACGACAACACCGTCGGCGTCGCCCAGTCCAGCACGACGCGCTATCGCGACAACCGGGTCGTGAACAATCCCGGCAACCCGATCGTCAACAACTGGCTGCCGGACGGCGTCTCGCCCAGCGGCACCCTGACGACAGCCTGGGCCACGCGCTCGACGCCGACCGCCAAGTACGGCGCGAGCAACAAGAACAATGTCATCAGCCCGGCCAAGACCGGCACCGCCTACGGCCCCAACGCCGGCTGCGGCCTGACCCCCCTGAAGCGCCTGACCAATGTCCGCACCACCACCGAGCGGGACGCGGTGAAGGCCAAGCTCGGCCAGATGATCGCCGACGGCAACACCAACGTCGCCATGGGCCTGGCCTGGGGCTGGCACACCCTGTCGAAGAACGCGCCGTTCGCCGACGGCGTCGATCCGGCCACCGCCAACGGCAAGAAGACCACCAAGGTGATCGTGCTGCTGACCGACGGCGACAACACCAACGACGTCACCAACAACCCCAACAAGTCGATCTATACGGGCTACGGCTACATCGCCCAGGGCCGCCTGAAGAACGCCTACGGCACGTCCCTGACGGCCAGTTCCTCGGCGACCGACCGCCGCGACGCGATCGACAGCCGCGAAAAGCTGCTGTGCCAGAACGCCAAGGACAAGGGCGTGGTGATCTACGCCATCGGGGTGGGCGTCTCGGACCACTCCAGGACCATCCTGCAGCAGTGCGCCACCAAGCTGGACATGTATTACGACGTGACCAGCGCCGACCAGCTGACCTCGGTGTTCAACACCATCGCCGGCTCGATCCAGAACCTGCGGATCACGAAATAGAAAAGGCCCGGAGCGCTGCTCCGGGCCTTTTCATTTCTACTTTCTCCTTGGCCGCACCTCGCCGCTGGCTCGTCCCGGGACTGATGGAGGATCCGGGAGCGCGGCGGGCTGTGTTCCCTAGGCCAGCTTGATCTCGCGCAGGCGCTGCTGGAGGAA
The DNA here is from genome assembly GCF_056397765.1 of Caulobacter sp. 05L422. Lineage (NCBI taxonomy): Bacteria > Pseudomonadati > Pseudomonadota > Alphaproteobacteria > Caulobacterales > Caulobacteraceae > Caulobacter > Caulobacter sp. 05L422. The sequence continues at coordinate 136,305 of NZ_JBFTOB010000016.1, read as the reverse complement.
GGCGTCGGCGGTGATCGGCTCGGGGTAGCGGTCCGGGTTCTCTTCCGTGATGCAGCTGGGCAGGGTCTTGATCAGATAGTCCGACGCGAAGTGCAGGAAGAACGGCGTCGAATAGCGCGGCACGCCGCGACGTTCCGGCGGCGGATTGACCACCCGGTGGATCGTCGAGGGCAGGACGTGGTTGGTCAGGCGCTCCAGCATGTCGCCGATGTTGCAGACCACGCAGCCGGGCGGCGGGTTGATCGGCAGCCAGTCGCCGTTGCGGTCCAGCAGCTCCAGCCCGCCCTCTTCCGCGCCCATCAGCAGGGTGATGGTGTTGATGTCGCCGTGGGCCCCGGCCCGCACGCCGGTGGCGTCCTTGGGGATCGGCGGATAGTGCAGCAGGCGCAGCACGCTGTTGCCGTCCTTGACCGTCGGGTCGAAGAAATCGCGACCCAGGTTCAGATAGGTGGCGATGGCCTTCAGCACCCGCACGCCCAGGCTGTCGAGCGCGCCGTACAGCCAGCCGACATTGTGGTGGAAGCTGGGGATCTCGGCCGGCCAGACATTGTCGGCCATGTTGGCGCGGAACGGGTGGCCCGGCGGCAGGTCGCGGCCGACGTGCCAGAATTCCTTCAGGTCGTAATGGGTCGCGCCCTTGGCGGTCTCGATGCCGAACGGGATGTAGCCGCGCGAGCCGCCCGACGATCCGGCGTACTGCTTCTTGGTCTCCTCGGGCAGGGCGAAGAAGGCCTTGGCGTCGGCGATGGCGGCGTCGATGCGGGCCTGGGCCATGTCATGGTCCGAGATCACCGCGAAGCCGTAGCGCTGGAACGACGCGCCCAGCTCCTGGGCGAACCTGTCGAAATCCTTCGAATACAGGGTGAACGAGACGGGTTCGATGGCGGATGCGGACACGGGCGTGGGCCTCGATATTAGTAAGACGGGACTTACTACACCGACAGCGGGCCGGCGCGAAGTCCCCGTTCATGCGGGGGTCATGTGCGATACTGGAACTTGACCATTGGCGAGGCGTTCTGCCTCGCAATGGTTCAAGACGCCAAGGATCACGGGCCATAGCCTGGGATCAAGGCCGCAAGAGGGAAACTACCGTGATGATGAAGAAGACCGCCCCGTGGATCGCCCTCCTGGGCGCCGCGACCCTGGCCTCCGCCTGCACCACGACCGATCCCTATACCGGCATGCCCGTGCGCAACAACACCGGCACCGGCGCCCTGACCGGCGCGGGCGTCGGCGCTGTGCTAGGCTATCTGACCAACACCAACAAGGGCGAGCAGGGCCGCAAGAACGCCCTGATCGGGGCCGGCATCGGCGCCCTGGCCGGCGGCGCCGTCGGCAACTACATGGACCGCCAGCAGGCCGACTTCCGCCGCAGCCTGGAAGGCTCGGGCGTGATGATCCGCCGCAACGGCGACCAGATCGTGCTGGTCATGCCCAGCGACGTGACCTTCGCGGTCGACAAGTCCGAGGTCCAGCCCAACTTCACCCGCGTGCTCGACGACGTGGCCCGCACGCTGAACGCCTATCCGCAGACCACGATCGACGTGGTCGGCCACGCCGACTCCAGCGGCCCGGACGACTACAACCAGACCCTGTCCGAGCGCCGCGCCAGTTCGGTGGCCGGCTATCTGACCGGTCCCGGCAAGGTGATCGCCGACCGGGTCTTCGTGGCCGGCCAGGGCGAGCGCCAGCCGATCGCCACCAACGACACCGCCGAAGGCCGCGCCCAGAACCGCCGGGTCGAGATCATCCTGCGACCGCTGACGAAGTAGAGGTTCTGCAGGGGGCTGGTGGCTTACCCACTTGCCCCCTTCAGACCTTCGGCCATCTCCCCCTAGAGGGGAGGGTTCAGCGAGGAATGTCGGCCTGACCTCAGTAGAAACCGCTGTTGGCGGCGCCTTCATTGGTCATCGGATCGTGAGTGTATGGGCTGCCCGAACCTGGAACATGGCGGAAGAACAGGGCGCGCGCTTCGTCATAGGTCATGTTCGCGTCGTCGCCGGCATGGACCTGGAAATCCTCGCGGCCAAGGAACGCCGCATAGGCCGTCAGCGCGTAGGGCCCTTCGAGCTTCAGGTTCCTCAGCACCCGGCCGATCTGACCGACCGTATAGAACTTCGAGCCGCCCCAGCCGACCGCCAGAGCCGGAGGCACACGTCGAGCCAAGCGGCGCACCGCACGGTCGCGCTTGAACCTGTCCAGCCACCCCATCGTCGTACTCCCGTGGTTCCGCGACCTTAGCACGGAGCGGGAGGCGCTCTCCACGCTGGAAGACCCCTCAAAACGCCGCCTCCCCAGCCGCCGCGCCCATCGCGTTCGTCCGCCGATGCGCCAGCGCCTCCGCCACGTGCACCCGCCGAACGCTCGCCGCGCCCTCCAGGTCGGCGATCGTACGCGCCAGGCGCAGGACCCTCGTCCAGCCTCGGGCGCTGATCTGGCCGGCCTCGGCGGCGCGGGCCAGCAAGGTCCGTCCGGCCTCGTCGAGATCGACGATCTTCTCCAGGAAGCGTCCCTCGGCGCGGCCGTTGAGCGCCTCGGCCCCGATCGGCGCGCCATCGATCGTTTCGGCCCGTTCCTGCTGCAGCCGCCGGGCCCGGGCCACCCGGGCGGCGACCTCGGCCGTGCCCTCGGACGGCGGGGGCAAGGACAGGTCGGCGGCGGTGACGGCGGGCATGTCGACGGCCAGGTCGATACGGTCCATCAGCGGCCCGCTGACCCGGCCCTGATAGTCGCGAATGCAGCGTGGGGCCTTGCCGCACGCCCCGCGCCCGGCCCCGCCGTGACCACAGCGACAGGGGTTCATGGCCGCCACCAGCTGTACGCGGGCCGGATAGCGGACGTGGGCGTTGGCCCGGGCCACCATCACCTCACCGGTCTCCAGCGGCCCGCGCAGGCTGTCCAGCGCCTGGACCCCGAACTCGGGCAGCTCGTCCAGGAACAGCACGCCGTTGTGGGCCAGCGACACCTCGCCCGGCTTGGCCTTCAGCCCTCCGCCGGTCAGGGCCGCCATCGAGGCGCTGTGGTGCGGGGCGCGATAGGGCCGGGCCCGGGTCAGGGCGCCCTTGGCGATCAGCCCCGCCACCGAATGGACCATCTAGGTCTCCAGCAGTTCGTGCGAGCTCAAGGGGGGCAAGAGCCCCGGCAGGCGCTGGGCCAGCATCGACTTGCCCGATCCGGGCGGGCCGCAGAACAGCAGGTTGTGCGAGCCGGCGGCGGCGATCTCCAGGGCCCGCTTGGCCTGCTCCTGGCCCTTGACGTCGCGCAGGTCCTTGAACGCCTCGCCCTCGATCACCGGACCCGGCAGGGGCGCCGACAGGATCTGACCGCCTCGGAAGTGATTGATCAGCGCCACCAGCGAGCGTGGGGCCAGGATCCGCGTACCGCCGGCCCAGGCCGCCTCGGGCCCACTGGCCTCGGGACAAATCAAGCCCAGGTCCATGGCCCCGGCCGCCATGGCGGCGGGCAGCGCCCCGGCGGTCGGCACGATCCGTCCGTCCAAGGATAGTTCCCCCATCGCCGCCCAGCCGTCGAGCGCGTCGATCGGGATCACGCCCATCGCGGCCATCACGGCCAGGGCGATGGGCAGATCGTAGTGGCTGCCCTCCTTGCGCATGTCGGCCGGGGCCAGATTGGCGACGATGCGCTTGGGCGGCAGGGCCAGGCCCATGCCTGCGAATGCTCCGCGCACCCGCTCCTTGCTCTCGGCCACGGCCTTGTCGCCCAGGCCGACGATGACCATGACCTTATCGCCGCCCGTCAGCTGGACCTCGACGTCGACGCGCCGCGCCTCCACGCCCTCGAACGCCACCGTGACGACCTTTGCGGCCATTGGGATTCCGCCCTCTTGCCCACCGATTTATCCACAAGCCAAGCATGGCCGTTGGAGCGGAGCAAGAACGAAAAACGAACGTTTCAGGAAAGTGTGACGATTCAGTCGTCTAGAAGTAGTTCCTAATCCTCAGGTGGAGCTGAGCTCGGCGATCCGATCCCAGAGGATCGCGGCGGCGTCGGCGCCGCCGAACCGCTTGAGCTGCTGGGCCCCGGTGGGCGAGGTGACGTTGATCTCGGTCAGGTACTCTCCGATCACGTCGATGCCGACGAACAGCAGCCCGCGCTTCTTCAGTTCCGGGCCGATGATCGCGCAGAGCTCCAGGTCGCGCGCGGTCAGGTCCACGGCTTCGGCGCGGCCGCCCACGCGGAGGTTGGAGCGGACCTGGCCGGCGGCCGGCACGCGGTTGACCGCGCCCACCGGCTCGCCGTGGACCAGCAGGATGCGCTTGTCGCCCTTGCTCACGGCCGGGACGAATTTCTGGGCGATCACCTGCTCTCGGCCGATCATGGCGTGCAGTTCCAGCAGGGCGTCGAGGTTGGGGTCGTCGGCTAGCAGCCGCGCCACGCCCGAACCGCCGCCGCCGTACAGGGGCTTCAGCACGATGTCGCCGTGCCGGGCGCGGAAGTCGTAGATCGCCTCGTGGTCGCTGGTGATCAGGGTCGGCGGCTGGACGCCCGGGAAGTCGGTGACGAACAGCTTCTCGGGCGCGTTGCGCACCTCGGCCGGATTGTTCACGACCAAGGTATGGGGGTGGACCTTCTCAAGGAAGTGCGTGGCGGTGATGTAGGCCATGTCGAACGGCGGATCCTGGCGCATCAGCACCACGTCGACGTCGTCCTTCATGTCCAGCAGCACGGTCTCGCCGAGCTGGGCGTGCTCGCCCTGCACCTTGGTCAGCACCAGCGGCTGGGCGCGGGCGAACACCCGGCCGTCCTCCATCGACAGCTTGTCGGGCGTGTAGAACCACAGCTTGTGGCCGCGCGCCTGGGCCTCCCACATCATCAGGAAGGTGGTGTCGTTCTCGATGTTGATCCCTTGGACGGGATCCATCTGGACGGCGACTCTCAGCGACATAACGGCTCCGGATCAAGCTTTGGCGGCGCGGGAGACCCCCGCGCCGCGACTGCCTAGTTAAGGCGGCCCGGCCCCGAATGCGAGGGCCGACCGCGATCCAGGCGTGGGGTTCAGGCGGTTTCGGCGCGCCGGCGGGTCTTCACGGCCAGCAGGATCCCCGAGACCAGGAAGTAGAAGGCCCCGAACGCCGCATAGGGCGCGACGACGGTGATGACCGAGGCGACGGGTCCGGCGGCGCTCTTGATGAAGAACCCGCCCGCCAGGGCCGACTGGGCGCCGCTCAGCACCATCGCCCACTGGGCGCCGTAGGTCCGCCAGCGGCGCACGCCGACGACCAGTTGCAGCACGCCCGCCAGGAACGCCCAGGCGCCGAACAGTACCAGCACCAGGCGCATGTCGATCTGGAGGGCGACCAGCACCGCCAACGCGATGGCGGTGCTGACGGCGGTGTTGAGGGCCTGAGGGGCGTTGGCGCGGAAGCCGCCGTTGGCCAGGGCGTCCCGCGCGTTGGCGAACGCGTCCCAGGCCGGATAGATCACCAGCAGAACGCCCGCGAGAACGGGATTGGACCGAGCGATCGTAAAGGCGAGCGCGACCCAAACGGCCGCCACGCCGGCGCGAAGGAAATAGTAGCGCACGAGCGCGTCGGCGCCGGTGCGCGAGAGCGGGATGTCGTTGGCCATGGGGGCCTCCATCGGAACGGAACAGTTTGGAAAATGTCACGACATTTAATGTCGCGACATGTGATATGATCTAACCGGCCGCCCGAACCCCTGTCGAGTCATTATTTGTCACGACATATATTTTTGCGCTAAGGCGGACCGTTCCGAGGAGCCCTCCATGCCAGACCCCGCTCGCACCCTCACGCTCGACGACCAGCTGTGTTTTTCGCTGTACGGGGCGAGCCTGGCGATCAATCGCGCCTACAAGCCGCTGCTCGACGCCCTGGAGATCACCTACCCGCAGTACCTGGTGCTGAGCGCGCTCTGGGAGGTCGACGGCCAGAGCGTCGGCGCGATCGCCGAGCGCCTGGGCCTGGATTCCAGCAACGTCACGCCGCTGGTCAAGCGCATGGAGGCCGCCGGCCTGCTCTCACGGGAGCGTAATCCCGCCGATGAGCGTCAGGTCGTCGTCAGCCTGACCGATCACGGCCGCGACATGCAGGCCCGCAGCGCGTGCCTGGGCCAGACGCTGTTCGAGTCGGCCGACATGAGCGTCGAGCGACTGATCCAGCTGAACAAGGACGTGCAGGCCTTCCGCGACTCGGTCGCGCGGTTCGTGGTCTCGCGGCCCCAGCACTGAGGTCGAGGACATGCCCTTGTGGCGTGTCCCCGTTTCCGGACACGGCGCTTGTCGCTGGGGACACGCCGCCAGGGCATGTCCCCGACCGCGGCTAGTTCAGCCGCATGCGCATCCGCTCGCGCGCCGCCCGGGCCGCGATGGCCGCGCCGCCGTCCAGAACCTGGGCGCGGGACAGGGCCTGCAGGGCCCCGGCCAGGGCGCCCTGACCCTCGCGGGCGGCGGCGACGTCCAGCCAGGGATGGTGGTCGGTGGGGTCGAGCAGGGCGCGGCGCAGGGCCGAGCGTTCGGCCCGGGCCCAGTCGCGGGCCTGCTGAGCGCGGGCGAAGATGTTGTTCTGCAGACGGATCAACACGGCCCGATCGCTGATCGGGCTCATCAGCACGTCCAGCTTGGCGGCGACGTCGGGCATCAGGCCGGTGCGCAGGGCCCGGCGCGACAGCTCGGACGGCAGCACGACCCGCCCCTCGCTGAACGGGTCCAGGGCCAGCGGCCCCTCCTCGGTCTCGATGCGCAGCAGGAAGTGGCCCGGAAAGTCGACGCCGTGCAGCTCCAGGCCGCAGGCTCGGCCGGCGTGCAGGTAGAACACCCCCAGCGTCACCGGCAGGCCCTTGCGCCGCTCGGCCACGGCGACCACGTCGGCGTTGTCGGGGTGGTCGTAGGTGATCAGGTCGCCCGACAGCCGCAGGTCGCCGGCCATGGTCTCGGCCAGGGCCTCCTCGGGCGACTCGCCCTTCAACCGCTCGGTCAGGCGGTCGATCGAGGCCTTGGCCATGTCGAGAACGGGAGCCAGGTCGCGGTCCGGATCGTCGTGGACGGCGCAGGCCAGGGCGGCCTCGAACAGCGGGAAAGCCTTGTCCGAACGCTCGCCGGCGTCGGTCAGCAGGACTTCGGCCTCTTCCCGCGTCATTGACCGTCCACCCACGCGTTGAGGACATGGCGCGGACGGCGGCCGGGCGCGAGGGCGATCAGGTCCAGGCGGACCGAGGCGTCGCGCAGGCCGGCGCGGTGGGCGGCGATGTGCGCGCCGGCGCGACGCAGACGGGCCCGCTGCTCGTAGGTCACCGCTTCCAGCGCCGCCTCCAGACTGGTCCTGCTCTTGACTTCAACAACGGCCAGCACGCCGCCACGTTGCGCCAGCAGGTCGATCTCGCCCAGCGGGGTGGCCAGGCGGAAGCCGAGAATCCGATAGCCCTTGGCCATCAGCCACAGGGCCGCGACCACCTCGGCGCGACGACCCGACAGCCGCGCGGCGGCGCCCCGCGCCTGTCTTTCGGGACGGACAGGACGGACGACGCTCATCCGGCCTCCTTCATCGCCAAGGCTTGGCGGTAGAGGTCCTTGCGCGACAGCCCCAGGGCCTTGGCGACCTCGGAGGCGGCCTCGCCCAGCGGCAGGCGGGCCATGGCTTCGCGCAGCGCGGTCTCGGCGTCGGCGGCCGTGGCGACCTCGTCCTCGCCGGGGCCGACCAGGATGACGATCTCGCCCTTCGGCGCTTCAAAACGGGGATCGGCCGCCAGTTCGTCCAGCCGCCCGCGGATGCATGTCTCGTAGAGCTTGGTCAGCTCGCGGGCCACGGCCCCGGGGCGCGGACCGAACACGGCGGCCATGTCGGCCAGGCTGTCGGCCACCCGCGAGGCGCCCTCGTAGAAGATCAGCGTGGCGCGGACATTGGCCAGGTCCTCGAAGAACGTCTTGCGCGCGGCGGTCTTGGTCGGCGGGAAACCGGCGAACAGGAAGCGGTCGGTGGGCAGGCCGGCCAGGGTCAGGGCCGCCAGGGCCGCCGAGGCGCCAGGGATCGGGAACACCTGGTGGCCGGCCGCGATCGCCGCCTGGGCCAGGCGCAGGCCGGGATCGGAGACCATCGGGGTGCCGGCGTCCGAGACCAGGGCGACCCGCTCGCCGGCCTCCAGCCGTTCCAGGATGCGCGGCGTCTCGCGATCGGCGACGTGCTCGTCATAGCGCTGCAGCCGCTTGGAGATGGCGTAGGCGGCCAGCAGCTTTCCCGACACCCGGGTGTCCTCGGCCAGCAGGACGTCGCACGCGTTCAGCACGTCCAAGGCCCGCAAGGTGATGTCGCGCAGGTTCCCGATCGGCGTCGCCACCAGATACAGCCCCGCCGCCAGCGGCGCGTCGGACAGGGCGGGCGGGGCAAGCTGGCGGCTCAAGGGCGAACTTTCCGACACGAACTGGGGCGCCGACGACGCGGTTACGCAAGACTGTGCCGACAGGACTATCAGGTCGCGAGCGTTCCTGTCAGCCGGTCCAGTACAAGACGACCGGACCGGGTGGCGCGAAGCCGGATCCTATCGTCGACGAGAAGATCTGCTTCGACCAGATCTTTCACCTTGGGCGTGTCCGGCGACAAGCCCAGGGCGGCGATCTCGGCGAAGGTAACGCCGTCGTCGATGCGCAGGCCCAGCAGCAGGCGCTCCTCGGCCGCCTCCAGGGCGGTGAGGGCTTCGCGCTCGAAGCCGACCTGGGTCTCGGCGACCGCGCGGATGTAGTCGGCGATCTTGCGCTGGGCGGTCGTGGCGAGCTTTCCATCCGCGAGCGTGAGGCGGCCATGAGCCCCCGGACCGACGCCGACATAGTCGTGGCCGCGCCAGTAGACGAGGTTGTGGCGCGAGCGCGCGGCCTGGCCCCGGGCGTGATTGGAGACCTCGTAGGCGTCGAAGCCGGCGGCCTCCAGCACGCTCTGTGTCGTCTCGAACAGGGCGGCGGCCAAGTCCTCGTCCGGCACGACCAGCTTGCCGCGGCCGACGGCGCGGTCGAAGGCGGTGCCGTGCTCGATGGTCAGCTGGTAGGGCGAGACGTGCTCGGGTCCGTAGGCCAGAAGTTCGGACAGCTCCCGCGTCCAGGCCTCCACCGTCTGGCCGGGCACGGCGTAGATCAGGTCGGCCGACAGGCGCGGGAAGGCCTTGGCCGCCACGGCGATCGCCCGTCGGGCCGAGCCGGCGTCGTGGTTGCGGCCCAGCAGCGCCAGGGCCTCATCGTTCAGCGCCTGGACGCCCAGCGACAGCCGCGCCACGCCCGCCGCCGCCAGGGCTTCGAAGCGGTCGGTCTCGGCGTCGGTGGGATTGGCCTCGAGGCTGATCTCCAGGTCGTCGGCCGGCGTCCACAGCGCCTTGGCGGTCTCGATCACCCGGGCGACCTGGGCGGGGTCCATCAGCGAGGGCGTGCCGCCGCCGAAGAAGATCGACAGCAGCCGACGCGGTCCGGTCAGGTCGCGCTGGGCCTTCAGGTCGGCGACGATCGCGTCGGCCAGGGCGGTCTGTTCGTCGGTCCGCCCCCGATCGCGCACGACGTTGAAGTCGCAATAGGGGCAGATCTTGGCGCAGTAGGGCCAATGGACGTAGACGCCGAGCGGCGCCCCCAACGCGGGTTGGGCGTCACTCAAACAGCGCCGCCTTCAACTTCTCGAAAGCCACGGCGCGGTGGCTCATGGCGTCCTTGGCGGCCGGCTCCATCTCGCCGAACGTCTGATCGTAGCCGTTGGGGATGAAGATCGGATCGTAGCCGAAGCCCCGGTCGCCGCGCGGCGGGAAGGTCAGGGTCCCGTGGACCTCGCCCTGCACCACCACCGCCGGCCCGCCGTTCGGCCAGGCCACGGCCAGGGCGCAGGTGAACCAGGCGGAGCGATCCTGCGAGCCCGTCTCCTCGATCCGCTCGGCCACCTTGTCCATGGCCACGGCGAAATCCTTGGTCGGACCGGCCCAGCGCGCCGAATAGATGCCAGGCGCGCCTTCCAGCGCCGCGACCGACACGCCCGAATCGTCCGCCAGGGCGATCTGGCCCGACAGGTCGGCGGCATGGCGGGCCTTGAGCAGGGCGTTGCCGACGAAGGTGGTCTCGGTCTCGTCCGGTTCGGGCAGGCCCAGGGCGCCGGCGGCCAGCACCTCGAAGCGCCCGTCGAGCAGCGCGGCCAATTCCTTGGCCTTGCCGGGGTTGTGCGTCGCCGCGACCAGCTTAAGACCAGCTTCCAGCTTCAGCGTCATCGCGCGGCTCCTTTCCGGGACAAGATCATGCAGCTTCTCTACTCCCCCATGTCGCCCTTCGCCCGCAAGGTTCGCGTGGTCGCGTTCGAGCTGGGCCTGGCCGACCGGGTGGAGCTGGTGATCGCCAGTCCCTACACCGACGAGAGCCTGCGGGCGATCAATCCTCTGTCGAAGATCCCGATCCTGATCCCGGACGCCGATGAAGGCGGGGGCACGCCGATCTTCGACTCGCCGGTGATCTGCGACTATCTGGAAGCCCTGGCCGGCAGGACCCTGACCCCCGCCGCCGGTCCGGAGCGCTGGGCCGCCCTGACCCGGCAGGCCATGGCCGACGGCATGGGCGACGCGGCCCTGGCCATCGTCCGCGAAAGGCTGCGCGACGCCCCGCACCGCCAGGACCTGTTCGACCGCCAGACCGCGGCGCTGGCCGCCGCCCTCGACCTTCTGGAGGCCGAGACCCCGCCCGCCGATCGCTTCGAGATCGGCGAGATCGCGGTCGCCGCCCAGTTGGCCTATCTGGACATTCGCCAAGTTCTGGACTGGCGCGAGGGCCGTCCGAACCTCGCCGCATGGTTCGAAACCGCCAGCCGCCGGAGCTCGATGGTGGCTACGGCGCCACACCTCGCATAATCCGTTCGATGAGCGCGATCATTACAGAGGTTTAATATCGTTTATCGATAAGCGACATTGGCGCTGGTGGAATCGCTCCTTATGTTCGCGCCATGGGAGACACGCCATGTCGGCGCGGTCCCGCACCCGACCCGAAGGCCCGCCAATGTCCGCCGCCAGACTGTTCCGCATCGTCGACGTCGTCGCCACCCGCCTGGCCACGCTGACGCTGATCGCCGGTCTGCCGCTCGCCGCCGTGACCTTCGCGATCAAGACGTTCTGACCCGAGGTCCAGCTCGCCTTTGACCCGCCCCGATCCGCCGGGGCATGGTCGGCGTTTCTGCGTGAGGGGATGAGCGGATGCGCGCCTTGGGGCCTGGCTCGGTATCGAGTTTCCTGAAGATCATTCTCGACGTGATCTATGTGGGTCTGTGGGTCTGGGTCAGCCTGTTGGCGATCTTCACGGTCGCCGTGCTGCTGCTCAGCTTCAATCCCGAATTGATCACTTCAAGACTGCATATCGGCGGCTCGCTCGACGAGCTAGTCAACAAGGGCGTTCAGCGCGCCGGCGCCATGGGGGCGTGGGCGCTGCTTTCGGGAGGCTGGATGGTGATCGTCGAGCGCCTGCGGCGGGTGTTCGCCACCCTGACCGCCGGCGATCCGTTCCATCCGGACAATGTCCGCCGCCTGCGGGTGGTGGGCCTGGTCCTGGCCGCTCTCGAGATCGGCAACTACATCTTCGCCGGCTTGGCCAAGTGGCTGGCGCCGGACATCACCAGTTTCTCCGAGCGCTCGTTCAGCTTGAGCGCCTGGTTTCCGGTCCTGGTGGTGTTCGTCCTGGCCGAGGTCTTCCGCGAGGGCGCCCGCCTTCGACGGGAAGCCGAACTGACAATCTGACTCCGCGGAGACGAAGAACCCCATGGCCATCCGCGTGCAACTGGACCGCATCCTCCTGGAAAGACGGATGTCGCTGACCGAGCTGTCGGACCGGGTCGGCGTGACCATCGCCAACCTGTCGATCCTCAAGACCGGCAAGGCCCGCGCCGTGCGCTTCACCACCCTGGACGCCCTGTGCCGCGAACTGAACTGCCAGCCGGGGGATTTGATGACGTACGAGCCGGGCCCGGGCGACGCGCACGAAGAGGACTGAGATCCTTCTCCCCTTGCGGGAGAAGGTGTCGGCGAAGCCGACGGATGATGGTCTCTCGAACGCAAAACGCCGCGACCGGCCCAACGGCTGTCGCGGCGTTTCTGTTCTTCAACGCCTCACCCGACCGCCTTCGGAGGCCACCCTCTCCCGCAAGGGGAGAGGGATTTCGATTACTTAGCCGCCGAAACCGCTTCGCGCTGCTTCACGAACAGCTCGCCGATGCCCTTTTCCGCCAGGGCGAACAGGGCGTCGAACTCGGCGCGGGTGAAGCCGCGCTTTTCGCCCGTGGCCTGGACCTCGACGATGTCGCCGGTGTCGGTCAGCACGAAGTTGCTGTCGGCCTCGGCGCTGGAGTCTTCCTCGTAGTCGAGGTCGAGCACCGGGGTGTCCTTGAACACGCCGCAGGAGATGGCCGCGACCTGGCCCAGGATCGGGTCGGTCTTCAGCACGCCTTCCTCGATCAGGTAGTTGACCGCGATGCGCAGGGCGACCCAGGCGCCGGTGATGGCGGCGGTGCGGGTGCCGCCGTCGGCCTGGATGACGTCGCAGTCCAGGCTGATCTGGCGTTCGCCCAGGGCCTTCATGTCGACGACGGCGCGCAGGGAGCGGCCGATCAGGCGCTGGATTTCCTGGGTGCGGCCGCTCTGCTTGCCCTGGGCGGCCTCACGCCGGCCGCGGGTGTGGGTGGCGCGGGGCAGCATGCCGTACTCGGCCGTGACCCAGCCGGCGCCCTTGTTGCGCATCCAGCCCGGGACGCTTTCCTCGACCGTGGCGGTGACCAGCACCTTGGTGTGGCCGAAGCTGACCAGGCACGAGCCCTCGGCATAGCGGTTGACGCCGGTTTCCAGCGTGACTTCGCGCGTTTGGTCTGGGGCGCGTTCGGACGGACGCATGGGAAACTCCGGGGCTTTGCGTGATAGGATGGGGCCGCTTATCCTAGTTAAGACGGTCGTCCAATCCCGTCGAAACCCGAGGGGACCTCCCCCGGGACCCTGGCGGCGCGTTCGAAGGCTACATGACACAGCTCTTTTCGGGGTTTTCCGCTCAGACTCCCAGCCTCACGGACCTGGACGCCCGCGCCCGCGACATCTTCCGGCGAGTCGTGGAATCCTATCTGGAGACCGGCGAACCCGTCGGTTCGCGGACCATTTCGCGCGGCGGGGTGCAGTTGTCGCCAGCCTCGATCCGCAACACCATGCAGGACTTGGCCCAGTTGGGCCTGCTGGACGCCCCCCACACCAGCGCCGGCCGCATTCCGACGCACGCGGGCCTGCGGATGTTCGTCGACGGCCTGCTGGAGGTGGGCGACATCGGCGAGGAGGAGCGGCGGATGATCGAGTCGCGCCTGTTCGCCCACGGCCGCTCGTTCGAGGAAGCCATGGGCGAGGCCAGCGCCATCCTGTCGGGCCTGGCCGGCGGGGCCGGCGTGGTGGTCGCCCCGGTCCGCGAGGGCGGGGTCAAGCATGTGGAGTTCGTGGCCCTGGGCGCCGACCAGGCCTTGGCGATCATGGTGTTCGACGACGGCACGGTGGAGAACCGGCTGATGAAGCGCGCGGCCGGCGTCACCCCAGCCTCGCTGCAGGAGGCCTCCAACTTCCTCAACGCCCGCCTGCGCGGCCGCACCCTGAACGAGACCAAGCTCGAGATGGCCGCCGAGCTGGACACCGCCCGGCGTGAACTGGACGCCGCGGCGGCGCGTTTGGTCGAGGACGGCCTGGCCGCCTGGAGCGGCGGCGACGACCCCGACCGCGCCCTGATCGTCCGCGGCCGGGCCAATCTGCTGGCCGACGCCAGCGCCCGGGAGGACCTGGAGCGCGTGCGGCGGCTGTTCGACGATCTGGAGCAGAAGGGCCAACTGATCGGCCTGCTGGACGACGTCCGCACCGCCGAGGGCGTGCGCATTTTCATCGGGGCCGAAACGCGACTCTTTTCGCTTTCGGGTTCCTCCCTGATCGCGGCGCCCTATATGACGGGCCGACAGAAGGTGTTGGGGGCGATCGGCGTGATCGGCCCCACCCGCTTAAACTATGCCCGGGTGATCCCGCTGGTGGACTATACCGCCCGCGTGCTCGGCCGGATGATGGACGGATAAGGACTGAGAGATGACCGACGAACAAACGCCGGCCGAAGACGTGGCCTTCGAGGCCGACGACGCGTCGCAGGAAATCGAGGCGCTGAAGCTGGAAGTGGCGGCCCTGAAGGATCAGGCGCTGCGCTACGCGGCCGACGTCGAGAACACCAAGCGCCGGGCCGAGCGCGAGATGAACGACGCCCGCGCCTATGCGATCCAGAAGTTCGCCCGCGACCTGCTGGGCGTGGCCGACAACCTGTCGCGCGCCACGGCCCTGAGCCCGCGCGACTCGCAGGATCCGGCGGTGACCAACTACATCATCGGCGTCGAGATGACCGAGAAGGAGCTGCTGGGCGCCTTCGAACGCAACGGCCTGAAGAAGATCGACCCGACCAAGGGCGAGAAGTTTGACCCCCATCTGCACCAGGCGGTGATGGAGCAGCCCTCGGACGAAGTCGCCGCGGGCGGCGTCATCCAGGTGCTGCAGGCCGGCTACGAGCTGATGGGCCGCCTGGTCCGTCCGGCCATGGTCGCCGTGGCCGCCAAGGGCTCGAAGGGCCCGGACTCGCCGGCCGAACCGACGGCGGGCGCCAATCCGTACGCCGGCAACGGCGCGGATACGGGCGGGACGTTCGACACCAAGGCCTGACCTTGAATATCCGCTCATCCCGGCGAAGGCTGGGATGAGCGGGATTTAGGATTGGGCCTCGATCCGATCCGCCAGCCCCTTCGCCCCCGCCACGGCGTCGGCCCACGTGATGTCGAAGTCCGCGTCGTCGCCGTAGTACGGGTCGGCCACCGACTTGCCTTGTCGACCCTCGACCACGTCCAGCAACAGCAGCAGCTCCGCCGTCGCATCGGATGGCCGGATCCGCTTGAGGTCCGCGAGATTGTCGCGGTCCAGCGCGACGACGTGGGTGAAGCGACGGAAATCTTCCGGCTTCACCTGACGTCCGCGATAGCCGCCGATGTCGATCCCTTGCCGCAGCGCCACCGCCTGGGCCCGGCGGTCCGGCGGGTGGCCGACGTGCCAGCCGCCCGTGCCAGCCGAATCGATCTCGACCTCCAGGCCCCGACGCTCGGCCTCCGCGCGGAAGGCGGCCTCGGCGAGGGGCGAGCGACAGATGTTGCCCAGGCAGACGAACAGGACAGAGGGCAGGACGGCGGCGCGCTTCACGGATGAGCCCTCAACAACGGGCCGCGCCGCTTGCGCGCGACCCCGACAGGGCCAACATGTAGCCTCGCCCATTCCCCTGACGAAAGGCCGTCTTCCCATGACCACCCAAACCGCGATCCTCGCCGGCGGCTGCTTCTGGGGCGTCCAGGACCTGCTGCGCCGCTATCCGGGCGTGCTGAAGACCCGCGTCGGCTATTCCGGCGGCGACGTGCCCAACGCCACCTATCGCAACCACGGGACCCACGCCGAGGCGATCGAGATCATCTTCGACCCCGCCGTGATCAGCTACCGCCAGATCCTGGAGTTCTTCTTCCAGATCCACGATCCGACCACCCTGAACCGCCAGGGCAACGACCTGGGTCTCAGCTACCGCTCGGCGATCTTCTATGCCGACGACGAGCAGAAGCGGGTCGCCGAGGAGACCATCGAGGACGTCGACGCCTCCGGCCTGTGGCCGGGCAAGGTGGTGACCGAACTCGCGCCTGCCGGCCCGTTCTGGGAGGCCGAACCCGAGCATCAGGACTATCTGGAGCGGATCCCCAACGGCTACACCTGCCACTTCATCCGCCCGGGCTGGAAGCTGCCGACCAAGGCCGAACGCGCCGCCGCCAGCTGAAGACTTTCCGACCGTCGCGCTATCGCCGAGCCTGGGTGCGCATTTCGCCGCACCCAGGCCTTCCCCCGGTCGCGGTTTGCGCTAATGTCGCAAGTCCATTCATGACGGGGCCACGGGGGGATTCTCTCTGTCGGCGGCGACCCCGAACCTGGACCGAGATATGAAGCTTACCATCGAGCGGGCGGCGCTGCTGAAGGCGCTGGGTCACGTGCAGAGCGTCGTCGAGCGCCGCAACACCATCCCGATCCTGTCGAACATCCTGCTGTCGGCCGATCGCGACACCCTGTCGTTCTCGGCCACCGACCTGGACATGGAGATCATCGACGAGGGCCTGGCCCAGATCGACGGGCCCGGCCAGATCACCGCTCCGGCCCACACGCTATATGAAATCGTCCGCAAGCTGCCCGACGGCTCTGACGTTTCGCTCAGCTTCAGCGGCGACGATCCCCGCCTGGTGATCCAGGCCGGCCGCTCGCGCTTCAACCTGCCGGTGCTGCCGGCCGGCGACTTCCCGGTGATGAGCAGCGACGGCCTGTCGGGTCGGATCTCGGTCGACACCAACGACCTGATGCGGCTGATCGACAAGACCCGCTTCGCGATCTCGACCGAAGAGACCCGCTACTACCTGAACGGCCTGTACCTCCACACCGTCAACGACGGCGGCGTGACCAAGCTGCGCGCCGTGGCCACCGACGGCCACCGCCTGGCCCTGGCCGAGATGGACGCGCCGGAAGGCTCGGCCGGCCTGCCCGGCGTGATCGTGCCCCGCAAGACCATCCAGGAGGCCCGCCGCCTGATGGAATCGGCCGGCGAGCAGGTCGACCTGCAGATCAGCGCCCAGAAGATCCGCTTCGAGTTCGGCCGCGCGGCCCTGACCTCCAAGGTCATCGATGGCGCCTTCCCGGACTATCTGCGCGTCATACCGCGCGACAACGCCAAGATCCTGACGCTGGACAACGACCTGTTCGCCAAGGCCGTCGACCGGGTGGCCACCATCTCGGCCGAGAAGAGCCGCTCGGTGAAGCTGGCCGTCGAGCCGGGCCGCATCACCCTGACCGTGCGCAACATGGAAGCCGGCCAGGCCGTCGAAGAGGTCGAGGTCGACTACGACGGCGAAGCCTTCGAGATCGGCTTCAACGCCCGCTACCTGCTGGACGTCTGCGGCCAGATCGGCGGCCCGATCGCCGAGTTCCGCTTCGCCGACCCGGCCTCGCCCACCCTGGTGGTCGACCCAACCGATCCGGGCGTCAAATACGTGCTGATGCCGCTGCGGGTGTAGGGATCGCGCATGAAGAACGGGTCGCGACCTCAAGGTCGAACGTTCTTCAGGCACACCCTTCTAGAGCTCGAGTTTCACGGGCGGATGGCGTTCGCCGGTCCTGAGCGACGCGAGGAACTGGCCCAAGCCCTGCGAATGGCGCGGTTCAATCGCGGGATCGAGCAATGGACCGGGCGACGCGAAGAGGCCGCCGCGCCGCTGCGTTCGGCCCTCGAGCGACGCCCGCTGTCTTCGTTCCCTCACGTGGTCGACGCGCTTTGGGGGCACTATCAAGAGTTCGCGCCGGGCCTCAGGCTCGACGATCGCCCGCCTCCGCCCAGCGTCCTGCGCGCTCGCGAGGCCTACGCGCTGGCCCAACGCGGAAAGCTGGACGCGGCGCTGAGAAAGCTGGACACGCTGATCGCCGGGCTGAAACACGACGCCGACGCGGCCAGATATCCCACGACCCTGGCCAATGTCTGCATGTTCGCCGGCGCCGTTGGCTACTGCGTTTGCGACGAGACCTCCGGCGCGTACTACGCGATGGCCTGCGAGGCCGAGCCTGATCACAAGCTGGCTCTGCTGGTGCTGGGCGCCGTATTGCTGCGTCTGGGAAGGCGCGACGAAGCCCGGATAACCTGGGGCCGCGCCCTGCAAGTCGAGCAGGCGCGCTTCGCCGAGGCCGACCGGAACTATGGCGGAAGCGGCTACCCTGGTCATCGAGAGTCGATGGAAGGCGCCAGTCAGGCGCTCAAGACCATGGAGGCCATGGTCTTGAGTCTCGACGCCCCGTGACGACGGCCGCGGCCTAGGTCGAAGCGCCGCTCTCCAGAGGCGTCACGCGATGCCGAGGGCTCTCACGGCCACCCAGAGGACGCCGCAGACGACGGCCCAGCCGATGGCGATGCCGAGTTCCGGATTGGTCTGCCACCATTGGCGCTGAGCGCCCAAAGTCTTGAGTCGCATGTGCCCCCTCCCCAGGGTTTTTGTTACCGCTATTCACCACCGAAGCGCGGCGAGGCGCAAGCAACCTGCGGTGTCACAGGGTCGTCACGATCGCCCGCCGACCTTGCCCGCCTCCGAACCCGTGCTAGCCTCCGTTTCATAAGAAAACGGGAGGAATGCGCATGGCGAGGGTCAGCTATATGACCGTGGGGTCCAACAAGCTGGAGGCGGCCAAGGTCTTCTACGACGCCCTGCTGGGATCGATCGGCATGAAGGGGGTCTACGAGCACCCCTCGGGCGGACGGCTCTATCGCGGCAAGGGCACGGGACTGTTCGGGGTGCTGGGCCCCTATGACGGCGAGGCCGCCTGCGTCGGCAACGGCATGATGGGCGGCTTCGACTTCGAGAGCCGCGAGGAGGTCGACGCCTTCCACGCCAGGGCCATCGAACTGGGCGGCCGCTGCGAGGGCGCGCCGGGCGAGCGGATGCCGGGGGCCTATTTCGCCTATTTCCGCGATCTGGATGGCAACAAGCTGTGCGGCTACAAGTTCGGCTGACCGGCGGCTTGATGCGGGCCTTGGCCTGAGACCCTATATCCTCGCCGGACGCCGTCCGGCGCCGGCGAGGAGATCCCCCAATGAGCATGGATTTGAGCGGCCGCGTGGCTCTGGTCACCGGCGCGTCTTCGGGCTTCGGCGAGGCCGTGGCCCTGGGGCTGGCCAAGGCCGGCGCCAAGGTCGCCCTGGCCGCCCGCCGCGAGGACCGCCTGCGCGACCTGGCCGCGAGGATCCAGGCCGAGGGCGGCGAGGCGGTCGTCATCGTCGCCGACTTCACCAAGGAGGCAGAGGCCCAGCGGGCGGTCCGCGAGACCGAGGCCGCGTTCGGCCGCCTCGACATCCTGATCAACAACGCCGGCGTCATGTACCTGGAGCCGGTGGCCACCGCCGACCTCTCGCGCTGGCGCTCGATGATCGAGCTGAACCTGCTGGGCCTGATCGCCGCCACCCAGGCCGCCCTGCCCGGCATGACCGCCCGCAAGGACGGCCACATCGTCAACATCGCCTCGACCGCCGCCCACGTCGCCAACCCGATGGCGGCGGCCTATTCGGCGACCAAGTTCGGCGTGGCGGGCTTCTCGGAATCGCTGCGCAAGGAGGTCCACAAGGACAACATCCGGGTCAGCGTCATCTCGCCCGGCATGGCCGCCACCGAGCTGCGCGACCACATCGCCGTCGAGGCCGTCCAGAACGCCGTCAATTCCGCCGCCGACGCCATGCGCCAGCTGACCGCCGAGGACGTGGCCGACGCCATCCTCTACGCCGTCTCGCGCCCGCCGCACGTGATGATCAACGAGATCCTGATGCGGTCCACGGATCAGGAGCGGTAGGCGGATTTAGACCTGCGGCGCGAATAGGCTAGAACCCCCCGGTGAGCCGCGCCGCCCTTCTTTCGCTGACCCTGACCGACTTTCGCTCGTACGAGCGGGCGACCCTGCGTCCGGAGGGGGCCAGCGTCTATCTGTTCGGGGCCAACGGGGCGGGCAAGACCAACCTGCTGGAGGCCATCAGCCTGCTGTCGCCGGGCAAGGGCCTGCGCAACGCCAGCCTGCCCGAGGTCGGACGCCGCTTGCCTGGCGAAGCCACCGGCCGCGCCTGGGCCGTGTCGGCGGAGGCTCAAGGCGGCGACGACGAGCCCGTGCGCCTGGGCGCCGGCGTCGAGCTGGCCGGCGCCGCCCGCCGCATCGTCCGCATCGAGGGCGAGACCGTGCCGCCCGGCCGCCTCGCCGACCACGTCCGTCCGATCTGGCTGACCCCGGCCCAGGACCGGCTGTTCCTCGAAGCCGCCGGCGAAAGGCGCAAGTTCTTCGACCGCCTGGTGTTCGCCGGCGAGCCCGACCACGCCCGCCACGCCAACGCCTACGACAAGGCCCAGCGCGAACGCATGCGCCTGCTGACCGACGCCGCCGAGAGCGGCCATCCGGCAGACGCGGTGTGGCTCACCGCCCTGGAGGCCCGCCTCGGCCAGGCGGGCGCCCTGATGGCCGGGGCCCGGGCCCGCACGCTGCTGGCCCTGCAGGTCGAGATCGACAGCCGCGGCGACCGCCCCTTTCCCCGCGCTCGCCTGGCCCTGACCGGCGAGTGGGAGAAGATGGCGCTGGAGGGCGTCGAAACCGCCGAAATCGAGGTCCGACTCGCCGCCGCCCTGGCCGCCGCCCGGCCTCGCGACGGGGCCGCCGGACGGGCTCTGACCGGTCCTCACCGGGGCGATCTGGCCATCCATCACGTCGAGAAGGACCGTCCTGCCGCGGAATGTTCGACCGGGGAGCAGAAAGCGCTGATTCTGAACCTGGTTTTGGCCCAGGCGGCGCGACTTTCGCGTGCGAAAGACGCGCCGAATCCTATATTGTTGCTCGACGAAGTCGCCGCGCATCTCGACCTGAAAAGGCGGGCCGCATTGGCCGACGAAATCACGGCGCTCGGACTCCAGGCCTTTCTCACAGGCACGGACCAATCGCTGTTCGACCACCTGAAAGGTCGGGCTCTCGGCGTTCGCGTCAGCGAACTCGGCCTGACCGCATTGGAAGACGTATGACCGAAGAGACCAAAGGCCCTGAAGCCGACGCCAACACCGATCGCCTGACGACCGCGGACGGTTCGGAAATGTCGGCCCCTGAAGTGATGACCGGCGAATACAGCGCCGACTCCATCAAGGTGCTCAAGGGCCTGGACGCGGTGCGCAAGCGCCCCGGCATGTACATCGGCGACACCGATGACGGCTCGGGCCTGCACCACATGGTCTACGAGGTGGTCGACAACGCCATCGACGAAGCCCTGGCCGGCCACGCCACCAAGGTGGAGGTGATCCTCAACGCCGACGGCTCGGTGACGGTCACCGACGACGGCCGCGGCATCCCGGTCGACATCCACGAGGGCGAAGGCGTCAGCGCGGCCGAGGTCATCATGACCCAGCTGCACGCCGGCGGTAAGTTCGACCAGAACAGCTACAAGGTCTCGGGCGGCCTGCACGGCGTGGGCGTCTCGGTGGTCAACGCGCTCAGCGACTGGCTGGAGCTGAAGATCCACCGCAACGGCCACAGCTACCAGATGCGCTTTGAGCGCGGCGATGCGGTGACCTCGCTGGCCCAGACCGGCGACTCGCCCGTCCGCGCCGACGGTCCCAAGGCCGGCGAGACCCTGACGGGCACGGAAGTGACCTTCTTCCCGTCGCTGGAAACCTTCGCCTTCATCGAATTCGACCGGAAGACGCTGGAGCATCGCCTGCGCGAGCTGGCCTTCCTGAACTCGGGCGTGACGATCTATTTCCGCGACCTGCGCGACGCCGAGCCTTGGGAAGAAAAGCTGCACTACGAGGGCGGCATCGAGGCCTTCGTGCGCCACCTCGACAAGGCCAAGACCCCGCTGCTGAAGACGCCGATCGTCATTCGCGGCCGCAAGGACAAGGTCGAGGTCGACCTGGCCCTGTGGTGGAACGACAGCTACCACGAGCACATGCTGTGCTTCACCAACAACATCCCCCAGCGGGATGGCGGCACGCACTTGTCGGCGTTCCGGGGCGCGCTGACCCGCATCATCACCGGCTATGCCGAGAGCTCGGGCATCACCAAGAAGGAAAAGGTCAGCGTCGGGGGCGAAGACGCCCGCGAAGGCCTGACCTGCGTGCTGTCGGTCAAGGTGCCAGACCCCAAGTTCAGCTCGCAGACCAAGGACAAGCTGGTCTCGTCCGAAGTGCGCCCGGCCGTCGAAAGCCTGGTGCAGGAAGGCCTGTCGACCTGGTTCGAGGAGCATCCGAACGAGGCCAAGGCCATCGTCTCCAAGATCGCCGAGGCCGCCGCCGCCCGTGAAGCGGCCCGCAAGGCCCGCGAACTGACCCGCCGCAAGAGCGCGCTCGACATCACGTCGTTGCCGGGCAAGCTCGCGGACTGCTCGGAACGCGACCCGGCCAAGTCCGAAATCTTCATCGTCGAGGGCGACTCAGCCGGCGGCTCGGCCAAGCAGGCCCGCAACCGCGACAACCAAGCCGTCCTGCCCCTGCGCGGCAAGATCCTGAACGTCGAGCGGGCGCGCTTCGACAAGATGCTGTCGTCCGACCAGATCGGAACGCTGATCACGGCGCTGGGCGCCGGCATTGGCCGCGACGACTTCAACCCGGACAAGGTGCGCTACCACAAGATCGTGCTGATGACCGACGCCGACGTCGACGGCGCCCACATCCGCACCCTGCTGCTGACCTTCTTCTATCGTCAGATGCCGGAGCTGATCGAGCGCGGCTACATCTACATCGCCCAGCCGCCGCTCTACAAAGCCGCCAAGGGCAAGTCGTCGCGCTATCTGAAGGACGACAGCGAGATGGACGCCTTCCTGGTCGACGAAGGCGTCGAGGGCGCCGAGCTGGACCTGCCGTCGGGCGAGCGCCGGACCGGCCAGGACCTGCTGGCCCTGGTCCAGCTCTGCCGCCAGGCCAAGGGCAACATCGACCGCCTGGCCGCCCGCGCCCCGGCCTTCGCCGTCGAACAGGGGGCCCTGGCCGGCCTGCTCGGCGAAAATCCCGACATCGCCGCCGCCGCCAAGCGTCTTGATCTGTATGCGGAAGAAGGCGACGGCCCGTGGTCGGGCGAGCGCGGCGACACGGCTTACGTGTTCAAGCGCATCCGCCGCGGCGTCACCGAGAGCGTGGTGCTGGACGACGGCCTGCTGCACGCCGCCGACGCCCGCCGCCTGGCCGAACGGGCCGGCGCCCTGGGCGACATCTTCTCGGGCGCGGCGATCTTCCGCCGCAAGGACAAGTCGACCACGGTGCGCGGTCCGCTCGACCTGCTGGGCGCGGTGCTGGACGCCGGCCGCAAGGGCCTGTCGATCCAGCGCTACAAGGGCCTGGGCGAGATGAACCCCGACCAGCTGTGGGAAACCACCCTGGACGTCGAGGCCCGCACCCTGCTGCAGGTGCGCGTCAACCACGCCGACGACGCCGACGACATGTTCAGCCGTCTGATGGGCGACCTGGTCGAACCCCGCCGCGAGTTCATCCAGGAAAACGCCCTGGACGCCGAGGTGGACGTCTAGCCATCAAGAGGGCGGCGCCGTCAAAGACGGGGGACGGCAATGCGGGCGATGACCTTCGCGACGATGTTGGCCGTGACGGTCTCGTCCGCGTCCTGCAGCCGGACGCCTGAGCCCATCAGGCCTGGCGTCGACACCTTCTACTATGGCTATGTGACCACCGGAAAGAAGTTGGGCGTCACCGTCGGGCAACCGCGGGCCGAGGTGATGCGGATCCTCGCCCGGAGCAAGGACGAGTACTACGGCGAGCAGCGCTGTCGTGCGGCGACCCAGACGTTTGTCGCTTGTCCGACGAACGCGCCGTTCGACCTCTATCGCCGGCACGGCGTGGTGCGGGATGGCCAGATCTACGTGACCTTCGCCGGCGACCGGGTCACCGGCATCGCCTGGTCGTTCAACTACGGCGCCGACCCCTAGGACCCAGGTTTCCGACATCGCGGAATTAGTCGTCCGTGAAATAGTCCGCGATCGCGGCGTCCTCCGACTCCAGCTCGAAGTTCGGCGAGCCGGCGCGCTCCAGGGCGTGGCGGATCTGCCAGGCGCTGCGGCCGACGTGGATGTCCATGCCGCGCAGTTCCTCGACGATCGCCGCGCGGGTGGCCTCGTCGACCGACTTGTTGTTCTCCAGCCGCGCCTGGTCCAGCCGCCAGCCGAAATAACTATCAGGCGTCAGTTCGATCACCGCGCCCGGAGCCGGCAGCCACTCGTAGATCGCGCAGCGATGGTCGACCGCCGAGTCGACATAGCCGGCCAGGCAGTTGCGGTAGCGCCGCGCGGCGTCGCGGATCGCCGCCACCGTCTCCAGCGGCTTCAGACGATCCGTGCCCGGATGAGGGGGCTTGGGCAGGTCGCGGCGGAAATCGTCGGCCACCAGGTTGAACAGGGTCTTGGCGCTCGGGGCGCGGGTCCACACCGCGACCCGCTCGGCCAGAACGGCCTCCGGCAAACGCCGGCTGAGCAGGGCGTGGGCCTCGGCCAGCAGCTTGGCCTGGGCGGCGCTGACCCGCACGGCCACCCCGCCGGCGTCGCGCAGCGGACGCGGCAGGGCGCCCAGGGTCCGCACCTGCAACGGGTCGATCCGGTCGGCGTGGCGCAGGGTCTTGGCCGGCTTCGGATCACCCAGCAGGGCGATCAGGACGCGGTAGTCCTCCGGCGCCCAGGCGATCTCGCCCAGCCGCTCCAGCGCCCGGGCCAGCCCCTCCGGAGCCGGATCGAGCACCAGGCGCACCGCCTTGCGCAGCGGCGCGTCCAGCAGCAGGGCGACGTCGGTCGACGCGCGGCCGTCGGCCTCTGCCGCCAGCATCAGGCAGATCAGGTGTCGTCGCGCCGTCGGGGCGGTGACGAACGGGGTGTGCGGCGCGGGCCACAGCGCGGCCAGCACGTCCGCATAGGCGGGCGCGATCAGGCGCAGCAGGGGCGAGGCGGACTCGGTCGCCTTGGCCAGAACGAGGGTGGTCATCGATAGCTCCCGGCGACAGCCGGGGCGGCCGTCGCTAGCGGTTGTGTTGGAGACGAAGCGGGCGCGGCTCGCACGACGCGCGCCATCGCACCGGGATCGGTGGCTTGTATGGCTGGGCGGCGTTCAAGGTCATGCGGCGGCGGCTTCTTCCAGAGCGTGGATCGGGAAGCGCTGATCTCATGATCCCCGGTCACGGACAAGGTCGTCGCGACGCTGGAGGCGACTTGGCGTTCACCTTGTTGCCGTCAGGACACGGTTCGGCGAACGCCGTACGCGTCAGGTCATCGGCCGAAAGGCGCGCAATTTCGCGCTTGCCAAAACCAATACATAGCTATGTATATATATCGACATGTTTGTGATCCCGAGAGCCTGATCATGACCCCCGACACCCTCGCCGACCTGGGCGTGACCTTCCTGGGCAGCCGGATGAAACGCCTGGCCGACCGGCTGCAGACCGACGCGGCCGCCACGCTCCAGGCCATGGACCTGCCGATCCAGCCGGCCCAGCAGCAGTTCCTGGCCGTGCTGCGCCAGCAGGGGCCGCAGACCGTGGGCGGCGTCGCCCTGCACCTGCGGCTCAGCCAGCCGACCGCCACCCGCGCCATCCAGGCCCTGATCGAGCAGGGCCTGATCGACGTCAGCCGCGAAGGCCGCGACCAGCGCCAGAAGCTGCTGTCGCTGAGCCCGGACGGCGTGGCGTTGATGGACCGGCTGGAACGCGACCTGTGGCCCCGGGTCGAGGCCGCCGCCGTATCGCTGTGCGGCGGCCGCCATGCCGCCCTTCTGAAGGAGATCACGATGATCGAAGCCGAACTGGATCGCCGCTCGCTGGTCGACCGGGTGATGACGCCCGACATGACGATCCGCGATTTCACCGACGACCTGGCCCAGGCGTTTTACGACATCAACGCCGCGTGGATCTCGCAGATGTTCGCCCTCGAGGAGAACGACATCACGCTGCTGGAGAACCCGCGCGAGCTGATCGTCGACAAGGGCGGGGCGGTGCTGTTCGCGGAGACCCCCGACCTCGGCGTGGTGGGGACCTGCGCCATCATGCGGATGAAGGACGGCTGGTTCGAACTGACCAAGATGGGCGTGCTGGAGGCCGCGCGCGGCCGCAAGGTCGGCGAGTTCCTGCTGGCGGCGTCGATCGAGCGGGCCAAGGCGATGGGCGTGGCCGACCGGCTCTACCTGCTGACCAACAGGAAATGCGGGCCGGCGATCCATCTCTACGAAAAGCTGGGCTTCCAGCACGACGCCGAGATCATGGCGCTGTTCGGCGCGCGGTATGAGCGCTGCGACGTGGCGATGCGGTATCGGGCCTAGGACGAGACCTGCGCCGCTACGGCCTTCAGCACCGCCTTGGCCGTGTTCGGGCCCAGCCGGACCTGCAGGCCCCGCTGGCCGCCGTTGATGTAGACGCGATCGTGGGCCAGGGCGTCGGCCTCGATCACCGCCGGCAGGGGCTTCCTCTGGCCGAACGGGCTGATGCCGCCGACCTTGTAGCCGCTGATCCGTTCGGCGTCGGCGGGCTTCATCATCTGGGCCGACTTGCCGCCGACCGCCGCGGCCAGCTTCTTCATCGCCACCTCGCGGTCGGACGGGACGATGACCAGCACCGGCTTGCCGTCGACCAGGGCCATCAGGGTCTTGAGCACCCGCCCAGGATCCTCGCCCAATGCGGCGGCGGCCGCCAAGCCGATGCTGTCGGCGTCCGGATCGTAGTCGTAGGCGTGGACCGTGAACTCGACCCCGGCCTTGGTCAGGGCGAGGGTGGCGGGGGTGGTGCGGGACATGGCGTGACTATAGCCAAGCCCGCGCGCGCCGAACCAGACCCCGGTTTGGGCCTGGTCTCCCTAAGCCTGGTCCGAACCTATTTCGGGCAGATCGCGTCGCCCTCGTTGGAGGCCAGCCGCACCTCGGTCAACGACAGCGAGAACGGCCCGCTGGTGCTGACCGCGAACGGCGCGGTGACATGGTCCATCTTCGCACCGGCCGCCTGGAAGCAGGACAGCTTGATCTTGGCGCTGCGCCACTCGCCGGGCTTGGCGTCCTTGAGCAGGCCGGAGACGTCCACCGTCCCGCCGCACGAGGCGTCGTCGCTGCAGCCGATGCCCATCGACACCGGAGCGGTCGGCGCGGCGTCGATCCGATAACGGACCACCACCGCCATGTCGCCGGTGGTCTGGCGCGACAGGTCGACCGCCGGACCGTGGACGGCCAGCGTGCCCTGGCCCGTCCAAGTCGCCTGGCGGGCGTTCTCCTGGGCCCCGGCGTCGATCGTCTTGATCGAGCCCGCCCCCAGGAAGTCCATCCGCCACGGCGCGGGCAGGCGGCCGTCCACGAAGTAGCGATCGACGCTGCCGGCGGCGGCGACATTGCCCGCGTCCTCCGGCAGGGCGCCCACCTGGCCGCCCTTGGCGTAGGACAGGCCGTAGCCGTAGGCGAACTGCGGGTCGTAGCCGGGCTGACCGCGGTTCAGCGGGCCCTGGTCGGCGCGCTTGGGCCAGGAGAAGCCCAGCTTGCCCTGGAAGTCGCGCTTGGACTTGCCGTCCTTTCCGGCCACCAGCACGTCGGCCACGCCGCCCCCCTCGCTGCCCGGCAGCCAGGCCGCCACGAACGCGTCCGAGGCGTTGATCTCGGGGTTCACCCACAGGGGGCGGCCCGACAGGAACACCGACACCACGGGGATGCCCTGCGCCTTCAGCTTCCTGAGCAGGGCCAGGTCGGTCTTGTCGCCCAGTTGGTAGCCGAGGTTGGCGACGTCGCCCTGGAACTCGGCATAGGGGTCCTCGCCGAACACCACGATGGCGACGTCGGGCTTGGTCTTGAACTGGCCGTCGGGGGCCAGCTCGGCCTCGCCGCCGGAGGCCTTCACCGCCTGCTCGATGCCGCCCCAGATCGACTGGCCGTGCGGGAAATCGCTGTTCTTGTTGCCGGTGCCTTGCCAAGTCAGGGTCCAGCCGCCCGAGGCCTTGCCGATGTCGTCGGCGGCGCCCGCCACCAGCACCCTGGCGCCCGGCTTGACCGGCAGAACGCCGTCGTTCTTCAGCAGCACCAGCGACTTGGCCACCGCCTCGCGGGCGATCGCGCGGTGCTCGTCGGCGCCCAGACGGTCGAGCTTGCCCTGGACGGTCGGCGCGACGCGCTCGAACAGACCGGTCTTGACCTTGACCCGCAGGATGCGGCGCACCGCGTCGTCCAGCCGCGCCATCGGGATCTCGCCCGCCTTCACCTGGGCCAGGGTGTTGTCGTAGAGCCCCTTCCAGCTGTCGGGCGCCATGTACATGTCGAGCCCGGCGTTCATCGCCTGCGGGCAGCTGACGTTGGTGCAGCCCGCAAGCTGTCCGTGGGCGTTCCAGTCGCTGACCACGAAGCCCTGGAAGCCCATCCGCCCCTTCAGCACGTCGGTGATCAGGGTCTTGTTGCCAGTGATCTTCTGGCCGTTCCAGCTGGAGAACGAGGCCATCACCGTCAGGATGCCGGCGTCGATGCTGGGCGGATAGCCCTGGGCGTGGATCGCCACCAGCTCGGTCTCGGAGATCCTGGCGTCGCCCTGATCCTGACCGCCGTCGGTGCCGCCGTCGGCCAGAAAGTGCTTGGCCGAGCCGGCGATGTGGCCGGCGCTCAGTGTCTGGCCGGGCTTGAGCTCGCCCTGCAGGCCCAGGGTCATCGGGCCCGAATAGGACTTCACGACCTCGGGATCCTCGGCATAGCCCTCGTAGCTCCGGCCCCAGCGGTCGTCGCGGGGCACGGCCACGGTGGGACCGAAGGTCCAGTCGCCGCCGACCACCGCCACCTCCTCGCCGGTGGCCTGGCCGATGCGACGGATCAGGGCCGGGTCGCGCATGGCGCCCAGGCCGATATTGTGCGGGAAGATCGTCGCCCCGACGATGTTGTTGTGGCCGTGCACGGCGTCGATGCCGAACATGATCGGGATCGGGGTGTGCCCTGGCCGCGCGGCCAGGGCCTCCTTGCGATAGGCGTCGACCAGGTCGATCCAGGCCTTGGGCGGGGCGCGGTCGTTGCCGCCCGGCGCCGAATTGCCGCCGGCCAGGATCGAGCCCAGCGGATATTTCTCGAGATCGGCCGGGGTCATCGAGGCGATGTCGCCCTGGATGGTCTGGCCGACCTTCTCCTCGACGCTCATCTTGGCCATCAGCTGGGTGATGAAGGCCTCGGTCTTGGCGTCGGTGATCGCCGCCGGGCTGGCCGCCGCGGGCCATTGGGCCGGATGGGCGATAGTCGCCTGGTCTTGGCTTGATTGGGCCGCCGACTGAGCAAAGGCCGGCGCGCCCGCCAGGCAGACCATGCTGGTCGAGGCGACAAGGGCCGAAATCAGAAGGCGACGGGAGGCTACGGTCATTCAACACCTTCGAGAAGCGGCCCTGGCGACGGAGCGCGGGCGGACATTGCGCGGCAAAAAACCGGCGCGACGGGGAGAACATCGTCGCGCCGGAGTTTGGAGAGCCCCCGATGAAGGGGATCCAGTCACGCCGCCGTCGGAGGGGTCTGACGAAGGCGCGTCGTCCCCGCCGACGGATCGGCGCTGGAACGGGACGGATCGGAATTTCGTGGACGCCGCTCGCCGCTATCGGCGCGCGGACGCGGTGTGGGTGTTCCCTTCCCTGAAGTGGGGGCTGACGCCCCTCTTTGACGGTCCTGACTGCACCATGGATTGACAGCGCTGTCCAGATATTTGATAGCGGTACCTTGTCAAGCCGCCCTGGATGTCGGATCGAGGCCCGCCGCCGCGAGGCGTCAGGCCACCATGGCCTCGGCGGCCCACATGCCGTGGCGCTTCATGTAGTCGGCGTGACTGGGCATGGCGTCGACGCGACGGGCGATCAGCGCCTTCATGTTGCGGAAGCCGTCGGCGATCGCCCGGCTGTCCTGCCCCGCCATCAGCGGCGTGTAGCCTTGCGGCTGGACGCCCTGCCCTAGCAGCACGGCCAGCCAGGAGGTCGGGGTGAACATCTCGTCGGGATGGATGACCAGTTGGCCGCGCTCACGGAACAGTTCGATCCGCTCGGCCAGCGAGTCCGGGATCGGCATCTGGCGCGTGTAGGACCACAGGGCCGCGTCGTCGCGGGCGGTGGCCTTGTAGTGCAGGATCAGGAAGTCGCGGATCGTCTCCATGTCGGTCGCGATGCGCCGGTTGTAGACCTCGCGGTTGGCGGGCGAGAACCGGCGGTCGGGGAAGTGCTGCAGCAGCTTGTTGATGCTGGCCTGGATCAGATGGATGCTGGTGGACTCCAGCGGCTCCATGAACCCGCTCGATAGCCCGATGGCGACGACGTTCTTGTCCCACATCTTGCGGCGACGGCCGGTGGCGAACCGCAGCAGGCGGGCGTCGGCCAGGGGCTCGCTTTCGAGATTGCCCATCAGCATCGCGACGGCGTCGTCGTCCGAGATGAAGCGGCTGGAATAGACATAGCCATTGCCCACCCGGTGCTGCAGCGGGATGCGCCACTGCCAGCCGGCCTCGCGGGCCGTCGAGGTGGTGTACGGCGACAGGGGGCCGCGCAGGACGCAGGGCACGGCGGCGGCGCGGTCCATCGGCAGGTAGGACGACCAGTCGTCATAGCCGGCCTTCAGCGTCTGCTCGATCAGCAGGCCCCGGAAACCTGTGCAGTCGATGAACAGGTCGCCCTCGACGCTGGCGCCGGACTTCAGCCGCAGGGCTGTGACGAAGCCGGTCTCGGAATCCTGGTCGACCTGGACGACCTCGCCCTCGGTCCGGACGACGCCCAGGCCCTGGGCGAAGCGGCGCAGGTACTGGCCGTAGAGGATGGTGTCGAAGTGATAGGCGAAGCCGAAGGTCGCCATCGGGTCGCGCGGATCGTCGCTCTGGCGATCGAACCGGCCGGCCTTGGCGGCCTGGGCGCACAGCGAATAGTCGGCCAGGGCAAGGCTTCCCCCGTCTTGGGCGCCCTCCTGGTTCAGCTTCAGCCAGTATTGGAAGAAATGGCCCATCTCGGCGTTGAGGCCGTAGACGCCGAACGGGTGGAAATAGGACTGGCCAAGGCCGCCCCAGTCGCGGAACTCGATGCCCAGCTTGTAGGTCGCCTGGGTCTCGCGCATGAACTCTGCCTCGTCCAGGCCCAGCATGGCGTTGAACAGGCGGATCGGCGGGATCGTCGCCTCGCCGACGCCGACCACCCCGATGTCCTGGGATTCGACCACCTGGATCCGGTAGCGGCGATCCAGGCCCCGAGCCAGGGCCGCGGCGGTCATCCATCCGGCGCTTCCGCCCCCGACGATGACGATGTTCTGGATCCAGTCGTTATCCGACATGTCGCCGTTCCTTTCCGGCCTAGTAACAGCTCGTCGCCCAGGGATCGTGCGACCGATCCTCCGCCTGGCGACGGCGATGCTCAAGGAAAATGGCCATGGCTCGCCAGGAGCCATGGCCATCCCTCGCCTGGGCCCTAGCGGCCGAAGCGGTAGCGCAGACCGAACGAGACGCGCCGGTCGCCCGACACGAAACGCAGGGGCAGGTCGGAGAACTGCAGGTAGCTCTTGCTGTCTTCCTTGGTCAGGTTGGAAGCCTCCAGCGTCACCTTCAGGTCCTGGGTGATGTCGTAGGCCACCTGGCCGTCCAGCTGGCCGTAGGCTTCGTTGTAGATGCCCAGGTTGTGGACGTCGGCGCCGGAGCCAAAGCCGTAGTTGCCCTGATAGGCCTTGTCACGCCAGGCATAGGACAGGCGGGTCGAGAACGGACCCCGCTCGAAATAGCCCTGGACGTTGAAGGCGTGCTTGGAGACGCCCGGGATCGGCAGGTTGTCGGAGAAGTCGTTGGCGTAGGGCGACTTGGAGTCCGAGTAGGTGTAGTTGGCCGTGAAGCCCAGACCGTTCTCGAACGCGTACTGCGCCTGAGCCTCCAGACCCTTGATCTCGCCGCCCTCGCCGTTGACCACCGAGGTGAACGTGCCGGTCGAAGCGCCCGCCACCGACTGGTCCTTCACCGTCACCGGGAAGGTGTTGGAAACGATGAACGAGTCGACGGTCTTGTAGAACACGCCGGCCGAGACCAGGCCCTGGCTGCCGAAATAGTGCTCCCAGGCCAGGTCGAACTGCGACGCGCGGAACGGGTCGAGGTTGGGGTTGCCGCCGCTGCCGTTGGTGTAGAGGAACTTGTCGAGGTTAGGCCCCGGGGTGGACGAACGGGTGAAGTTGTAAGACGCGCCCTGGCCCAGGTCGAACAGGTTCTGGGCGGCGACGACGCGAGCGCCGGTCGCGCGGACCTTGTCGTTCTCGTTGATGTTGAACACCGCGTTGATGCTGGGCAGGACGTCGGTGTACTCGCGCACCGTGCGGGCCGAATCCGGGTTCTTCAGGATCCCGTTCCAGCTGTCGGTGCCCCACCACAGCGGGGTCACCGGCGTGTTGGACGAGTCGATGGTCAGCTTGGTGTGCACCACGCGGACGCCGGCGTTGATGTGGAAGCCGTCGTCGCCGAGGTCGGCCATCACGTAGCCCGAGGTCGTCGCGTCCTTGATTTTGAAGGACTCGATCGGGTCGCGATAGAAGCCGAGCTTGGTCGACGGATACAGCGCCTGCAGCCAGGTCACCGGGTTCTTCATCTGCCCGTAGTCCTGGAAGATCGCGTTCACGCCGTGGACATTGTCGACGACCGCGCGACCCGGGGCCGAGGCGGCGGTCTGGTAGGGCGTGACCACGGCGGGCGAGTCGCCGAAGCGGCTGCAGCCGTAGAAGGCGATGTCGCACTTCTTCAGGCCGATCGAGCCGTCCTGGAAGTAGCCCAGCGGGGTCCAATCGACGAACACGCCGTGATCGGTCGTGCCCTGGGCGCTGGCCGGCAGTTCGCCCTTGGCCGAGTAGTCGGCCAGGTAGCGGCCATAGTCGGAGTCGACCTTGTTTTCCGAATAGCGCAGGCCGCCGGTGAGCACCATGTTGGCGCCCTCGCCGAACTCGGGACGCCAGCTGAGGTCGCCCGTGATGGCCTTGTCGTCCAGCTTGGACTTGTCGCCGAACGCCCAGTGCGACTTGAAGAACACCGAGCTGGGCGTGGTCATGGCGGTGGCCAGGTTGGCCGCCGGCGTGAACATCGGATAGGCGCCGTTGGTGAAGCCGTAGGTCGCCGTCAGCGGCGCGGTCGAGTTCGGGGCGAAGCCCGCGATCCCGTCACGCACCGTGTACTGCGTATAGCGCGTGTCGACCTGGCCCGAGGTGGACTCGTAGTCGGTCTTCGACCAGGCGGCTCGGACCTTGCCGCTCAGGCGCTCCGTGCCGTTCCAGTCCAGGGCGAACTGGACGTTGTCGGTCTTGGCCTTGGCGTTCTTGGCGAAGGTGTCGCCTTCGGACGAGTTGGCGGTGACCATGCCCGACTGCAGCACGTTGTCGCTGCTCTTGCTCAGGCCCTGCGAATTGTACATCGCGTTTTCGTTGGCGTAGGCCCACTTCAGCGAATGCTCGCCGGTGAAGATCTTCAGGTCGGAGTGGAACCAGTCCGCTTGCAGGGTCACCGTATCCGAGACGTCCCAGTCGGCGTTCAGCGAGAAGGCGGTGCGCTTGCGTTCCTGGTGGCGGTTGTTGCTGTAGCGGTATTCCGGCGACCAGATGTTGGTCGTGCCCGTCTGGACCTGGTTGTTGCCGGTCGCGGTGGGCCGGTTCAGATAGGCCCAGCCGCCGCGGTTCTCGCCGCTGAGCACCTCGGTGTCGATCGAGTTTTCGTCGTAGGTGAAGCTGCCCAGCAGACCGAAGCTGTCGGAGAACTTGTAGCCGATCACCGCCGACAGGTTCGGCTTGAGCTTGCCCTTCGTCGAACCCTTGTTGCCGGCGACGTCGAGCGCCAGGGTCAGGTCGTTGGCCATGTCCAGCGCGTTGCGGGTCTTCAGGTTGACCGTGCCGCCCAGAGCGCCTTCGATCTGGTCGGCCTGCGGCGACTTGATGACGTCCACGCCCGCCAGCAGGTTGGAGGGGATGCCCTCCAGCGAGTTGGTCTGCTTGGCGTTGCCCTCGCCCAGGCGGAAGGCTTCCAGCCCCGAGAGGAACGTGTCGCTGTTCAGCAGCGTGACGTTCTGGTCCAGGCCCCGGATGCGGACCTTGGTGCCCTGGCCGTTCTCGCGATCGATCTGCACGCCGGGCAGGCGTTGCAGCGACTCGGCGATGTTCTGGTCAGGGAACTTGCCCATGTCCTCGGCGGTGATCGACTCGATGATCTGGTCCGAGTTCTTCTTGAGAGTCAGCGCGTTGGCCAGCGAGGCGCGGAAGCCGGTGACGACGACGGCGTCAACCTCAGATGGTTGGTCGTTTTGAGCTGGCGCGGCCTGGGCGAGGGCCTGGCTGGCGCTCAGCAGCACCATGGCCGAGGCGGCCCCGAGCAGAGCCGTGCGCGATCGATAAGACGTTGTGGTCATTATGCATTCCCCTGATGTGCGGCAGCAGTTCTCAGTCTCGATCAGCGGAGCCGAACGAGCCAAGACGCGGAAGTTTGAGGGATGCGTGCGCATCCTCCCGTGGAGTTCCGGCTTTTTTTGGAGTGCCGGTAGCTTCAACCTATGGACAACCGACAGCGCTGTCAACTTTGGACAGGAGATTTCGAAATCGATTTTCGTTATGCGGCTTTCAGGTCACGCCCGGCGTCGTTCTCGCGGTCACTTTCGGGCGAGGGCCGAACCGATCGCCGCCAGGGTGACGGACTCCATCGCGGCGTAGCCTTCGCGGGTGGGGTGGACCCCGTCATAGGCCAGGCCCGGCTTCATGCCGCCCGCCCCGTCATCCAGCACCTGGGTGTAGTCGGCCAGAACCGCGCCGCGTTCGGCCGTGTAGGCGCGCAACCAGGCGTTCAGGGCTCTGACCTTGGCCGTAGGGCCCAGGCCAGGTTTCCAGGGAAACTCCGCCACCGGCGTGACCGTGGCCAGGATCACGGCGATCCCGCTGGCCTGGGCCAGCGTCGTCATGGCCTGCAGATTGGCCTGGGTTGCGGCCGGGTCGTAGGGCCCGGCGTTCTGGGCGATGTCGTTGACCCCGGCCAGGATGTGCACGGCCGCCGGCTTCAGCGCGACCACGTCCGGCCAGAACCGCACCAGCATCTGGGCCGTCACCTGACCGCCGATGCCCCGCCCCAGCAGGCCGTTGTCGGCGAAGAAGGCCGGATGGAAGTCTCGCCAGCCCTGGGTGATCGAATCGCCGATGAACACCACCCGCCGCCGCTCGGGCGGCAGGTCGCGGTCGGCGGCGTTCTCGGCGGCGTAGCGCTGCAGGAACGGCCAGTCGGTGCGCAGCCGCTCCTCCTCCGAGGGCCACTGGGGCGGGACAGCGGTCTGGGCCAGGGCGAGGCCGGGGACCGCGCCGAGACCGGCCGTCAGCAGGGCGCGACGATCCAGCATCAGCGCACCTCCGCCTTGGCCGGGGTCACGTTCCAGCCGCGCAGCTCGACCTTGGCGCCGCCCCTCGCCGCGCCCGGATAGCGAATCTCCACCGTCCGCCGCTCGCCGGGCAGAAGCGAGACGTAGTTGTCGGCGTAGTAGGCCGGCAGGATCCGCGCGCCCTTGGCGTCGACCAGGGTCAGCTTGCCGTTCAGCGCCGGGGCCGAACCGGTGTTGGCCAGGGTCACGGCGACCACGGTCTCCGCGCCCGAGGCTGACGAGGCCGCGGCGATCGACACCGGCTGGGCCGCCATGGCCGACAGCTTGCGCTCGCCCTCGGCGTCCCTGGCCGCCCAGTAGAGGTTGCTCGACAACAGCGTCCCGTCGGCGGCGGTCAGGTCCAGCCGCACCACCACCGCGCCTTGGTCCAGCGGCAGGTCCAGCATCTCGCCCAGGGCCGTGCTGTTGGCGGCCGTGTCGATCCGCGAGGACCGATCGGCCAGGATCTTGCCGTCCAACGCCACGACCCGGGCCCGCAGCGTCGCACCGGTGATCGGCGTCAGGCCGTTGTTGACCAAGGCCAGCCGGTGGTCGGGCTGGCTCATCTGGACGTGGACGATCTCCGAGCCCTTCTGGGTCCCGTAGTACGAGGCGTGGGTGTCGTAGTCGTGGCTGAGGATCTGCCACATGGTCGAGGGCCAGGCGGGCTGGGTCATCCACAGCAGGCGGCCCGACGACCTGGTCCACAGCTCCTGGTTCATGCCCTCGAAGATCGCCCGGTGCGTCTCGTAGTTCATCAGTTGGGCCTTGCGCTCGAAGTCCTCGAGGCTGGTCGGCGCGCCCAGCTTGGCGGTCATGGCGTCGATGAAGGTCTTGGTCGCGCCGTTCCCGGTGGGGTGCCAGTCGTGATAGGCCCAGACGTCGCTGATCGGCCAGCGATCGGGGGCCGGCACGGCGGCCTCGAAGGCCTCAAGGGTCGGGAACGACGGCGTGCCGACCTCGACCGAGAAGCCCTTGGCGTGCTCGGTGAAATAGGTCTCGGGCTCGCGATAGTTATAGGGCCCGCTGTTCTGCAGGTTCACCCGGTTGGAGCTGCCGGTGTACCAGCGGGTGCCGTCCAGGTCGTGGACCAGCGCCTCCAGCCCCTCGTTGAGGATCGGCTGCGGCACGCCTTCGTTGCGGCCGAACCACAGGGCGATCGAGGGGTGGTTGCGATAGCGGCTGATCACGTCGGCGGCGTTCTTCAGGAACAGCGGCACGTCTTGCGGCTCCAGCTGGTAGTCCTGGGTCGAGGCCCAGAAGTCGTTCAGCACCAGCAGGCCGTACTCGTCAGCCAGGTCGTAGAAGACGTCCTCGGTGTTCTGCCCCACCCAGTTGCGGATGGTGTTGAGGTGGGCGTCCTTGTGCAGGCGGAAATAGGGCTCCAGCCGCTCGCGGGAGACACGCTTGCGCCAGTCGTCCGTGCCCCAGTTGCCGCCGCGCGCGGCGATCTTCACGCCGTTGACCTTGAGAACAAGGTACGGCGTCAGGCCGGTGTCGGGCACGTCCCTCACCGCCGGCGAGGTCTCGCCGACCTTGGTCAGCGAGGTGGCCCAGCCGTCGGCGACCTTGCGGATGCCCTCGTGGCTGCCGTCGGTGACGTCCTGGCCCAGCTGGCGGGCCCTGGAATAGTCGACCTCGACCCGGCGCAGCTCGCCGTGGCTGTCCATCAGCGACAGCTCGTAGGTCATCTGGCGCAGGCCGATGCGGCTGTCCTTCTGGTCACTGACCTTGCCGTCGACCGAGGCGATCAGGCGCAGGCCGTACAGGGTCTGGGCGCCGTAGCCGTTGGGCCACCACAGCTCGGGGTTCTTCACCGACAGCTGCGGGAAGTCGGCGGGCCTGAACACCACCTCGCCCTGACCAGGCGCCACGGTGACGGTCTTCTCGACGGCGACGGTGTCGAAGGCGGCGCGCACGACGGTTTGAACGGACGCGTCGGTCAGGTTCTCGACCGGCACGGTGATCTCGACCTCGGCGACGCTGTTGTCGGCTTTCGGAAGCGTGGTGACCACATGGCTGTCGCCGATCCGCACCGGGCCGGTCGAGCGCAGCACCACGTCCTGCCAGAGGCCCGTGTTGCGGTCGCGGACGCTGGGGATCCAGTCCCAGCCCTCGCTGGCGATGAAGGTCGGGCCGTCCAAGGCCTGCATCCCGCCGTTCTCGCCGACCCCGGCGGTCAGGGACTCCTCGTGGGCCAGGCCCGGATGCGGCGGCGGAGAGACCTTGACGGCGATCGCGTTGGCGACGCCGGGCTTCAGCTTGCCGGTGACATCGAACTGGCCGCGGATGAAGGCGCCCTTCAGGTCGCCCAGCTTCTCGCCGTTCAGCCAGATCTCGGCGGCGTAGTTGATCCCCTTGAAGATCAGCTGCTGGTGGCGGCCGTCCTGGCCGCTATCCTCGCTTTTGGGCGCGATGAACTCGCTGCGGTACCAGTAGTCCTGCTTGTTCAGGCTCTCGGGGATGGCGGTGTTGTTCAGCGCATAGTCCGGGTCCGGATAGACGCCACGATCGACCAGGGTGGTCAGCACCGTGCCGGGCACCGTGGCCGCGTACCAGGCCTTGGCGTCGTAGCCGGGCTTAGACAGCGCTGTCCCGGGATTCCCATTTTTCGGGGCGGTGATTTTCGGCGCCTCGACCAGCGACCAGCGCTTCAGGGTCCAGGCGTCAGCGCCTTCCGTGGCGGGGGCGGGCACCAGCGCTGGACCGGCATAGGGCGCGACGGCTACCGGCTTGGAGATCGGCGCCTTGCTCCTGGGCCGTGTCCAGGCGTCCTGCGGCGTGACCTGGCCGTACATCTGGCGCACCTGCACCGGCCAGGTCGGGCTGCCGGGTTCGTACACCGTCAGCGCCGGATCGGGCTTGGCCGCCGCCAGGGCCTTGAGCTCGGCCGGCGTCAAGGCGCCCGCCTGAGCGGTGAAGCCGGCGACCCTGCCGCCGAACGGCGCGGTCCCGGCCGGCTTGCGCGGGCCCAGCTGCACGGTCGTGGCCGGAGCGACCGGCGCCGCCGCCCCCTCCCCGACCTTGGCCCCGTCGACATAGAGCGTGACCTTCGTCCCGTCCGACACCGCCGCGACGTGGGCCCAGACGCCCGGCTTCAGCACGTCCGAGCCTTTCACGGTCGCGGCGCCGGTCGAGATGGCCGGCGCTCCGTCGTCGAGCACGATGAAGCGGCCGCCGCTCGTCGGGTCACCGACCCCCGCCACCACGACCCGTCCGGCGGGCGCGTTCGTCGGCGAGATCCAGCCCTGCAACGACCATGGCCCTTGCGCCGGCAGCGGGCTTCCCGCCAGCGGCTTGACCAGGCCGTCGCCGCCGCGCGGCAGATCGGCGTTGTAAGGTCCGTAAACGGACTGGGCGCCGGCCGACACCGCGACCAGCAGGGCGCAGGAGGCCAGCAGCGACAGGCGTGAAATCCGGCGGATCTGGTGGCGCATCATGTTTCCTCCTCGATGGGACGGCCTCTGCGGGCCGCTTCGTCAGTGTCGGGTCGGCGTCAGGGTCGTGGCAGCAAACGGCAGAGCGCCTCGTGGCCGCCTCGAGACGGGAAGGCGCCCGATGGGGTGAAATCCTGCACGACCCCCATCGCGCCGGCGGTTGGCCAGGGAATCGATCCGGCCCAGTTCGGATTGCCGGTGCGCGCGAAATTGGCCCAATGGGCTTGCAGGCCAGGCCAGGTGTGCGGGGTGGATCCGGCCGGCGGCGTGTCGAACACGAACGCTAGTTCCGAGCCGTGGCGCACGGGTCCCGACCCTGGCGCGGCCGCCTTCAGTTCGTAGCGCCAGACGGGCGCGCCGGTCTCGACCTGGCGCGCGGCGACCCAGATCGCCGGGCAGCGAAAGCCGGTGTCGGCGGCGATCTGGTCGGCGGTCTGGTCGGAGACCGTCTCCCCGTCCTTGATCCCGTAGAGCGCCAGGGCGCGACCCGCGCCGGGGCCGTACTCGGCGCTGATCCAGTTCCGGGCGTTGGCCGCCCCACCATGGAGCGACAGCTCGTTGGCGCTGTTGCCGATGATCAGCGGAACACGGGCCTGGCGACCGGCGGCCAGGGTCTTGGCCGGCGGCTCGCGGATCACCACCCCGTCGACCACCGCCTGCAGCCAGACGAAGCCGTCGTCCGCGATCGGCGGCTTCAGGCCGTCGGCGGCGTCGAGCACGGCCGGACCGGTCGCCGCGCGAAGCCCGGCCAGGTCCTTGACGCCCAGCGCCCGCGCCAGGTCCTCGCCCAGCTTTTCGTTCCGCGCCAGGGATCGCGGCGGCAGGCCGAAGCCCGCCGTGCCGCTCTGCTCGATGGCCTTGTGGAACAGGCCGCGCGCCTCGGGCGCCAGCATCAGCAGGCCCACGTTCTGGCCCCCGGCCGAATGGCCGAAGATCGTCACGTTGCCGGGGTCGCCGCCGAAACGGGCGATGTTGTCGCGCACCCAGCGCAGGGCGGCGATCTGGTCCATCAGGGCGTAGTTGCCGGAAGCACCGCCGCCCTCGGCGGTCAGGCCGGGATGCGACAGGAAGCCGAAGGCGCCCAGGCGGTACTGGATCGAGACCAGCACCACGCCCTGCTCGACCAGGCTGGACTCGACCGTGCCCCGCGCCGATCCGGCCCGATTGGCCCCGCCGTGGATCCAGACCATGACCGGCAGCGGCGCGGCGGGCTTCAGGGCCGGGGTGCGGATGTCGAGATAGAGGCAGTCCTCGCGGCTGTCGGCGGCGTCCTTGGCGTTCCAGCCATAGGAGCGTTGCAGGCAGGGCGCGCCCGACATCGTCGCATCGCGGGCTCCGGTCCAGGGCTGGGCGGCCGCCGGCGCTTTCCAGCGCCGATCACCAACCGGCGGCGCGGCGAAGGGCAGGCCGCGAAACACCGCGCCGACGCCGCGCGCCTCGCCCCGGATCGTCCCTCCGGTGAGCGTGACGTCGACGCGGTCATCGGCGAAGGCGGTTTCCGCCGACCCGAAAGCCAGCAGGGCGGTCCAGAGGACCAGGGGGGCGAAGGCGCGGCGGTCAGGCCGCGGCATGGCCGGCGGCCTCGGCCGGGGTCCAAAGGCGGGCGGCGCCGCGCACGCCCGAGGAATCGCCCCACTTGGCCGGGGCCAGCCGCGCCCGCCAGCCGTCGGAGAACACGTGCGGCTCGATGAAGGCCGGCAGGCGCTCGTACAGCTCGTCGACGTTCGACAGCCCGCCGCCGAACACGAAGGCGTCCGGATCGACGATGTCGCAGATCACCGCCAGGCCGCGGCCCAGGCGGTCGAGATAGCGGTCGAAGCTGGCCTGGGCCTCGGCGTCGCCGGCCCGGGCGGCGGCGATGATCTCTTCGCCGGTCAGGGCCTGGCCGGTGCGTTCGGCGTGGTCGCGGCGGAAACCGGTTCCGGAAATCCAGGTCTCCAGGCAGCCGTGACGGCCACACCAGCAGGCCGGGCCCGGCGATTCTTCCGGCTTGGGCCAGGGCAGGGGCGTGTGGCCCCACTCGCCGGCCACGCCGTTGGCGCCCTCGACCAGCTTGCCGTCGATCGCCAGGCCGCCGCCGCAGCCGGTGCCGATGATCACCGCGAAGACCCCGGCCAAGCCCGCCGCCGCGCCGTCGACGGCCTCGGACAAGGCCAGGCAGTTGGCGTCGTTGGCCAGCCGCACCGAGCGACCCAGACCCGCTTCCAGGTCCTCGCGGAACCGGCGGCCGTTCAGCCAGGTGGAGTTGGCGTTGCGCATCACGCCGGTGCGCGGCGACACCGAGCCGGGCGCGCCGACCCCGATCGTGCCCCGACCGCCGGCCTTCTGCTCGGCCTGGCCGATCAGGTCGCGGACCGTGGCGATGGCGGCGTCGTAGGATCCGGGATTGGGGGCGCGTACGCGGGCCAGGAACCGACCATCCGGCGACAGGGCGGCGGCCTCGATCTTCGTGCCACCAAAATCCACGCCAACCTGAATCAAACCCGCAGTCCTCCAGCCGCCCATTCGCCGCTTTTCTTGTGCGCGCGCCTCGGCGCGCTTCCAGCTTGCCTCATAGTCAGCAGCCTCGAATAAAGAAAGCAATTTAAATAATTCGCGGATAGCGGCGCCGCTATCGCCACCACCCGCGCCGCGATGCTACTAGGGCCTCTGGTCGAAGGTTGTCGAATGCCGTCCTTGGAAGTCTCGCGGAAATCGAACCGGAAGCGCACCGCCGGCGCCAGCCTGTCGGGCGCCAATCTCGAACGGGTCGGCGACCACAATCAGCGGGTCATCCTGCAGGCCATCCGGGTCAACGGCCCGATCACCCGCGTGACCCTGGCCCAGATCAGCGGCCTGACCCCGCCCGCCGTGGCCAACATCACCAAGCGCCTGCTGGACGACGGGCTGATCCTGGAAGCCGGACGCGTGCAGGGCGCGCGCGGCCAGCCGGCCATGAACCTGACGATAAACCCCGACGGCTGCCTGTCGATCGGCGTCAACATCGACCGCGACCACATCACGATCGTCATGCTGGACCTGCTGGGCGCCGTGCGGGCCCGGGCCAGCCAGGAAATCGAGTTCCCGCTGCCCGCCGACGTGGCCAAGTTCTGCAAGACCCAGATCCGCAAGATGCTGGGCGCCTGGAAGGGCCAGCCGCCGCGCCTGTCGGGGATCGGCGTGGCCCTGCCCGACGACCTGGGCCGGGTGGACCTGCCGCATCGGCCCGAGAAATACGACGTCTGGAGCACGGCCGACATCGGCAAGCTGATGGCCGACATCCTGCCCCTGCCGGTGTTCCTGGAGAACGACGCCGCCGCGGCCGCCCTGGGCGAGTTGCAGTTCGGCCATGGCCTACGCCGGCCCAGCTTCTTCTACGTCCTGGTGTCGTCGGGCTTGGGCGGCGGCCTGGTGGTCGAGGGCGACTATTTCCGCGGGGCCCAGGGCCGCAGCGGCGAGATCGGCTTCCTGCCGGTCAGCTCGCCCAAGACCAAGGCCCGCTCGCTGCAGGAAGTGGTGTCGCTGTCGGCGCTCTACGCCCACCTGGAGGCGGGCGGGATCGTGGTGACCCGGCCTGACCAGCTGACCGACCTGACGCCGCAGGGCCAGGCCCTGGTCGAGGACTGGATCGCGCTGAGCGCCGAGCTGCTGGCCCAGCCGTTCGTGGCGATCAGCTGCGTGGTCAATCCCGAAGCCATCTATGTCGGCGGCCGCCTGCCCGACGACCTGATCGATCGCCTGGTGGCCGCGGTCAACGCCCGCCTGGCCGGGATCGCGGACGTGCCGGCCCTGGCCAAGGTCGAGCGGGCCGCCACCTCGGCCGATGGACCGGCGGTGGGCGCAGCCTTGCTGCCGTTCATGGCCCAGTTGCTGCCGTCTCGCGCCGCCCTGATGAAGACCGGCGCGAGATAGTCGTCAGCCTGCGGGTCAGATGACCCGCTGAGCGGTCACCGGCTGGCCCTTACGGTGCTGGGCGTCGAGCATGACGATGGCGCGGTGGGCGGCGCGGATCGCCCCTTCCTGCCAGGCCCCGACGTGGCTGAGATATTCGCCGGCGAAGTGGATCGGCCCGTCCGGCTGGCCCAGCAGGTGATAGTCCGGCTCGTCGTCGCTGGCCCAGCCCACCCCGATGCCCTGGGTGTAGGGCACCTGCGCCCACTGCACCTGCATCGGCTTTTCCAGCAGCTTGCCGCAGCCCGGGTGCATGGCCTCGATGACCTTGCGGGTGTGCTCGATCTGCTCAGCCCGGGAAAGTTTGGCCAGCTGATCCGCCGCCCGGCCGCCGGCATAGGCCCCCAGGATCACCCCGGTCTTCGAATGCAGGCCGTAGCTGGGATACCAGACCATGTTGCTGGGGCCCTTCACGAACGAGAGGCCGCCATAGATCTGGTACTTGGGCCCCTCCCAGAAGCGCGGGGCCTGCCAGGCGATCTTGATGCTGTCGCGATAGGGCGTGCGGGCGATGGCCGTCTTGTAGGCCGGGCTGAAATCGGCGTCGATCTTGGCCAGCACCGGCAGCGGGATGGTCGAGATGCAGTAGTCGGCCTCGATCGTCAGGTCCTGTTTCGCGACCTTGTCGTGATAGGCGATCTTGACCCCTTTGCCCGTCTTGCGGATCTGGCGCACCTCGCACTGGCGCTTGATGATCTTGGGGCCCAAGGCCTTGGCGAAGGCGTGCGGGATCATGTCCATGCCGCCCTTGGGCTGGAACATGGTGGCCTGCATGTCGATGGTCTCCTCGAACAGCACGCCGTTCCAGAGATCCTCGTCCAGCAGCGCCTTCAGGCTGATCGGATCGTAGGGCGTGGCACGTTCGTCGCCGGCCCCGGGCTCGATCTTCAGGCCGGCCCGCTCCGAGCCCTTGTAGAAGAGGTCCGGCGACAGGTCGCCATAGGTCTTGAGGAAGGCGACCATCCGCTGCTTGTCGTCGGCGGTCAGCTCGGCGTCGAGCGCGCCCTTGTTGATGGCCTTGGCCAGCAGTTCGGAGACGTGGCCGCGGGTGTCGTTGATCGCCGTCCGCATCCGGATCGGCTTGCCGTCGTTGGCCATCGGGTTCAGCAACAGGGCGCTGCGGCTGGAATTGACCTCGACCTCCAGCTCCACGCCCAGCTCGCGGCAATAGCCCAGGACGATCTGGTGGTGGCTGGGCAGGCGCGCGGCGCCGGCGTTCATGTACTGGCCTTCGTCCCACTGGCAGACCTGGCGCGAGCCGTCGGCCATCTCGATCTTGTCGCCCTTGCGCACCGTCCACACCCGGCCCCCTGTGCGGGCCCGGGCCTCCAGGATCGTGCAGTCGTAACCGGCCTTGCCCAGCTCCCACGCCGCCGCCATGCCCGCCACGCCGGCGCCCAGGATCACCACCTTGGCGCCCGCCCCGCCGCCGCCCTTGGCCAGGTCCGGCGGGGCGCCGGCGAAGGCCGTCGCGGGCGCGAGCAAGCCCAGCGCCTGCATGGCCGTGAAGGCGGCGCTGTAACCGCCCGCCGTACCGACGGCCTGAATGAAACTGCGACGGCTGACCGGCATGCGTGACCCCTCGTTGCCTGTTGTTGAGGCTATGCGAGACGGCCGCTTCCGGTGGGTCAATCAAACACGACGGCGCCGCGCGTTTGGCCGCGCGGCGCCGCTGGAGCTTGCGGACGGCGCCGCATTTCGCGGCGCTGCCCCCCTGTCCGTGCGCGATCGTGCAAGCGTTCGGGCGCGTACGGACAAGCGACTCGCGGTCAGACGGGCGGCGGATTGACCATCTTGAAGCCGCCCTCGCGCCAGTAGGGATAGTGCGGATAGGCCGGGGTCACGGCGCTGGCGGCGTCCAGGCGCGCCACCTGCTCCGGCGTCAGGCTCCAGCCCACCGCGCCGAGGTTCTGGCGCAGCTGCTCCTCGTTGCGGGCCCCGACGATCACGCTGGACACCGTGGGCCGGCGCAGCAGCCAGTTGATGGCGATCTGCGGCAGGGTCTTGCCGGTCTCGGCGGCGATCTCGTCCAGGGCGTCGACCACCGCGTAGAGCTGCTCGTCGTCGACCGGCGGGCCGATGTCGGCGGTCTCGTGCAGGCGGCTGACCTGCGGCAGCGGTTGGCCGCGACGGATCTTGCCGGTCAGTCGGCCCCAGCCCAGCGGGCTCCAGACCATGGCCCCGACCCCCTGGTCGATGCCCAGCGGCATCAACTCGTGCTCGTAGTCGCGGCCGACCAGCGAGTAGTAGACTTGGTTGGCGACGTAGCGCGGCCAGCCGTGCTGGTCGGCCAGCGCCAGCGACTTCATCAGCTGCCAGCCGGAGAAGTTGGAGGCGCCGACATGCAGCACCTTGCCGGCCCGCACGAGGTCGTCGAGGGCCGACAGCACCTCCTCGATCGGGGTGAAGGCGTCGAAGGCGTGCAGCTGCAGCAGGTCGATGCGGTCGGTGCGCAGGCGCTTCAGCGCCGCCTCGACGCCCTGGACCAGACGCGGACGCGAAGTCCCCCGATCCA
Source organism: Caulobacter sp. 05L422 (assembly GCF_056397765.1). NCBI lineage: Bacteria > Pseudomonadati > Pseudomonadota > Alphaproteobacteria > Caulobacterales > Caulobacteraceae > Caulobacter > Caulobacter sp. 05L422. The sequence goes on along the minus strand of NZ_JBFTOB010000016.1, from coordinate 91,484 downwards.
GCGGCCCGTCGCCGGTCGGCAGGCCCAGCTTGGTCGAGATCAGGGCGCGGTCGCGCAGGCCTTCCAGGGCCGCGCCGAGGATCTCTTCCGAGGCGCCGTTCGAATAGACGTCGGCGGTGTCGAACAGGTTCACCCCGGCTTCCAGGCAGATCTCGATGATCCGGCGGGCCTGGGCGGCGTCGGTGTCGCCCCAGGCGCTGAACAGCGGCCCCTGGCCGCCAAAGGTGCCCGCGCCGAAGCTGAGGGCCGGGACCTTCAGGCCCGATTTTCCGAGTTGGCGGTATTCCATGATCCGACGTCCTTTTTAGATCAGAGGGCGGCGACGCGGGGGGCGCGGCGCTCAACAGAGAGGCTGAAGGCGGCCAGGGCAAGGGCCGACAGGGGCACGGCGGCGGCGACCAGGGGGACGGCGGCCAAGCCCGGGCCGTGGGCGATCACCGCCCCGCCCAGCCAGGCGCCGAACGCGTTGCCCAGGTTGAAGGCGGCGATGTTCAGGCTGGAGGCCAGGCCCTGGCCCGCGCCGCCGGCCTGCGACAGCACCCGCATCTGCAGCGGCGCGACGGTGGCGAAGGCGGCCGCGCCCAGGCCGAAGGCGGCGACCACCGCCCCGATCCGGTCGTGGAAGCCGAAGGCCGAGGCGACCAGCACCACCGTCAGGATGGCCAGGGTTCCCAGCAAGGCCGGGGCCAGGGCCTTGTCGGCCCAGCGGCCGCCGACCAGGTTGCCGCCGACCAGGCCCGCGCCGAACACCAGCAGGATCGGCGAGACGGCTTCCTTCGAGAAGCCGGCCAGCTCGGTCAGGATCGGCTGGATGTAGGTGAAGACCGCGAACACGCCGCCAAAGCCCAGGACGGTCGTCAGCAGACCCATCTGCACCTGCGGCCGGGCCAGGACGGTGAACTCCTCGCGCAGCGGGGCCGGCTCGGCGGTTTCCTTCTCGGGCGGGACCAGGGCGGCCAGCACGGCGAAGGCGACCAGGCCGATCGCGCCCACCGCCCAGAAGGTCGAGCGCCAGCCGAACGCCAGGCCCAGCCACGAGCCGAACGGCACGCCCAGCAGGGTGGCCAGGGTCAGGCCGGTGAACATGACGGCGATGGCCGAGGCCTTGCGCTGGGGCGGAACCAGGCTGACGGCGACCAACGAGCCGACGCCGAAGAAGGTGCCATGGGCCAGGGCGGTGACGATCCGCGCGGCCATCAGCAGGCCGTAGGTCGGGGCCAGGGCGGCGGCGATGTTGCCGATCGTGAAGATCGCCATCAGCACCAGCAAGGTGGTCTTGCGCGGCAGGCGGCGGGTGGCGATCGTCAGGATCGGCGCGCCGACGAACACGCCCAGGGCGTAGCCGGTCATCAGCAGGCCGGCCTGCGGGATCGAGACCCCCAGATCGGACGAGACCTGCATCAGCAGACCCATGATGACGAATTCGGTGACGCCGATCCCGAAGGCGCCGACGGTCAGGGCGTAGAGGGCGAGAGGCACGGCCAGGGCTCCGGAACGATTTCGAGCCGCTGAGGTAGTCCCTTCCCATCCTATGAATTAGACTGGTGGAAAGACACGCATCTGTGAGTTCAAGTCAAAAATGGCCAGATTGGAGATCAATCGCTCGGGCGAGATGGAGGTGTTCGCCCGGGCCGTGGAGCTGGGCGGTTTCTCGCCGGCGGCGCGCGAGCTGAAGATGACGCCCTCGGCGGTCAGCAAGCTGATCAGCCGGATGGAGGCGCGGCTGGGCGCGCGGCTGATCAACCGCTCGACCCGCAAGCTGACCCTGACGGCGGAGGGTCAGCTGTTCCATGAGCGGACCCTGCGCGTGCTGGCCGACCTGGACGAGGCTGAAAGCGCGGTGGCCGCCAACACCAGCCCGCGCGGCCGGGTGCGGATCAATTCCAACGTCGCGTTCGGCCTGCACCACCTGCTGCCGCTGGTCCCGAAGTTCTCGGCGCTGTATCCGAAGGTGATCCTCGACATCGTGCTCAGCGACACGGTGGTGGACCTGATGGACGCCCGCACCGACGTCGCCATACGGGTCGGGCCGATGCGGGCCTCGCAGCTGATGGCCCGCAAGCTGGGGGAAAGCGCCTCGGCCGTGGTCGCCTCGCCCGCCTACCTGGCCCGCCACGGCGTTCCGAAAACACCCCATGACCTGGCCGCCCACAACTGCATCGGCTTCAACTTCAGCCGCCACTGCGACAAGTGGCCGTTCGTCGAGGACGGCGAGCGGGTGTCGTTGCTGGTGCATGGCGACGTCACCTCGGGCGACGGCGAGACCTCGCGCCACCTGGCCCTGGTCGGCCAGGGCCTGACCCGGCTGGCCCGTTTCCACCTCGGCGACGACCTCGCCAGCGGCCGGCTGGTCCCGGTGCTGGAGGCCTACAATCCCGGCGACGTCGAGGAGGTCCATGCGGTCTATGTCGGCCACGGCGGCCAACTGCCCAGCCGGGTGCGGGCGCTGATCGACTTCCTGGTCGAGGAGGTCGATCTGCACGCGCCCCCTAGGGTTTCGGCTTAGGGGCGGCCGCCGGGTCGACATAGACCGTGTCGGTCGGGCCCTGGCCGAAGATGTAGACCACCACCGGCTCGTCCCGGGTCAGGGCGAAGTGATGGTCGCCCGCCGGCTCGGTGTAGAAGCTGCCCGGCGGCAGGGCCTTGACCTTGACCTCGTCGGCCTTGTCGCCATAGCCGAAGAACCAGGTGCCCGAGACCACCACCGCCGTGCGCTCGTCGCGGTGGCTGTGGGCGGCGATCCGGGTGTTGGCCGGAGCCGACAGCCGGATCGTGTAGGGCCCGAGCTTGGTCGGATCGCCGGCCAGGACCGAGGTCTGGATGCCGGCGACGCCGGAGGATCCCGGACCCGCCCCGCCCTGGGCCAAGGCGGCGATCTCGGCCGGGGTGAGGCGCAGCTCGGCGCTGGGCGCGGCGACGGCGCCCGACGCCGCCAGCAGGATCGTGATGGCGCCTAGAGCGGCCGCTCTCACAGGGGCTTGTCCAGGAACGGACGCACCAGGCCGATGGTCGCCTTGGGGTTCTCTTCCATGATCCAGTGGCCCGACGCGGGGACCACGCCCTCGGTGACGTTATCGGCCGCCGCGCGCATCACCGTGGCCATCATCGGGCCGAACGACTTCTCGCCGCCCAGGGCCAGCACCGGCATGGTCAGCTTGCCGTACTGGGCCAGGAAGGCCTTGTTGTCGACGGCGTCCTGGTCGAAGGCGTGGAACTGCTCGAAGCCGGCGTGCATGGCGCCCGGGCGGGCATAGAGCGCGGCGTAGTGGACGCGGGCGTCCTCGGTGAAGTTGGCCGGCGTGGCCGAGAACTCGTTCCAGAAGCGGTCCAGATAGATGCGCTCGCGGCCGGCGACCAGGCGCTCCATGTCGGGTCCGCCGAACCGGAAGTGCCACAGCAGCGGGTTCTTGAGGATCTCTTCCCACGGCCCGACGCCGGGCACCGGGGCGTCGATCAGCACCAGGCGCGTCACGCGCTTCTGGTTCTGCACCGCGAAGGCGTAGGCGACCATGTTGCCGATGTCGTGGGCGACCACGTCGGTCTTGTCGATCTTCAGGGTGTCCAGGACGCCCGCCACGTCGCCGGCCTGGGTCTTCTTGTCGTAGCCGCCGGCCGGCTTGGTCGACAGCCCCATGCCGCGCAGGTCGGGCACGATCACCGTATGGTCGCGGGCCAGGTCGGCGGCCATCGGCGCCCACATGTCGCCGGTCTCGCCGTACCCGTGCAGCAGCACGACGGCCGGGCCCTTGCCGCCGACCCGGACGTGGATGGTCGTGCCGTTGGTGGTGATCTCCTGGGTCTTGAACGACGCCGGGAAGGCCGGCATCTCGGCGTGGGCGACGCCGGCCAGCGCGAACAGCGCGGCGACCCAAAGGACAAGACGTTTCATGGCAGGGCTCCAGATGAGGGCGCCAACCTGGGCCGCGACCGCCTGCCGGGCTTGAACATTTCAGCCGGGACGCACGATTTCGGATCGCGGCGTTATCCGCCTCCGACCGCCCCGATATAGCCCAGCGTCGCCGCCCGGTGGACGGTCTGGGAACGGCCGGCCACACCCAGCTTGTCGGCGGCGTTGATCATGTGGAAGCGGACCGTCGGGGTGGCGATCTGGACGATGGCGGCGATCTCGCCGTCGGTCTTGCCCGCCGCGGCCCATTTCAGGCACTGGATCTCGCGCCGGGTCAGCCGGGCCATGTCCTTGCGCGCGCCCAGCGCCGCCTCCTGGTAGGCCCCGGTCAGGCGCAGGGCCAGCAGGTGGAACTCGCAGGCCCGCGTCGCGAAGACCTCGGCCACGTCGACGTTCGCGTCCGGCGAGGCCCAGACCACCGCGCCGATCACCCCGCGCGGTTGATAGGCCGGGGCGACGATCGCGGTGGCGACGCCGAACATGTCGCCCGGATCGATCGCCCCCATCGCCTGGGTCCAGCCGGTCGGCCGCCAAGTCTGCAGCCGGCCGTCCTGGAAGTAGAACGGCTCGGACGTCAGGCGGGTGGCGAAGACGAACGGCGCGCGTAGGGCGAAGGCCCGGTCGCGCCAGTATTCCAGCGTCGGGTCGATCCAGCGGAACAGGGTCTCGGCCAGGGGCCTCGCATCAGCTCCAACCATCGGTCGGGGACTAGAGATGTCGGCGCTGACGGCGATGAACGGCAGGCCGACCTCGCGGCCCAGCGCGTCGATCTCGCGCGCCAGCCGTTCGACCAGCTCCAGATCCGCAAACCCCGTGGCCCCGGGCGCGCGCTCGGCGCTCATCGTCCCACCCTTGCTCATCGCAACGCCTGGACGATGATCCCGCCCGGCGCGGGGCGCAACGATCCCCCTGGGGAAGCCCCCTATCAGTTCCGATAGCTTGCGCCGGCCGGCGCCCTTGGCGAGCTTTCCGGCGGGCGGCAGCGGCGCGCCCGCGTGGCGAGGTGCGTGGGGTGGAGCTTGAACTGTCGGCCAAGGACCTGGCCTTTCGCGACGCGGTCCGCGCCTTCCTCGCCGCCCACCTGACGCCTGAGCTGGCCCAGGCCGGGCGGCGGATGACCAGCGTCTTCTGCGACAGGACCCACAGCCTGGCCTGGCAGAAGATCCTGCACGCCCAAGGCTGGGCCGCGCCGTCCTGGCCGGAGGAGCACGGCGGTCCTGGCTGGAGCGAGATGCAGCGCCACGTCTTCGCCGCCGAATGCGCCCGGGCCGGCGCGCCCGCCCTGGCGCCGATGGGGCTGAAGATGGTGGCGCCGGCGATCATGGCGTTCGGCACGCCGGCTCAAAAGGCGCACTACCTGCCGCGCATCCTCTCGGGCGAGGACTACTGGTGCCAGGGCTATTCCGAACCCGGCGCGGGGTCGGACCTGGCCGCCCTGTCGCTGCGCGCGGAACGAGACGGCGACGACTATGTCCTGACCGGCTCCAAGCTGTGGACCACCCACGCCCACTGGGCCAACCGGATGTTCTGCCTGGTCCGCACCTCCACCGAGGGCCGCCCCCAGGCCGGGATCACCTTCCTGCTGATCGACATGGACAATCCCGGGATCAGCGTGAAGCCGATCGTCACCCTGGCCGGCGAGCACGAGGTCAACCAGGTGTTCTTCGACGCGGCCCGCACCCCGGTCGCCGACCGGCTGGGCGAGGAGAACCAGGGCTGGGCCGTGGCCAAGCACCTGCTGACCTTCGAGCGTGGCGGCGGCTACGCCCCTGGCCTGGAGGCCATGCTGGAGCGCCTGCGGACCTCGGCCGGGCTGGAGGCCGGCGACGAGACCGACCGCCTGCTCGATGATCCGCATCACCGCCGCCGCCTGGCCGAAGCCCAGATCGCGACCCTGGCCATCGACATCTCCGAACGGCGGGTGCTCAGCGCCCTGGCCGGCGGCGCCGGTCCCGGCCCGGCCTCGTCGCTGCTCAAGCTGCAGGGATCCGAAGCCCTGCAGCGTCTGGACGAACTGGCGACCGACACGCTGGGGCCGTATATGGCCCCGCACCAGCCGCAGGCGCGGGCGGCCGGCTCGAACCTGGCGCCGATCGGCCCCGAGCACGGCCTGACCACCATGGCCCGCTACCTGAACAACCGCGCGGCCTCGATCTACGGCGGCTCCAGCGAGATCCAGCGCGACATCATCGCCCGCCAGATTCTCGGTCTCTGAACCCCACCCCTATCATTTCCGATAGCTTGTTCGCCCAACGCCGGACCCGCACGCTCCGTCCCAAAGCCAGCGTCCCATGAAGGCGCGGCGATCAGGGAGGAACTAGGATGTCCGGACCATCGCGTTTGGCGCTGACGCTCGGTGCGTCGGCGCTCGCCTTGCTGGCGGCCGCGCCCGCTTGGGCCCAAGGGCAGGCTCAGACCCAGGGCCAGAAGGCCGAGCCCTTCACCATCGAGACCCTGGTGGTCACCGCCCAACGGCGCGAGGAGACCGCCAACAGCGTCGGCATGCCGATCCAGGCCTTCAGCGGCGAGACCCTCCAGCAGTTGCGGGTCACCGACCCCAAGGACCTGTCGGCCATCGCCCCCAGCTTCACGGTCTCGCAAAGCTATCAAGGCGTGCCGACCTATACGCTGCGCGGCATCGGCTTCAACACCATCAACCTGTCGGCCACCTCGACGGTCGGCACCTATGTCGACGAGGTCGCCTACGCCTATCCGTTCATGAACACCGGCCCGATGTTCGACCTGGAGCGGGTCGAGGTGCTGAAGGGACCGCAGGGCACGCTCTACGGCCGCAACACCACCGCCGGCCTGATCGACTTCGTGACCAGCAAGCCCAGCGAGACCTTCGAGGGCTCGGTCACCGGCGAGGTCGGCAACTACCAGACCCACAATTTCGAGGGCTATGTCAGCGGACCGCTGGCCAAGGGGCTGCAAGCGCGGCTGGCCTTCCGTTCGGAGGACAGCGACGAGGGCTGGCAGGTCAGCAACACGCGCGGCGAACGGCAGGGCGAGAACCACCGCCTGGGCTGGCGCGGCGCCCTGGCCTTCCAGCCGGGCGACAAGGTCGAGATCGACTTCTCGTATTCCGGCTGGACCAACACCTCCGACACCGTGGCCGCCCAGGGGATCGGCTTCACCCCGGCCACGGCGGCCAGCCCGTTCAACGCCCCGGGCCTGGTCAACTACATCGCCACGCACCAGCCGACCAAGGCCAGCCAGGCCGACTGGGCCTCGCCCACCGCCCGCGGAACCGACATCGGCACGGGCCTTGGCATCGCCGGCCCGGCCCGCGAGGACGACCGGATGGACGCGCTCAAGCTGAAGGTGGTCTGGGACCTGACCGACTCGGTGCGGCTGGTCTCGCTGACCAGCTACAACGAGCTGACCCGCGACGCGGTGTTCGACTGGAGCGGCGCGCCCTACGAGATCCTGGTCCAGAAGGCCCACGGCGAGATCGAGTCCGCGGCCGAGGAGCTGCATTTCGAGGGCAAGACCGACAAGGGCGCCTGGCTGGTCGGCGGCTATATCGCCCATGACGAGATCCTGGACAGCAATCGCACCTTGCTGGGCCAGAACGCCAATGTCGGGCTGGTGCGCTTCGCCGGCTCGACCCTGCTGGCCACGCCGTTCAACAGCGGCGGGTATACGGCCCTGCAGATGAACCAGGCGTTCCGCACCTACGAGGACGTCGGCAACATCGAGACCGACACCTGGAGCCTGTTCGCCAATGTCGACCACCAGCTGACCAACGACCTGAAGCTGACCCTGGGGGTGCGCTACAGCCAGGACAAGCAGGACTACGCCGGCTGCTCGCGCGACTTCAACGGCAACATGCTGCCCAACGTCAATGTCGTGAACCGGGCGCTGTTCTTCGCCGCCTATGGCCCTGTCGCGCCGATCAGCCGGGGCCAGTGCAACACCTTCGACCCGGTCAAGAAGAGCTTCGGCCTGGTCGCCTCGACGCTCGACGAGGACAACCTGGCCTGGCGCGTGGCCCTGGACTGGAAGGCCACCGAGGACGTCCTGCTGTTCGGCTCCATCTCGCGCGGGGCCAAGGCCGGCGTCACGCCGATCAACGCCGCCAACATCTCGACCCAGAACGCCCCGGCCACCCAGGAGCTGCTGACCGCCTACGAGGTCGGGATGAAGGCGGCTCTGCTGGACCACAGGCTGCAGGCCAATGTCAGCGCGTTCTATTACGACTACACGGACAAGCAGCTGAGCGTCTATTTCGCCGACCCGATCTATACGGCCCTGGCCCGCCTGGCCAACGTGCCGGAGTCGATGGCCTACGGCCTGGACGGCGACATCACCTGGCGGCCGCTGCGCGACCTGACCCTGATCGCCTCGGCCACCTGGCTGCATACCGAGGTGCAGGGCTATACCGGCATCAACGCCGCCGGCCAGCCGCAGGACTTCGACGGCCGGCCGTTCCTCTACAGCCCCAAGTTCCAGGGCGGGCTGACGGCGCTGTTCGACCACGACCTTTCGAGCGGCCTGAAGCTGCGGGCGGCGCTGAACGGCCGCTGGCAGGACAAGTCGTCCGCCGATCTGGAGGGCAATCCGCTGTTCGCGATCGACAGCTACGGCCTGTTGAACGCCAGCGTCGGCCTATCGGACCCCGCCAAGGGCTGGGAGTTGTCCCTGTGGGGCCGCAACCTCACCGACGAATATTACTGGAGCGCGGTCAGCAGCAACGCCAACGTCGTGGTCCGCTTCCCCGGCAAGCCCCGGACCTACGGCGCGTCGCTGAGCCTGAGGTTCTGACGAACGATCGCTTCGGCGTGATGGCCGCCGAGCCGACCTCCCGCTCGCCATCGACCTCGGACACTTGGAGCGTGGCGGCCAACGCCACGCTCCTTTTTCGTCCGGGAAACCCTAGGCCAGCGCCTTCTTGTACAGGGCCAGCAGCTCGGCCCAGGCCTTCTCTGCGGCGGGCTCGTTATAGACGGCGCTGCCCTTGACGGTCCAACCGTGGGCCGCGCCTTCGTAGACCTCGACCTTGGCCGGACGCTTGGCCTCGGCGAAGGCCGCCTTCAGCTTGTCCTTCACGGTCGGGTCCTGCTTGTCGTCGTTGTCGGCGACGCAGATCAGGTAGTCGGCGTGGGTCTTGGGGATCAGCAGGTGCGGGCTGGTCGGCTGGTCGGTGACCAGGCCGCCGCCGTGGAAGCTGGCCACGGCCCCGATGCGGCCCGACACCGCCGCGGCGGTGCGGAACGACAGCGGACCGCCCATGCAATAGCCCTGGACGCCGACCTTCTTGCCCTTGTTGGTCTGGGGCTGGGCGTCGAGGAAGGCGATGTAGGCCGCCGCGTCGCGGTCGGTGCCGTCGGGCGTCACCGTGGCCCGCATGGGGGCCAGCTTGGCGCGGTCGTCGGGCTTGGAGAAGTCGAAGCTCTGCTCGATCACCGGCGCCTTCTTGACCCGGTAGTAGAGGTTGACGACCAGCACCACGTAGCCGGCCGCGGCCAGGCGCTTGCCCATGTCGCGGAACGCCGGCCGCAGGCTCAGAACGTCGGGCCAGATCAGCACGGCCGGCCAGCTGCCCTTGCCCTCGGGATAGAACAGGGCGGCGTCGGCCACGCCGTCGGCCGTCTTGATCTCGACGTCCTTCTCGACCACGGGGCTCTGGGCCTGGGCGGCGGTGGCGGCGACGCCGCCCAGCGCGGCGGCGGCCAGGCCGAAGGTCCGGCGCGACAGGCGGGGGTCGTAGATCAGGCCGGGGTGGATGTCGTCGTCACACATGCGGGCGGTCTCCGTCAAAACAGGCGGGGGAGCGGGCGGGCGCGAGCCTTCGTGCGCCCTTGGGGGGTGAGCCCATTACCGCATGACCCAACACCGGAAATGTTTCAACGGGGAAACATCGTTCGACGAAGCGGGTCTAGAACGCGACCAACGCCTCGCCGGCCGGCGGATCATCCGTGTTCGGCCAGATCGAAGATGCAGGCCGCCGGCGTCCATTTTGCGCCCGGACCCGCCCAGGGCAGGGTCTTCTGAAGAGCGCCCATCATCGCCTCCCAGGCCTGCACGTCCGGATCGGCGGCGTCCGCCGCGGCCTTGGCCTCCGGCGAGAAGCCCGGTCCGGTCTCCATGATCATGAACAGCCGCGAGCCGGTCAGCCAGATCTGCATCTCCAATATGCCCGCCGCCCGGATCGAGCGGGTGACCGCCGCGGGCGGGCCGCCGGGCGCGTGCCAGCGCACATAGGTCGCGATCGTCTCGGGGTCGTCATGCAGGTCCAGCGCCAGGCAATGCCGCATCGGATGGTCTCCTCTCCCCGCGTCGCTTTTGTTTTCATATTTGACGCGACACGTCACATGTGATGCTTTTCGTTCCAGACAAACGAGGTCGGGTCAACCGTCCTCAAGGGAGGAACCCACCTTGGAAAAAGCCCCATCGGGAAGGACCGCGTTCGCACCGCTGGTTCTCATCGTCGCCCTGTTCTTCCTTTGGGGCGTCGCCAACAATCTCAACGACGTCCTGATCCCGCACTTGAAAAAGGCCTTCTTCCTCAACGACCTGCAGTCGGGCCTGGTGCAGATGGCCTTCTATCTGGGCTATTTCTTCCTGGCCCTGCCGGCCAGCGTCGTGATGCGACGCTACGGCTACAAGGCCGCCGTGATCGTCGGCCTGCTGCTGTTCGGCCTGGGCGCCCTGTTGTTCTATCCGGCCGCCGAGGTCCGGCAATATTCCTGGTTCCTGGCCGCCCTGTTCGTGCTGGCCTCGGGCCTGGCGTTCCTGGAGACCTCGGCCAATCCGCTGATCACCGTGCTGGGCGATCCGGCCAAGGCCGAGCAGCGCCTCAACTTCGCCCAGGCCTTCAACCCGCTGGGCGCGATCACCGCCGTGGTGGTCGGACGCCAGTTCATCCTGTCGGGCGTCGAGCCGACCAAGGCGCAGTTCGCCGCCATGACGCCGGCCCAGCTGGACGCGTTCCAGGCCGCCGAGGCTCACTCGACCCAGGGGCCTTACCTGATCATCGCCGCCGTGGTGCTGGCCTGGGCGCTGCTGGTGGCCTTCACGAAATTCCCGCACGAGGCCGGACGGCCCGATCCCAATGAGGCCGACGCCGGCCTGCCCGCTCGCCAGGCGATCCCCGCCCTGCTGGCGCGGCCCCGCTTCCTGTTCGGCGTGGCGGCCCAGTTCTTCTATGTCGGCGCCCAGGTCGGCGTCTGGAGCTACATGATCCGCTACGCCCAGCACGAGGTGCCGGGCATGGGCGAGAAGGCGGCGGCGGCCTATCTGTCGTGGTCCCTGGTCGGCTTCATGGCCGGGCGCTTCATCGGCACGGCCGCCATGAGCCGGGTCAGCCCCTCGCTGCTGATGGGCGCATTCGCGGCGATCAATGTCGGCCTGACGCTGGTCGCGGTCGTGGCGGGCGGAAAGGTCGGGCTCTACGCCCTGGCCGCCACCAGCTTCTTCATGTCGATCATGTTCCCCACCATCTTCGCCGGCTCGCTGAAGGGGCTGGGGCCGCTGACCAAGACCGGCTCGTCCTTCCTGGTGATGAGCATCATCGGCGGCGCGATCCTGACGACGGTGATGGGCGCGGTCTCGGACGCCAGCGCGATCAACGTCGCCATCCTGGTGCCTTGCGCCTGCTTCGCCGTGGTCGGCCTGTTCGGCTTCACGGCCGGCCGCACCACCCGCGCGAATCTCAAGACCGCCCCTGTGGGAGCCCACTAGTCATGATGGACGCCCTGATCTGCGCCGCGCCCGGCCGACTGGTCCTCGAGCGCCGCCCCATCCCTACGCGGGCGACCGACGAGGTGCTGATCCGGGTGCGCCGGGTAGGCGTGTGCGGCACCGACATGCACATCTTCCGGGGCACGCAGCCGTTCCTGGCCTATCCGCGGGTGATGGGCCACGAGCTGGCCGGCGAAGTCGTCGAGGCGCCGGCGGGCGGCGACCTGGCGCCCGGCGATCCGGTCTATGTCATGCCTTACATGTCGTGCGGAACGTGCGCGGCCTGCCGCAAGGCCAAGCCGAACTGCTGCATGAACATCCAGGTGCTGGGCGTGCACCGCGACGGCGGCATGGCCGAATATCTCACGGTGCCCGCCGGCTTCGTCCGCAAGGCCGAGGGCGTCACCCTGGACGAGGCGGCGATGATCGAGTTCCTGGCCATCGGCGCCCACGCCGTGCGCCGGGCGCGGATCGTCCCCGGACAATCGGTCCTGGTGGTCGGGGCCGGCCCGATCGGCATCGCCGCCGCCCTGTTCGCCAAGCTGCAGGGCGGGATCGTCGCGGCCCTGGACGGCCGCCAGGACCGCCTGGACTTCTGCCGGGACCATCTGGGGACCGATCACATCGTCTCCTTGAGCGACGACACCCGCCAGGCCTTGTCCGATCTCACCGACGGCGACTTCTTCGACGTCGTGTTCGACGCCACCGGCAACGCCAAGGCCATGGAGGCGGGCTTCGGCTATGTCGGCCACGGCGGGACCTATGTGCTGATCTCGGTGGTCGGGGCCGACATCACCTTTTCTGATCCCGAGTTCCACAAGCGCGAAACCACCCTGCTGGGCAGCCGCAACGCCACGCCCGAGGACTTCGACGCCGTGGTCGAGGCCATGCGGGCCGGCAAGGTCCCGACCAAGGCCCTGAACACCCACGCCGCCACCCTGGCCCAGCTGCCCGAGGTCCTGCCCGGCTGGATGGAGCCCCAGGCCGGCGTCATCAAGGCGATCGTGTCGTGCTGATCGACGCCCACCAGCACTTCTGGCGGGTCGGCCAGAACGGCTTTGCCTGGCCGACGCCGGACCTGGTCGCCATCCACCGCGACTACGGGCCCACCGATCTGGCGGCGGTCGGCGGGCCGGTCGGCCTGAGCGGCTCGGTGCTGGTGCAATCCCAGGCCGACGACCGCGACACCGACTGGCTGCTGGAGCTCGCGACCGACACGCCGCTGGTCCTGGCCGTCGTGGGCTGGACCGACCTGTCGGCGCCCGACGCGCCGGCCCGCATCGCCGAGCTGGCGCGCAACCCGAAGCTTCGCGGCCTGCGGCCGATGCTGCAGAACCTCGACGACGACGCCTGGATCGCCGCGCCCCGCCTGGATCCGGCGCTCGACGCCATGGTCGTCCACGGCCTGTCGCTGGACGCCCTGGTCCTGACCCGCCACCTGCCGCATCTGCTGACCCTGGCCCGCCGGCGGCCGGACCTGGCCGTCGTCATCGACCACGGCGCCAAGCCGCCGATCGCCACCGGCGAACAGGCCGACGCCTGGGCGCGCGGCATCGAGGCCCTGGCGGAGTTTCCGCAGGTCTTCTGCAAGCTGTCGGGACTGCTGACCGAGGCCGCGCCGGGCCAGCCGACCGACGCCCTGTCGCCCTATGTCCAGCGCCTGGTTTCCGCCTTCGGACCCGACCGCCTGATGTGGGGCAGCGACTGGCCGGTGCTCGATCTGGCCGGCGATTATGGCGGCTGGCGGGCCCTGGCCGAGGCCCTGAGCGGCCTCACCGATCCCGCCGATCTGGCGGCCCTGTTCGGCGGGACATCCCGTCGCTTCTATCGGATATAGGGCCATGACCGATCCCGAAGAAACGCTCTCCAAATACCGCGCGCCCGCCCTGGAAAAGGGCCTGGACGTCCTCGAGCTGCTGGCGGCGCGCGGCGAGCCCATGGGCATGGTGCAGATCGCCGCGGCGCTGAACCGTTCGGTCAGCGAGCTGTTCCGGATGGTCCAGGTCCTGGAACACCGAGGCTATGTCGCCAACACCCCGACGGGCGACGGCATGGCGCTCACCAACAAGCTGTTCTCGTTGGGCATGGCGCAGGCGCCGACCAAGACCGTACTGGAAGCCGCCCTGCCGGTGATGCGGCGGCTGTCCGAAACGATCGGCCAATCCTGCCACCTGGCCGTGGCCAGCGCCGACCAGATGGTGGTGGTGGCGCGGATCGAGGCGCCCGGCAACCAGGGCTTTTCGGTGCGCGTCGGCTATCATCGGTCCATCATCGAGGCGACCTCGGGCCTGGTGCTCTACGCCTTCCAGCCCGAGCCGATCCGGGCCGAGTGGCGCGCCCGGCTGGGGCCGACCGTCGCCCAGGCCGTCTGGACCATCTTCGAAGCCAGGGCGAAGAAGGCCCGCGCCGACCGGCACGTCCTGGCGCCCAGCGACGTGACCCGCCTGGTCGTCGATCTCTCCGCGCCGATCTTCGGGCCCGACGGCGTCGCCGCGGCCCTGACCTCGCCCTATGTCGAGACGCCCACGGCGATCAGCGTGGTGGACACGATCGCGGCCATCCGGGCCGCGGCCGACGAGATCTCCGTGGAACTCGGAGGCCAGGTCCAGTGACCTTGGCCGATCCTTCGCGCCCCGCCACATCCGGAAGCCGGCTGGACCTGCCGCCGCTGGGCTTCGGCGCGGGCGGGATCGGCAACCTCTACGCCGCCATGAGCGACGAGGCCGCGCGCGAGACGGTCGAGGCGGCTCTGGCCGCCGGCCTCGCCTATTTCGACACCGCGCCCCACTACGGCTTCGGCCTGAGCGAAACGCGCCTGGGCGACGCCCTGCCCCCGAACGTCAAGGTCTCCACCAAGGTCGGCCGTCTGTTGCGTCCGGCGCCCGAGGCAGACCCGACGGCCGAGCGCCACGGCTTCGTCGCCGCCGCGCCGTTCGAGCCGGTGTTCGACTATTCCTACGACGGGGTCATGCGATCGTTCGAGGCCAGCCTGCAGCGCCTGAAGCGCGACCATGTCGACGTGCTGCTGGCCCACGACCTGGGCCAACGCACCCACGGCGCCGACGACGAAGCGCGCCGGCGTCAGTTCTTCGACGGCGGCTACAAGGCGATGCGGCGCTTGCGCGACAGCGGCGCGGTCGACGCCATCGGACTGGGCGTCAACGAATGGGAGATCTGCGACGCGGCGCTGGACGAGGGCGACTTCGACGTCTTCCTGCTGGCCGGCCGCTACACCCTGCTGGAGCAGAACGCCCTGGACCGCTTCCTGCCGCGCTGCGCCGCCCGCGACGTGTCGATCATCGTCGGCGGCCCGTTCAATTCCGGCGTGCTGGTCGAGGGGGTGAAGGCCGGCGCCCACTACAACTACGGACCGGCCTCGGCGGAGATCCTGGATCGGGTCAGCAAGCTGGAGGCCGTCTGCCAAGCCCACGCCACGCCCCTCGCGGCGGCGGCCCTGCAATTCCCGCTGGCCCATCCGCGGGTGGTCAGCGTCATCCCCGGACTGTCCAGCCCGACCCAGGTGAGCCAGGCGCTGACCTGGGCCGCGCACCCCATCCCAGACGCCCTGTGGGACGACCTGCGCGGCGAGGACCTGCTGCATCCGGAAGCGCCGACGCCCCTCTCCACCAAGCTTGGGGGCGCGCGATGAGCCTGATCCTGCTCCACCCCGACGACAACGTGCTGGTGCTCAGCGCGCCCGTTCACGCCGGCCAGACCCTGACGATCGACGGCCGAACCGCGACGGCCGACGCCGACGTCGGGGTCGGGCACAAGCTCGCCCGCCACGCCCTGGCGCTCGGCGACAAGGTGCTGAAGTACGGCGCGCCGATCGGCTCGATCACCGCCCCCGTGGCCGCCGGCGGCCACGTCCACCTGCACAACATGAAGAGCGACTACATCGCCAGCCACACCCGGCAGGCGACGGGTTCGCAGGGATGACGACCATGGCCCAGACGCTGCAGGGCTATCTCCGGGCCGACGGCCGCAAGGGCATCCGCAACGTGGTGGCCGTGGCCTATCTGGTCGAGTGCGCCCACCACGTGGCCCGCGCCATCGTCACCAAGAGCGACGACGCCGACGTCCACCTGATCGGCTTTCCCGGCTGCTACCCCAACGCCTACGCTCTGAAGGTCATGCAGGCGATCACCACCCACCCCAATGTCGGCGGGGTGCTGCTGGTCTCGCTGGGCTGCGAAAGCTTCAACCGCGAGCAGTTGCGCGCCACCATCGAGGCCAGCGGCCGGCCGGTCGAGACCCTGGTGATCCAGGAGAGCGGCGGTACGGCCAGCACCATCGAGAAGGGCCGCGCCGCCGTCGCCCGCCTGCGGGCGATCGCCGCCCAGACCCCGCGCGAGCCCATGGCGATCTCCGAGCTGGTGATCGGCACGATCTGCGGCGGTTCGGACGGCACCAGCGGCATCACCGCCAACCCCGCCGTCGGCCGCGCCTTCGACCGCCTGGGCGCCGAGGGCGCGGCCTGCGTCTTCGAGGAGACCGGCGAACTGGTCGGCTGCGAGACGATCATGGCCAGCCGGGCCCTGACGCCGGAACTGGGCCTGGAGCTGGAACGCAGCGTCCAGAAGGCCGAGGCCTACTACACCGTGATGGGCTACGGCAGCTTCGCGCCGGGCAACGCCGAGGGCGGGCTGACCACCCAGGAGGAAAAGTCGATGGGCGCCTATTCCAAGTCCGGATCGGCGCCGATCGTCGGCATCCTCAAGCCCGGCGACCAGCCGCCCAGCGGCGGGCTCTACCTGCTGGACGTGGTCCCCGACGGCGAGCCGCGCTTCGGCTTCCCCAACATCTCCGACAACGCCGAGATCGTCGAGTTGATCGCCTGCGGGGCCCACGTCACGCTGTTCACCACCGGGCGCGGCTCGGTGGTCGGCTCGGCGATCTCGCCGGTGATCAAGATCTGCGCCAATCCCGAGACCTACCGCAAGCTGGCCGGCGACATGGACGTCGACGCCGGTCGGATCATGGAAGGGCGCGGCACGCTGGACGAGGTCGGGGCCGAGATCCACGACCTGGTGCTGGCCGTGGCCGGCGGCGCGCGCACCGTCTCCGAGGCCCTGGGCCACCAGGAATTCATCCTCACCTACAAGGCCTTCGACCCGATCGGTCCGGCCTGTCTTCCGCTTCGGCGGGCCAGTTAGAGAGCATCGAGATGGGAAGACTTTCCGGCAAGACCGCCCTGGTCACGGCCGCCGCCCAGGGCATCGGCAAGGCCAGCGCCGAGCTGTTCGCCCGGGAGGGCGCGCGGGTGGTCGCCACCGACATCAACGAGGCCCTGCTGGCCGAGGTCATCGGCTGCGAAACCCGTCGCCTGGACGTGCTGGACCCGAAGGCCATCCTCGACCTGGCCGCCGAGCTGGGCCCGGTCGACGTGCTGTTCAACTGCGCCGGCGTGGTCCACAGCGGCACGATCCTCGACTGCGACGAGGCGGCCTGGGCGTTCTCCACCGACCTGAACGTCACCGCCCAGTACAGGATGATCCGCGCCTTCCTGCCGGCCATGCTGGCGGCCGGGGGCGGCTCGATCGTCAACATGGCCTCGGTGGCCAGCTCGATCAAAGGCGTACCCGGCCGCTTCGCCTATGGGGCCACCAAGGCGGCGGTGATCGGCCTGACCAAGGCCGTGGCGGCCGACTTCGTGGGCCAGGGCGTGCGCTGCAACGCCATCTGCCCCGGCACCGTCGAGACCCCGTCGCTGAACCAGCGCCTGGCCGACACCGGCGACTACGAAGCCGCCCGAGCGGCCTTCACCGCCCGCCAACCGATGGGCCGCCTGGGCAAGCCCGAGGAGCTGGCGCAACTGGCGCTCTACCTGGCCAGCGACGAGTCGAGCTTCACCACCGGCCAGATCCACATCATCGACGGCGGCTGGATCAACTGATCCAGGCCGGGCGGAGATCCAGGGATTTGAAGAAGTTGGCGCACCCGACACGATTCGAACGTGTGACCTTTGCCTTCGGAGGGCAACGCTCTATCCAGCTGAGCTACGGGTGCTTCCGCCTTGCGGAAGCGCGGTCTTAGCCGAAAGGCCGCGCTGGCGCAAACGGGTCTTTGTCGGTTCCGGTCACCCCTTGGCCAGATAGACGAAGCGGACCACGAACAGCGCCGCCAGGATCAGCAGCAGCCAGTCGCCCTTGCCGATCTTGCCGGTCAGCAGGCGCAGCACCGCATAGCTGGTGATGCCAAAGGCCAGGCCGTTGGCGATCGAGAAGGTCAGCGGAATGGTGATCAGGGTCAGGAAGGCCGGGATCGCCACGGTCGGGTCGGCCCAGTCGACGTCGACCAGCGAGCCGACCATCAGGGCGCCCACCAGGATCAGGGCCGGCGCCGTCGCGGCGGCCGGGATGGCCTGGACCAGGGGCGCGAAGAACAGGGTGACCAGGAACAGGATCCCGACCACCACGGCCGTCAGGCCGGTGCGCCCGCCGGCCGTCACGCCCGAGGCGCTCTCGATATAGCTGACCACCGTCGAAGTGCCGGCGGCCGCGCCGACCATGGTGGCGGCCGAGTCGGCCAGCAGGATGCGGTTGAGGCGCGGGATCGAGCCGTCGGGGGCCTGCAGGCCGGCCTTCTTGGTCACGGCCACCAGGGTGCCGACATTGTCGAACAGGTCGACGAACAGGAAGACGAAGATGATCTCCAGCAGGGCCAGGCCGAGGCCGCCCTGCAGGTTGAAGGCGCCCGGCACGTCCATCTTGAAGGCCGTGGCGGTCAGGTCGGCGAGGCTGGAGGTGGCCGGCGCGATCTTGGCCAGGCCCAGGGCCCAGCCGGCGGCGGTGGCCAGCAGGATGCCGATCAGGATCGCGCCCTTGACCCGCCAGGCCTGCAGCACGGCGATCAGGATCAGGCCCATGATCGCCACGGCGGCGGTCGGGGTGGTCAGGTCGCCCAGGGCCACGGTGGTGGCCGGATTGGCGACGATGATGCCGGCTTCCTTCAGGCCGATGAAGGCGATGAACAGCCCCACCCCGGCCGCGACGGCCGAGAACAAGGGCTTGGGGATGGCCGCGACGATCATCTGGCGCACGCCCACCAGGGTCAGGACCAGGAAGGCCACGCCCGACAGGAAGACGCAGCCCAGGGCCACTTCCCATGGCACGCCCATGCCCTTGACCACGGTATAGGTGAAATAGGCGTTCAGCCCCATGCCGGGCGCCAGGGCCAGGGGATAGTTGGCGATCAGCCCCATCAGGATCGAGCCGAAGCCGGCGGCCAGGCAGGTGGCGGCGGCCACGGCGGCCACCGGCATGCCGGCCTCGCCCAGGATCGCGGGATTGACCACGACGATATAGGCCATGGTCATGAAGGTGGTGACGCCGGCCAGCACCTCGGTGCGGACGTTGGTTCCATTGGCCTTCAGGCCGAAGAGGCGTTCGAGCATGGCTTAGCGGCTCCGGCCGGACTTGGAGGCAAGGGGGGCGGCGGTGGGGATTTCGGACGCGTAGCGGTCCCAGTGGGCGGTCAGTTCGCGCACCACGACGCCGCCGACCCGGAACGCCGAGTCGAAACTGGCCTTCAGGCTGTCCTCGTGGAACACGTGGGGCAGGCTGGTCCGCCCCTGCGGCGCGCGCGAATAGTTGCTGCCGGTGCGCAGGACCAGGACGCGTTTGCGGTCGATCTTTCCGGACGCGGCGTAGACGTCGAGCACGTCGAGGATTCCCTGGTCTTCGCAGTCGGTCATGGTGAAGGTTCCGGCCCCGTCGGTCCAGAGCTTGACCCAGTCCCGCGCCCACTGGGTGCGCTTGTGGCCGTGCCAGAAGCGCACCGTGCCCAGGGCGTCGCCCTGCAGCACGAACGGCGGCCGCTGGCCTTCCGGGTCGCCCACATAGGGCGCGCGCACCGCCTGCAGAGCCGGAGAGTCGGGCAGCTTGACGTCGCGGGTCAGGGCGTAGGCCCAGTCGACCAGGCCCCGGTCCAGGGTCCAGACCATGGCGCTGGAGCCCTCGGCCTTGCCCTTCACGTTGGGGCGCTCGGCGTCGTTCGAATAGAGGCCGTAGGGCCAGCCGTCCGGGATCTCGCGATCGTCGACCTCGTAGATCGGATCGGCGTCGACCACGTACCGGGCCCAGGCGGCGCTGCCGACCGAGGCGACGGCGGGATCGACGCCGGCGATGCCGCTGACGATCCAGTAAGCTTTGYTGAGGTCGAACTGGTCCGACAGGATCAGGGCCGCGACGCTCTCGCGCGTGCGGCCGCGCATGTCGCTGACGATGGCCAGCACCCCGTCGTCGGAATAGCGGGCCACGTGGCGGACGCCGGGAATGCGGATCTCGTGCTTCAGCGGCCAGCCTTCGACCCAGGGCTGGAACTCGCCGGCGAAGTCGCCGGTGTCGGCCCCGATCTCGAAGGTGGTGACGACCACCACCTTGATCGGCAGGCGGCCTGCCGCCTGGGCCGAGGCCAGGCCAAGGCCGAGCGCCAAGCTCAGCGCCAGGACGATCCGAAACCACAAAGCGCGCATGCCAGGCCCCACCAGAAATCCGGCGGTGAACCTCCACCGATGCGGCCCGCGACGCAATCGGGGATCGCCACGAGCACCGATGCGGGTTCGCGGTGCGCCCGCACGAGGCGGCGGCGCCCGATCCTTGGCTTTCGCACGGCGAAGGCGGCTCGAAGCCTCGCCTCCGGGCTGGGACCGCGGCTAGGGTGCCTGCGAATCGCCCCTGTTCGAAAGCCGCCCATGCGCCTCCTTCTATCTCTGCTGATCCTGGCCTGCGCCCCGCTCCCCGCCCTGGCCGCCGACCTGCTGGACGCCAAGCCGCGCACGGCGGTGATCAGCGCGTTTCCGCCGGAGATGGCGGCGCTGGAGGCGGCGACCTCCGACAAGCACGCCTACACGGCCGCCGGCACGCGGTTCGTCACCGGCACGCTGGAGGGCAAGCCGGTGGTGCTGTTCCTCAGCGGCATCAGCATGGTCAACGCCGCCATGACCACCCAGAGCGCCCTGGACCGCTTCAAGATCGAACGGATCGTGTTCTCCGGCGTGGCCGGCGGGGCCGATCCGGCGCTGGAGGTCGGCGACGTGGTCGCGCCCGAGCGCTGGGTGCAGTCGTCCGAGATGGCCTATGCCCGCGAGATTCCCGGCGGCTTCGCTCCGACGCCGGGCCTGACCGACGGCCGCGCGAACTTCGGCATGATGCATCCGCGCGCCGTGACGGTGACCCGCGATCCCGCCAAGCCGGAAGATTTGAAGGAATTCCCAGTCGACCCGGCCCTGCTGGACCTGGCCCGCCGCAGCGTCGAGGGGCTGACCCTGAAGCGCTGCGCCGCCGACCAGTGCCTGACCAAGCCGCCCAAGGTGGTGGTCGGCGGGGTGGGCGGCTCGGGTCCGGTGTTCGTCGACAACGCCGCCTTCCGGCAATACGCCCACGACGTGTTCGGGGCCCGGGTGCTGGACATGGAAAGCGCCGCGGTCGCCCAGGTGGCCTATGTGAACAACACGCCGTTCATCGCCTTCCGCAGCCTCTCGGACCTGGCCGGCGGCGACCCGGCGGGCAACCAGTTCCCGGTGTTCCTGAAGTTCGCGGCGGAGAACTCGGCGACGGTGGTGCGGGCTTTTGTCAAAGCCCTGCCCTAAGCCCCCTCAGTCGCTCCGCGACAGTTCCCCAGAGGGGGAGCATTTGGTCGTGCTAGATCCTCCCCCTCTGGGGGAGGTGGCCCGGAGGGCCGGAGGGGGTCCGCTCCCTAGGTCTTCAAAGGATCCTTCGCATTGGGATCCCCATAGGTCAGCGACACGAACACGTCCTCCAGGTCCGGGTCCTCGGTGGCGATGTCCTTGATCTTCAGGCCCTCGGCGCGAACCGCCGCCAGCACCTGCTCCACGCTGGACTGGCCGGTGCGGTACGAGACCGAGAACGCTCCGGCCCCACGCAGCTTGGTCTCGAAGCCCGGCAGCAGCGGCGCGGCGGTCACCGGCTCTTCCGGCGTGACCACCACGTTGCGGATGTCCATGCGGCTCAGCAGCTTGGCCGTCGGCTCGTTCACGACCACCTCGCCGCGATTGACGATGGCGATCTGGTCGCACAGTTCCTGGGCCTCTTCCAGGTAGTGGGTGGTCAGGACGATGGTCACGCCCAGCTGGTTCAGGCCGGTGACATAGCTCCACAGCTGGCGGCGCAGCTCGACGTCGACCCCGGCGGTCGGCTCGTCGAGGATCAGCACCGGCGGCTGGTGGACCATGGCTTTCGCCACCATCAGGCGGCGCTTCATGCCGCCCGACAGCTGGCGGACATAGGCGTCGGCCTTGTCGCCCAGGCCCAGGGCGTTGAGCAGCTCGGCGGTCCGGCGCTCGTTCTTGGGCACGCCGTAGAAGCCGGCCTGCACCTCCAGCGACTCGCGCGGGGTGAAGAAGACGTCTGCGGCCAGCTCCTGCGGCACCACGCCGATGGCGGCGCGGGCGTCACGCGGCCGCTCGTCGATGTCGCGGCCCCAGATCCGCACCGTGCCGCTCGACTTGCGGGTCAGGCCGGCCAGGATGTTGATGAAGGTCGACTTGCCCGCCCCGTTCGGCCCCAGGAGCCCGAAGATCGAGCCGCGCGGCACCTTCAGGTCGATGCCGTTGAGCGCCCGCTTCTCGGGCGCGGTCTTGCTGGCGGGATAGGTCTTGAACAGGCCTTCGGCTTCGATCGCGTACGCGGGCAGGTCCATGGAGCGTCCAGATGCGGAAAAGGAACACGCCGCGCGAATTGACGGCGCCGCGACAGGTCGCATAGGTATGCCTGCATCGCCGCCACGCCAAGGCCGCGTCTGGATTTCAAGGGTTTTCGAACATGGCGCACAAGGCCAAGACCACCGCTCCCACCGCGATGGAGCCGACTGTCCTGGACGTCGGCGCCGGTCCCGCGCCCGAAACGATCATGGTCCGCTCGCACCGCATCGCCTGCGACGGCGTCGGCGGCGCCCTGGGCCACCCGCGCGTCTGGCTGGAGATGGGCGCGGCCGGCTTCGTCGACTGCTCCTATTGCGACCGCCGCTTCGTGGCCTCGACCGCCGCCGGCCACGACGAAGACGAGCAGTTGGCCCCGGGGGTCTACGAAGGCTCCGGCGGCCACTAAGCCGGTCCCGTCATGACCGAGACGATTCCCACGGCCCAGCGCGCCGAATCCCTGGCCAAGGCCTGGGAGGCCGCCGAGTGGCCGCACGAGGCCCCGGTGCTGCGGGCCATCGCCATGCCGTCCGACACCAATCCCGAAGGCGACATCTTCGGCGGCTGGCTGCTGTCGCAGATGGACCTGGCGGCGGCCTCGATCGCCTTCCACCGCGCCGCCGGCCGCTGCGCCACCATCGCCATCGACGGCATGACCTTCATCAGCCCGGTGTTCGTCGGCGACGAGGTCAGCCTGTTCGCCAAGGTCGTCCACGTGGGCCGCACCTCGCTGAAGGTCGAGGTAGAGGCCTGGCGCCGCCGCCGCGACGGCGAGCAGGCCCACAAGGTGACCCAGGGCGTGTTCACCTTCGTGGCCATCGACGAGCACCGGAAGCCGCGACCGCTGCCGTAGCTCGCTCCTCCCCCTGTGGGGGAGGACCTAGTCTCTAGACACCGCCCCCTCCCCAGCGCCATATCCGCCCATGCGCGACCACGACGCCGACGTCATCATCGCCGGAGCCGGCATGGCCGGAACCACCCTGGCGCTCGCCCTGGCCTCGGCCGGGGTCAAGGCCCTGCTGGTCGATCCCCAGCCGTTCGACGCCCAGCTGGCCGAAAGCTTCGACGGGCGCTCGTCGGCCATCGCCTATTCGTCGTTCCGCCAGTGGCGGGCGATCGGGGCCGGCGAGGCGCTCAGCCCCCACGCCCAGCGGATCGAGCAGATCCTGGTCACCGACGGCAAGGCGCCCGGTCCGGCCTCGGGCGGGCCCTCGCCGTTCTTCCTGCGGTTCGATTCCAGCGAAATCGCCGACCGCTCCGAAGGCGAGCCCCTGGGCTACCTGATCGAGAACCGCCAGATCCGCGCCGCCCTGGCCAAGACCGTGATCGACAAGGGCATCACCGTGCTGGCCCCGGCCGCCGCCAAGGCCCTGGAGGTCACCCCGGCCGGCGCGACCCTGACGCTCACGGACGGCCGCACCCTGTCGGCCCCGCTGGTGGTCAGCGCCGAGGGCCGCAACGGCGTGCTGCGCAAGGCCGCCGGCATCGGCGACATCGGCTGGAGCTATGGCCAGAGCGGGGTGGTGGCCACCGTCCGCATGGAGCATCCGCACCACGGCGTGGCCCACGAATACTTCCTGCCCAGCGGCCCGTTCGCCATTCTTCCGTTGACGGACAATCGCGCCAGCCTGGTCTGGACCGAGAGCACCGACCGGGCCGAGGCCCTGCGGCATGCGTCGCCGGAAGCGTTCCACGCCCACCTGATGCGGCGGTTCGGCGAGTTCCTGGGCGCGGTCGAGATGGCTGGCCCGACCTTCGTCTATCCGCTGTCGCTGTCGCTGGCCGAGCGGCTGGTCGCCCCGCGCCTGGCCCTGATCGGCGACGCCGCCCACGGCGTGCACCCGATCGCCGGCCAGGGCCTGAACCTGGGCCTGAAGGACGCCGCGGCCCTGGCCGAGGTGGTGGCCGAGGCCCTGCGCAACGGCGAGGACATCGGGGCCGAGGCGACGCTGGAGCGCTACGCCCGCTGGCGGCGGTTCGACAACGTGTCCAACGCCCTGGCCTTCGACGGCTTCGTGCGCCTGTTCTCCAACGACAATCCGCTGCTGCGCCTGGCGCGCGGCGTGGGCATGGCGGCGGTCAACCGCATCGCCCCGGCCCGGCGGTTCTTCATGCACGAGGCCGGCGGCGGGGTCGGCGACCTGCCCAAGCTGCTGCGGGGCGTGGCGCTCTAGCGCGCCCTAGACCTTCACCACCCAGCCGCGCTTGCGCATGTAGGCCAGCACCATCCAGATCAAGCCGACGAAGATCGCCACCGGGATCAGGGCCGCGGTCTTGGCGCCGATCAGCGGCGTGGCCCAGGCGTAGGGGATCTTCAGGATGTGGGCCGCCAGCATGATCGAAGCCAGCATGTGCAGGCTGTAGGCGAAGATGGCGTTGATCCCGAAATCGGTCAGGAAGCCGGTTCCGGGAAGCTTCCGGCCCTTGATGTCCAGCACCTGGTGCAGGCCGGCCAGCAGGACCAGGGCGATCCCGGTCGACAGCAGCACGAAGCTCGAGGTCCAGAGCTCCTTGGAGGTCGGGAACACCAGGCCCCAGGCCAGGCCGCCGACGATCATGACCGCGCCCACGATCAACAGGCCCAGGGATCCCCGCCGGGCCAGCAGCCACTCGCCCGCCGCGACGCCGAGCAACGCCTGGGCGATGGCCGGCAGGGTCGAGAGCAGGCCTTCGGGGTCGTAGCCCAGCGGTCCCTTCACATAGGTGTGGGCGCCCAGCACCAGGCGGTCGAACCAGCCGACGAAATTGGCCCCGGGCTTGAGCAGGTCGACGGCGCCGTCCGGGAACGGCAGGAGGGTCAGGGGCCAGTAGAGCAGCAGGATCGCCGCCGCCAGGACCAGCCGGGCGCGCGGGCCCAGCGTCTTGTAGAGGACGGCGGCGGCCAGGAAGGACAGGGCCAGGCGCTGCAGCACCCCCATCGGCCGGAACAGCACGCTCTCGGGCGTGGCCATCCAGTAGATGTTGCTGAGGATCAGGCCGAGCAGGAACAAGCGTCCGGACCGGACCAGCAGCCGGCGCAGCGTCGCGCCGTCCAGACCATCGCCGCCCTGCCCCAGGGCCAGAGGGGTCGAGACGCCGGTCATGAACACGAAGGCGGGGAACACCGAGTCGGCGATCGTGAAGCCTCGCCAGGCGGCGTGCTCCAGAGGGGCGAAGATCGCGTAGCCGCTGACGTAGTAGAGGTAGGAGGCGCTGTTGACGACGATCATGCCGACGATCGTCAGTCCACGAAGCACGTCCAGCGAAGCCAGTCGCTGTCGCTCGACCCTGCCCCCCTGCGCCACGCCCTAGTCTTCCAGGCTGCGGGCTTCCTCGGGCAGCATGATCGGCACGCCGTCGCGGATCGGATAGGCCAGCTTGGCGGCGTTGCTGATCAGCTCGCCCCGGGCGCGGTCGTAGAACAGCGGCGCGCGGGTGACGGGACAGACCAGCACCTCCAGCAGGCGCGGGTCGAGATCGGCGGGCGGCGGAGGCGGTTGGGCGGTCATGGCTGCGTTTCTATGCGGTTTCGACGGGGTTGAGAACCACCGCCGCTACTGGATCATCGTCGGGTCTTCGTCGTCGCCAGCCGCATCGATCTCGAGCAGCGCCACCAGGGTCTCGCGGCGTTCCACCAGGGTCGGGGCCTCGAGCAGGGCCTGCTTCTCGACCGGTTCGAACGGCAGGGCCATGGCCAGGCTGTTGATCAGGGCGTCGGACGGCGCGGCCTCGGCGCTGCTCCAGTCGATCGCCAGGCCGCGATGGTCCAGATAGCGGCGCAGGGCGTCCAGCAGCGGCGAGGCGTCGCCGGCGCTGGCCGTGTGGGGGACAGCCTCGCGCAAGTCGTCCTCGAACGTCGTGAAATCGGCGCGCACCTGGCGATAGGGCGAACGGGCCGGCAGCTCCTCGCCGACCCGGAACCGGCAGACCCCGGTCAGGGTGACCAGATAGCGGCCGTCGCTGGTCTCGGCGAAGCTGGTCACCCGACCCGCGCAGCCGACGGGGGCCAGGTTCGGCCGCTCGATATCGCCGCCCGGACGGGTCTGGACCATGCCGATGATCCGCTCGCCCGACATGGCGTCGTCGAACATGTTGAGGTAGCGCGGCTCGAAGATGTTCAGCGGCAGCTGGCCGCCGGGCAGCAGCAGGGCGCCGTCCAGCGGGAACACCGGGATCACCAGCGGCAGGTCGTCCGCCCTTCGATAGGATCCCGGCATGCGACGCTCCTCTTTGAAGCCTAACTGAACAGGATCGATGACAGCCGCTTGCGGCCGGCCTTGGCCACCTCGGATGCATAGCCGGCGGCCTCGAACACGGTCAGCAGCTGCTTGCGGGCCGCCTCGTCGTTCCAGACACGGTCGCGTTCGATGATGGTCAGAAGATGGTCCGAAGCGGCCTGAAGATGGCCGGCGCCGGCCAGGGCCTTGGCCAGCTCGAAGCGGGCCTCGTGGTCGTCGGCGTCGGCGGCCAGGCGCTTTTCGAACGGCGCGGTCTCGGACGGGGCGTCCTCGGCCAGGGCCAGGGCGGCGCGGACGCTGTCCAGGTCCGGGTCCTTGGCCCCGGCCGGGGCGGTGGCCGCGACCTCGGCCGCGCCCTCCAGGTCGCCGCCGGTCAGGTAGCATTTGGCCAGGCCGCCGATGGCCTTGACGTTGGCCGGATCCATCTGAAGCACCTGGGCGAAGGCCTGGGCCGCGCCGCCGAGGTCGCCCAGGTCCAGCGACTCCCTGGCCATGGCCAGCAGGGCGTCGACGTCGCTCTCGGGCGGCGGGCCGGCCAGGCGGTCGATGAACGACTTGATCTGGCTCTCGGGCACGGCGCCCTGGAAGCCGTCGACCGGCTGGCCGTTGACGAAGGCGTAGACGGTCGGGATCGACTGCACGCGCAGCTGGCCCGAATAGCCAGGGTTCTTGTCGACGTCGATCTTGACCAGCTTGACCGCGCCGCCGGCGGCGTTGACCGCCTTTTCCAGGGCCGGGGTCAGCTGGCGGCACGGGCCGCACCAGGTGGCCCAGAAGTCGACGATCACCGGCTGGGTCTTGGAGGCCTCGATCACGTCGGCCATGAAGCTGGCGTCGGTCCCGTCCTTGATATGCGCGCTCTTGGCCGCGCCACCGGCTTGGATGGGAGGGGGAGTGTCGCCAATCAGGGCCATCGGGTCTCTCGTACTGGATAGGGAACGCCTAGGCCGCCAAGATGGTCCTTAGAGTGTCCCCACGCAATCGTCGGCGGGGCGAGTCTTGAGCGGCGCGGCGCCCGATGATGATGTTCGGGTTCTTGGGGGAATTAAAGATGAGACGCTTGCTGACGGCCGCCGCCGGAGTCGCCTTGGTCATCGCCGGCGGCGCGCCACGCGCCGAAACGCCCAGGGACCGCCCGGGCTTCTGCAAGGCGCTGGACCAGTTCGCCTCGGCCCCGCCGGGCGATCGCTCGGCGCTGTTCTTCTGGTCCTCCTCGAGCGACGACACGTTCGACATCTACGCGTCCATGGCGGCCCAGCCGATGGATGCGGCCGCGCACGAGCTCTACGCCGCCTACGCTCAGACGACCCACTACATCCCCTTGGCCGACCTCAAGGCCCGCCTGGACCGGTGCTCGACCGCCAGGCATGGCCGGGTGCGCGTCGAAGCGTCGGAGGCGGCCTGCGCCGGCCATGCATCCGACCAGCCGTGCCTGAGCATTCGCAGGGTCGCGCCGCGCTGATCCTAGGCGACCACGGTCATGGCGGCGAAATCGACGATCATCGGCTCGATCCCCAGCGCCGCCAGGAACCGCCGCAGGCCGTCCTGCGAGACGGCCGTGGTGGCGTCGTTGGCCAGCGGGTGGAAGTTGACCGGATCGGCCTGGGCCAGGGCGGCGTCCAGCACGAAGCGCACGCGGCGATCGGTGTCGTTGATCAGGCCGAAGGCGGTGACCGAGCCCGGCGTCACGCCCAGGGTCTCGACCATCAGCTCGGGATTGCCGAACGACAGCCGGCCCGAGCCGATCACCGTGTGCAGGCGCTTCAGATCGATCGCCGTCTCGCCCAGGGCCGAGATCAGCCACAGCTGGCCCCTGGCGTCCTTGAGGAACAGGTTCTTGGTGTGGCCGCCGGGCAGGGCCGCCTTGATCTCCAGTCCCTCCTCCACCCGGAACACCGGCGGATGGTCGAGCGTGGAATGGGCGACGCCGTGGGCGTCGAGGAAGGCGAACAGGTCGGCGCGGCTCTTCATCTTGGTCTTCATGGGGGGACTTCCTAGCCGAGCCGTGGCCCGCTAGACCAGACTCCAAGACCAGCTAGGGAAGAAAGAGCCGGCATGGAACTGGAGTGCTACCCCACCGAGAACCGGCCGCCCGAAATCGTGCCCGGACGGCCCCAGCGGGCGTGGATGGACCACTTCGCCGACCGCCATCCCTATCGCTGCCTGCCCCTGACCATGGCCAACACCACCGGCTGGGAGATCCTGTGCCCGGTCGGCTTCTCCGCCACCTGGGACGGCGGGGCGCACCAGAACTGCATCACCTTCAAGGCCGACCACCCGCATCCGGGCTTCGACGACTTCGTGAAGTCGCACTTCTCGCGCGGGACCATCACCTTCCACACCGGCTACCTGTTCCGCACCCCGCCGGGCTGGTCGATCTGGACCATGGGTCCGCCGAACCACATCAAGGACGGCGTCCAGCCGCTGGCTGGTCTGGTCGAGACCGACTGGCTGCCCTTTCCCTTCACGATGAACTGGATCTTCACCCGCCCGGGCACGATCCGCTTCGAGAAGGGCGAGCCGTTCTGCTTCTTCATGATGATCCAGGACAAGCCGCTGGAGCAGGTGCAGCCGGTGATCCGGTCGATGAACGCCAATCCGGACCTGCGCGGCCAGTACGACGCCTGGGCCGCCAAGCGCGGCGAGTTCAACGCCCGCATCTTCAAGCGCGAGCCCGAGGCGATGAAGGAGGCGTGGCAGCGCTTCTACTTCAAGGGCGAATACCCCGAGGAAGTCGAGGCCCCGGCCCCGGCGGCCCACGTCAACAAGCGACGGCTCAAGGCGCCGAAGGTCGGGTAGCCGATGAAGACGCGACTTAATCCAACGCCGCTGTCGATCAAAATTCTAGTGGTGGTCTGGTCGCTGATCGGTCTGCTTCAACTCGCGACAAACAGCAGAATCCCGGCATCGGGAATTACTCCATCGTGGCTCATAACGCTCACGGCCGCTGTGGGCTTTGTGTCCTACCATGCGATCGCTTTGTGGCGGCTCAGCCGATGGCCAATTGTCCTGCAGTCGATAAGCTTCGGCTTGGTCTTACAGAACCGACATCAGGCGGGCTTTGACTGGCGAGCGCATTATCCGTTGCTGGGCATATTCGTCTTCGTGATCCCGACGGCCCTCTACTTCGCTCTCGTCCTGCCCCACTGGCGCAAGATGAACTGGGCCCTGTTCGGGCGGCCGTATCGACCGCCCGAGGACCAGGCCGAAGCCTTCGCCTAGCTACTTCAGCGCATAGGCAATCACTTGGTCGCCGATCGGGGTCTCCATGAAGTGGTGGCCGCCGGTCATGATGACCACGTACTGCTTGCCGCCGACGTCGTAGGTCATCGGCGTGGCCTGGCCGCCGGCCGGCAGGACGTCCTGCCAGACGGTCTTGCCAGTCTTCAGGTCGATGGCCCGGATCAGGTTGTCGGTGGCGGCCGCGACGAACACCAGCCCGCCCGCCGTGACCACCGCCCCGCCGTTGTTGGGCGTGCCGATGTCCAGCGGCAGGTGCGAGGGGATGCCGAACGGGCCGTTGGTGCGGGCCGTGCCCAGCGGGCGGTCCCAGATCGTCTTGCCGGTGCGCAGGTCGATGGCCCGGATGCCCCCATACGGCGGCTCCTTGCACAGCAACCCGGTCAGCGGCAGACGCCAGCCGGCGTTGACGTCGATGGCGTAGGGCGTGCCGACCTGCGGATCGCCGGCCCCCTCCGCGCCCTTCTTCATCGAGCCGCCGCGGGCGTCGCCGCGCGGGGTCCAGCCCTTGGCGTCGGCCACCGCGCGCGGCACCAGGCGGTTGTAGTTGGGCATGTCGTTGTAGTTGGCGACGATCACGCCGCGGCTGGAATCGACGGCCACGCCGCCCCAGTCCGAGCCGCCGTTGTAACCCGGGTACTCGATGTAGCGACGGTCGGCGACCGGCGGGGTGAAGAAGCCGTCGTACTTGGCCCGCTTGAACTGGATGCGGCAGATCATCTGGTCGATCGGCGACATGCCCCACATCTGCTTCTCGGTCAGGTCGGGCTTGCGCAGGGTGTGGTAGAGCGAGATCGGCTGGGTCGCCGCCCGCTGCTCGGGCTCGAGCCCGCCCTGCGGCACGGCCTGGTCCTTCACCCCGGTCAGCGGCCGGCCGGTGCGGCGGTCCAGCACGAAGATGTCGCCGCGCTTGCTGGGCAGGACCACGGCCGGGACGGGTCCGCCGGCGGTCGGGAAATCGACCAGGGTCCCTTGCGAGCCCAGGTCGTAGTCCCAGACGTCGTTACGCACGGTCTGGAAGCTCCAGCGCGGCTTGCCGGTGGTCACGTCCAGGGCGACCAACGAGGTCGAGTACTGCTTCTCCAGAGCCGAGCGGCTGGAGCTCCAGTAGTCGGCGGCAGAGACGCCCAGCGGCAGATAGACCAGGCCCAGGGCCTCGTCGCCGGTGGCCGTGGTCCACATGTTGGGCGTGCCCTTGGTGTAGGTCTGGCCCTCGGGCGGCAGGGTGGCGATGTCGGGACGGGTCATGTCCCAGGCCCAGCGCAGGGCGCCGGTGATCGCGTCATAGCCCTGGATCGTCCCGGACGGCGCGTCGCGACGCTGGCCGTCCAGCACCTGGTGGCCGGTGACGATCACCCCGCGCACGATGGTCGGGGCCGAGGTGATCGACAGCATGCCGGCGGCCGAGGGGCCCATGCCGACGGCGGTCGAGACCTGGCCGTTGGTCCCGAAATCGGCGCAAGGGACGCCGGTCCGGGCGTCGACGGCGATCAGCCGAGCGTCCAGCGTGCCCTCGATGATCCGGGTCGCGCAGGCCTTGGCCGGATCGGCCCCGGGCGCGGCGTAGTAGGAAACGCCCCGGCAGGCGGCGGTGTAGGGGATGGCCTCGTCCGGGACCTTGGGGTCGTAGCGCCAGCGGGTCTGGCCGGTGGCCGCGTCGATGGCGATCATGATGTTCTTGGGCGTGCAGACATAGAGGCTGTTTCCCACCTTCAGCGGGGTGTTCTCGGCGCCGTACTTTCCCTCGGCGGCGGCGCTGGGCATGTCGCCGGTGCGGATCATCCAGACCCGCGTCAGGTTCCTGGCGTTGCCGGCGTTCAGCTGGGTCAGGGGCGAATAGCGCTGGCCGGCATAAGTGCCGCCATAGGCGGGCCAGTCGGCGCCGACCCGCATCAGCGAAGGGTCGTTGTCGGTCATGGCCGCGACGGCGGGCAGCGGCCCGTCGACCTTGGCCTTGTTGGCCCCGGCCACCACCACGCCGCCGACGATCAGGAACACCGCCAGCGCCGCGAAGCCGACCAGCGACTTGCGGCGGCCGGGCGGGCCGGGGTCGACCGCCGGCAGGGCGGCCAGCACCAGGACCAGAAGCACCGTCGGGGCGATCACGCGCGGGACCAGCGCCCAGCCGTTCAGCCCGACCTCCCACAGCGCCCACAGCACGGTCAGCACGAAGACGGCGATGTAGATCCAGGCTCCCAGGGCCCGGCGCTGGATCAGCAGGACGCCCGAGACCAGCAGGCCAAGGCCCGCGAGCACGTAGTAAGCCGAGCCGCCCAGCACGGCGAGCCAGGCGCCGCCGATCGTCAGGGTCAGTCCGATCAGCGCCAGGACGACGCCCAGCAGCACGACGGCCCACCCGCCCGCGCCCTTCCGAGAAGATGCCAGGGACGCCATCGCCATGCTCCGAACTGAACGGTCGTACGCGGACTGAACATGTTCGGCGAGCGATCAGTTCCTCTCTCCGTAGGCCGGAGGCGTCGAAATGACGATGACGCGCAGAATACTCTGCTTGACAGAGCATATCAACCTGTCACTCTGTATTACAGAGCGCTCTGGGCGCTCATTTCAAGGAGAGGTGCGATGGGCATTTCCAAGAGCGAGGCGGCGTCCGCGCTGACCGACATCGAGAGCGCCGCTCGCCGCAGCGGGCTGCTGAAAGGCTACCATGTGGCGGGGCCGATCCTGATGTCCTGGGGCGTGATCTGGGCCCTGGGCTATTCGGCGATGGGCTTCCTGCCCCCCGAACAATGGGGCGTGATGTGGCTGGTGCTGGACCTGATCGGCGCCGCGGCCTCGATCCTGCTGGGCCGCGGCGCAAAGGGCGCGGCCAAGGTCGGACAGGGCTGGAAGGTCGTCGCCGGAATGGGGGCCATACTGATCTTCTTCGCCGCCACCTTCACGCTGTTTCGGCCCGCCTCCATCGATGCCGCGATCGCCTTTCCGGGCGTGGTGATCGGCCTGGTCTATTCAGGGATCGGCATCGCCTACGCGCCCCGCTACCTGTGGATCGGCGCGGCTATGTTCGCCGCCAGCATGGTCGGCTATTTCTTCTTCCAGCCCTGGCTCGCGTACTGGATGGCGGCGGTCGGCGGCGGCGGGCTGTTCGTGGCCGGTCTGTGGCTGCGGAGGGCGTGAGGATGGCGGAGCTGGACGAGCTGATCCATCAGCCCCTGCGGCTGAAGATCATGGCCGCGCTCCACGCCGAGCGCGACGCCGATCCGGTGGAGTTCTCTCGGCTCAAGGCCGTCACCCAGGCGACCGACGGCAATCTGGGCAGCCACCTGAACACCCTGGAAAAGGCCGGCTATGTCGAGATCGCCAAGGACTTCGTCGGCAAGCGGCCGCGCACCCGCGTGGCCCTGACCCAAGCCGGCCGCAAGGCCTTCCGCCGCCACGTCGACTATCTGCGGGCGGTGGTGGAAGGGGTGGACGGCGGCGACTGAGGCGCCGCCGTCCCTTCCAGGGGACCTACGCAAACCCCCTTAGCGCAGAGCCCCTTAGGGGCGGGCCCCGAATATCTCCTTGCTCACGACAGGGCTATTGAAACGGTCAGTCGAACCCGTTCCCGCACCGCGCGGACCTCGGGGACATCAGGACAAAGACGATGACCCACCAGCCCGTCGACCTCACGGTTCACCACCAGCCCAAGGGCGTCTCCGACGCTGTCGCCCATGGCTTCGTCAAGGCGCTGCGGTTCTGCGCCGACACCTTCTTCGCCAAGCGCTACGGCCATCGCGCGGTGGTGCTGGAAACCGTCGCCGCCGTGCCCGGCATGGTCGGCGCCACCCTGACCCACCTGAAGTGCCTGCGCCGGATGGAAAGCGACAAGGGCTGGATCAAGACCCTGATGGACGAGGCCGAGAACGAGCGCATGCACCTGATGACCTTCATCGAGGTCGCCAAGCCCACGCTGTTCGAACGCTTCGTGGTCGTCGCCGCCCAGTGGGTGTTCTACCTGTTCTTCTTCGGCCTCTACCTCGTCTCCTCCAAGACCGCCCACCGCGTGGTCGGCTATTTCGAGGAGGAGGCGGTGATCAGCTATACCCACTACCTGGCCGAGATCGACGAGGGCCGGTCCCCGAACGTGCCGGCGCCTCAGATCGCGCTGGACTACTGGAGCCTGCCCGCCGGCGCCACGCTGCGTGACGTGGTCGAGGTGGTCCGCGCCGACGAGGCCCACCACCGCGACGTCAATCACGGCTTCGCCAACGAACTGCGCGGCCTGCCGCAAGGCGCGATCGCCCCTTGCCCGCCGCATGTGGTGCTGGAGCCGAACTGGAAGACGGCGGCCTGACGCCGTCGCCCCGCTCAGGCTCCGCACGCGCCCCGAGGTTCCCCCTCGGGGCGTTGTCGTTTGGGGGTTAGCGCCGTCAGACCGCCTTCACGGCAGAGACGATCGACTTCACCACCTTCTTGACCAGGGCCGGGTCGTCGCCCTCGGCCATGATGCGGATCAGGGGTTCGGTGCCGGACGGGCGGACCACGATGCGGCCCGAGCCGTTCAGCTGGCTCTCGCCGTCGGCGATCGCCTCCTTGACGGTCTTGTGCTCCAGCGGCTTGCCCCCGGCGAAGCGGACGTTCTCCAGCAGCTGCGGCACGGGCTCGAACTGACGGCCCAGGGCGCTCATCGGCTTGCCGCTCTGGATCATCACCGCCAGCACCTGCAGGGCCGCGATCAGGCCGTCGCCGGTGGTCGAGAAGTCCGACAGGATCACGTGGCCCGACTGCTCGCCGCCGATGTTGAAGCCGCCCTCGCGCATGCGGGCCATCACGTAGCGGTCGCCCACCGAGGTGCGCTCCAGCTTCAGGCCGTTGTCGGCCATCAGCCGCTCCAGGCCCAGGTTCGACATC
This sequence comes from Caulobacter sp. 05L422, assembly GCF_056397765.1. NCBI lineage: Bacteria > Pseudomonadati > Pseudomonadota > Alphaproteobacteria > Caulobacterales > Caulobacteraceae > Caulobacter > Caulobacter sp. 05L422. Next base: position 56,923 of record NZ_JBFTOB010000016.1, on the reverse strand, counting down.
ACCGTGGCGACCACGCCGCCGGCGTTCAGCCTGCCGGCCTTGGCGAAGGCCAGGGCGACGATGGCCATGATCTGGTCGCCGTCGACCACCACGCCCTTCTCGTCGCAGATCACCAGCCGGTCGGCGTCGCCGTCCAGGGCGATGCCGATGTCGGCGCGATACTCGCGCACCAGCTTGGCCATGGTCTCGGGATGGGTCGAGCCGCAGTCGGCGTTGATGTTCGTGCCGTTCGGCGCGACCCCGACCGGGAACACCTCGGCGCCCAGCTCGTAGAGAGCCTCGGGCGCGACCTTGTAGGCGGCCCCGTGGGCGCAATCGATGACGATGCGCAAGCCCGCCAGGCTCAGGTGGCGCGGGAAGGTCGCCTTGACGATCTCGATATAGCGGGCCTGGGCGTCGTCGACGCGCTTGACCCGTCCCAGGTCGCGCGGCTCGGCCAGGCCCTCCTGCAGGCCCTCGTCCATCAGGGACTCGATCTTCAGTTCCTGCTCGTCGGACAGCTTGTAGCCGTCGGGGCCGAACAGCTTGATGCCGTTGTCGGCGAAATCGTTGTGGCTGGCGCTGATCATCACGCCCAGGTCGGCGCGCATCGAGCGGGTCATCATCGCCACGGCCGGGGTCGGCAACGGACCGAACAGCCGCACGTCCATGCCGACGCTGGCGAAACCGGCGACCAGGGCCGGCTCGATCATGTAGCCCGACAGGCGGGTGTCCTTGCCGATCACCACCAGGTGGCGGCGGTCGTCCTGCGAGCGGAACAGCTTGCCCGCCGCCAGCCCGACCCGCAGGGCGACCTCGGCGGTCATCGGATGCTTGTTGGCCTGGCCGCGGATGCCGTCGGTGCCGAAATAAGCGCGCTTGCTCATGATCTCTCGATCTCGTCTTGATTAGGTCTTCATCGGGCCGCGAAACGATCCGAAATGCAGATTTATGAGGGCCGCCGCTAAGCGAATGCTAAAGGCGGCGCTCGAAATATACCGCGACGGTAGCAATAGTCCTCACCGCTGCGTTTTCCAAAGGATCATGGCCCATGTGCGGCATCATCGGCATCGTCGGAAAAGCGCCGGTCTCGGAGCGACTGATCGACAGCCTCAAGCGACTGGAATATCGCGGCTATGACTCGGCTGGGATCGCCGCCGTGGTCGGGAGCAAGGTCGAGCGCCGCCGCGCCCAGGGCAAGATCAAGAACCTGGAGGCTGTGCTGGCCGAGCAGCCGCTGGTCGCCCAGAACGGCATCGGCCATGTCCGCTGGGCCACCCACGGCGCGCCCAACGTCCAGAACGCCCACCCCCACACCGCCGGCCGCGTCACCCTGGTGCACAACGGCATCATCGAGAACTTCGCCGAGCTGAAGGCCGAGCTGGCCGCCACGGGCCGGGTGTTCGAGAGCGACACCGACACCGAGGTCATCGCCCAGCTGATCGACGCCGAGCTGGCCACCGGCCTGGCGCCGCTCGAGGCCTTCAAGGCCACCCTGGACCGCCTGACCGGCGCCTACGCCCTGGCGGTGCTGATCGAGGGGGCCGACGACCTGATCCTGGGCGCCCGCCGCGGCAGTCCGCTGGTGGTGGGCGAGGGCCAGGGCGAGATGTTCCTGGGCTCCGACGCCCTGGCCGTGGGCCCCTTCACCAACCGGGTGATCTATCTGGAAGAGGGCGACTACGTGGCCATCGACCACGACAGCGCCAAGATCTTCGACGCCTCGGGCGCTCCTGTCGTTCGCCCGGTCAAGGTGGTCCCCGCTTCGGCGGTGATGATGGAGAAGGGCAACTACCGGCACTTCATGGAGAAGGAGATCCATGACCAGCCGGAGGGCTGCCAGCGCACGATCTCGGCCTATGTCKACGCCCTGACCGCCCGCGCCGCCATGCCCGGCGGGCTGGACTTCAAGGCCCTGGAGCGCATCCAGATCGTCGCCTGCGGCACGTCCTATATCGCCGGGGTGATCGGCAAGTACCTGATCGAGCAGCTGGCCGACCTGCCGGTCGACGTCGAGATCGCCTCGGAATTCCGCTACCGCCAGCCGGCCCTGCGCCCGGGCTCGCTGGTCATCGCCATGTCGCAGTCGGGCGAGACCGCCGACACCCTGGCCGCCCTGCGCTACTGCAAGGCCAAGGGCATGAAGAGCGCCGTCGTCGTGAACGCCCAGGAATCGACGATGGCCCGCGAGGTCGACGTGGTCTGGCCCATCCACTGCGGACCCGAGATCGGCGTGGCCTCGACCAAGGCCTTCACCGCACAGGTCAGCGTGATGATCGCCTTGGCCGTCGCCGCCGCCAAGGCGCGCGGCATGATCGACGCCGCCGAAGAGCAGCGGATGGTCAAGGTGATGCTGGAGGCGCCGCGCCTGATCGCCGAGGCCATCGCCCTGGAGGACAGCCTCAAGGAGATCGCCGTCGACATCGCCAAGGCGCGCGACGTGCTGTTCCTGGGCCGCGGCCCAATGTCGGCCCTGGCCCTGGAAGGCGCGCTGAAGCTGAAGGAGATCAGCTACATCCACGCCGAGGGCTACGCGGCCGGCGAGCTGAAGCACGGCCCGATCGCCCTGGTCGACGACCAGACCCCGATCATCATCCTGGCCCCCTATGACAGCTATTTCGAGAAGTCGGCCTCGAACATGAGCGAGGTGATGGCGCGCGGCGGCCAGGTGGTGTTCATCACCGACCCCGAAGGCGCCAAGCACGCCCCGGCCGGCGCCCGCGTGGTGGTCACCGCACCGGCCAGCGACCCGCTGGTCTCGACCCTGGTGATGTCGGCTCCGATCCAGCTCTTGGCCTACCACGTCGCCGTGGTGAAGGGGGCCGACGTCGACCAGCCGCGCAACCTGGCCAAGTCGGTGACGGTGGAGTAGCGCCCCGCCGCTTGACCTTAGGCTGCATAGCCCGGAAGCTTCGCCTCGCAACGATGGGGGCCGGCTGTGCGGGCGATATGGGGTGCGCTGCTGATCGCGGCGCTCGGCTGCGGCGAGGCGCGCGCCCAGGCCGGTTCGGCGAACTTCGACCGCTGGTCGGCCGTCTGTGACGACGTCGGCGAATGCTCGGCCTGGGCCAGCGCTGGCGGATCGGCCGAGCCGAGCTATCTCCTGCTTCGACGGTCCGCCGGCGGCCAATGGTCGGCGCATTTCGGCGTCTCCACCTCCGGGAGCGAGCCCAAGGCGGTCGAGCTGAAGGTGATCGGTCCCGTCGGCAAGGCGACCTGGGCGCACCGCATCGCTTCCGCGCCTGACGACCGATCGATGCGGCGGACCACGATATCGATCTCCGCCGATGTCGCCGCCCTCCGGGCCACCATCGCCCAGGGACTGACCCTTGAGACTTATTCGGACGGCCGGCTCGATCCGCTCAAGACGATATCGCTGCAAGGAAGCGCCGCGGCCCTGTTGTGGATACAAGCTCGAGGGCCCGATCCACACCCTCTTGCGATCCGACGCGCACCCACTGTGAGCCAGGCACGTCTGCCGAAGGTGGCGCCGTCGGCGGGCACCCTTTGCGAAGGGCCTTTCCTGACGCGCCTGTCGCCCGGCAAGATCCTGGCCGACACCTCCTGTCGCCAATTCGCGGACAAGAGTGAAAGCTTTACGAGCATGGCGTTGCTCGACGAACGTGGCCATCGCCTACCCGGCCCCAAGATTGAGGGTTACGCCGAAGAGGACGACTACGGGCTGGCCAGCGCGACCTACGACTCCCAGACCCGTACATTGTCAGGGTTCCAGGATGGCGAATACCGGCTCGGGTCGTGCGGCATGAGCACCGAATGGATTTGGGACGGGGAGCAATTTCGCGTAGCCCGCCAGACCCAGATGGTGGACTGCGTGGGCATTCCCCGGGACCTCTGGCCGTCAACGCGTCGGGTGCGCGTGATCGACGGCCCGGGCAAGGGCGGCAGGCCATGAGAAGGACCTTGGGCGTCCTGTTGGCCCTTGGCCTGTGGTCGGGCGCGAGCCAGGCCCGGGCCGAGCTGGCGCCGGGAACCGGGCTCGCGCGACATCCCGTCTGGTTCGGAAACTGGGGCGCGGCCTGCGACGGCCAGGGCGGGTGTTCAAGCTGGGGCATGGGCACGTCCTGGGCGTCGCCCGGCTACATCATCCTCGCCACCGGGGCGGACGGTCGCCGCGTCATCACCCTTGGCGCCTATGACACCAACCACGGGCGGCCCCTGCATGCGCCCCTGCTGTTCACCCTGGAGATCGTCGACGACCACGGCCATGTGATCTGGTCGAGGCCCTTCCCCGGGCGCGACGAGTCCAGGATCTGGCTTTGGGCTCGGATGACGAAGCCCGCTGAGGTGGATCGCGCCCTGCAGGCCCTGGCTGTCGGCCGAGAGGCGCGATTGCGCGTCGACGGCAAGGCCGAGCCGGCCACGGTCGTCTCGTTGAACGGCAGCGCCGCCGCCCTTCTGTGGGCGCGCAGTCACGACGGCGTGGACGCCGCGGCGCCGGTCATCCGCCGCGCGCCGCCGGTTTCACAGGCCCGACTGCCCAGGTCACGACCGCGTTGGGAGCCTTCGGAGCACGAAGCGGCGTGTCCCTCGGAAAAGGCGACGGTCAAGGCGGCGCGTCTGGCGCCGGGCAAGGTGCTTTGGATCGCCACCTGCGAGATCGGCTACAATAACGACTCGATCCTGCGGCTCGTCGACGAACGGGGTCGCCTGTTGGAAACGCCCGCCATCGAGACGCCTCCCGGGGTCGAGGTGGGTCAGAATTTCGCGTTCGACCCCGCGAACCAGGTGCTGGCCGCGACCGTCTACGGCAATTCGACCCGGACCTGTGGCGACGCCTATCGGTGGGTCTGGGACGGGACGCTGTTCAGGTTCTCCAGCCGATCGCGCATGGAAGAATGCGAAGGCATGAGCGAGGTCGACTGGCCGGTCTCATATCGCGCCCGGATCGTCGACCGCTAACCCCGCGCCAGCTTCGAGTTCCGGGCCGAATAGCCGAAATAGATCAGGCACGCCGCGGCCACCCACACCGCGAACAGGATCCAGGTGTCCAGCGGCAGGCCGATGATCAGGTAGCCGCAGAAGGCCACGCTGACGATCGGCACGACCGGATAGAGCGGCACGCGGTAGCCGCGTGGCAGGTCCGGCTGGGTCCGCCGCAGGATGATCACCCCCAGCGAGACGATGGCGAAGGCGATCAGCGTGCCCATGCTGGTCAGGTTGACCAGGGTGTCCAGCGGCACGAAGGCGGCCAGCAGGGCGATGAAGGCCGCGACGATCCAGGTGTTGAGGTCCGGGCTCTGGGTCTTCGGGTTCACCCGCTGGAACAGCTTGGGCAGCAGGCCGTCGCGGCTCATGGCGTAGAGGATGCGGGTCTGGCCGTACATGACCACCAGGGTGATCGAGAAGATCGAGACGATGGCCCCGACGCACAGGATCAGCGAGGTCCAGGCCTGGCCGGTCAGGTTGCGCAGGATCACCGCCAGCCCCGCTTCCTGCCCCGCGAAGGCCGTCCAGGGCTGGGCCCCGACGGCGGCCAGGGCCACCAGGATGTAGACGCCGGTGACGATCAGCAGGGACAGGATGATGCCCAGCGGCAGGGTGCGGCGCGGGTCCTTGACCTCGTCGCCGGCCGTCGAGACCGCGTCGATGCCGATATAGGAGAAGAAGATCGACGAGGCCGCCGCCCCGATCCCGGCCATGCCCATCGGCGCGAACGGCGTCAGGTTGCCCGCGTGGAAACCGCTGAAGGCGATGACCACGAAGAACAGCAGCACCAGCAGCTTCAACACCACCAGCACGGCGTTGACCGTCACCGACTCCTTCACCCCGCGCAGCAGCAGGATCAGGCAAGCGCCGACCAGCACCACGGCCGGCAGGTTGAACACCCCGCCCGCGCCGGGAGCCTTGGCGATGGCGTCGGGCATGCGCCAGCCGATCAGGTCGGAGAACATCTCGTTCAGGTACTGCCCCCAGCCCACGGCGATGGCCGAGGCCGACACCGCGTATTCCAGCAGCAGGCAGGCGCCGACGAGGAAGGCGACGAACTCGCCCAGGGTGGCGTAGGCGTAGCTGTAGGACGATCCCGACACCGGGATGGTCGAGGCCAGCTCGGCGTAGCACAGGGCCGTCAGGGCCGCGGTGATCCCGGCGATCACGAACGAGACGATGACGGCGGGTCCGGCGGCCGGAACGGCCGTGGTCAGGGCCACGAAGATGCCGGTGCCGATCGTGGCCCCTACCCCCAGCATGGTCAGCTGGAACAGGCCGATGGTGCGGTGCAGGCCCCCAATGGCGTGATCTTCGGGAAGATGCTCGCCGCCCTCGGCGACGACCCGGCCCACGGGCTTGCGGCGAAGAAGATCGGCCGCGCGAAACTGGCCCATGGGGAGTCCTTGAGGCTGACGGCCCTCCCCCTGTGGGGGAGGTGTCGGCGAAGCCGACGGAGGGGGCGTGATCGGGCGCTGGTCGCACAGGTTCGATCGCTCGACAATATCCTCCCACCGATCGCCGCGCGATCGCCTCCCCCATGGGGGAGGGCCTAGCTTCCCTCGAACACCAGCGTCTGGGCGAAGAACGGCAGCAAATCCGTCCGGACCCGCCCCGTCTCGCCCCAGGTGCGGTCGCCCCAGCCGCCGACATATTCCTCGGCCTCGTGCGGCACGCCGTATTCGGTCAGCAGGCGCGAGAAGGCCTGGTTGGAGACCACGTGGTCGGGATTGGGATCGCCCCGCGTCCAGTCGAACTTGAAGCCGCGCAGGGTCCTGAGGTTGTCGGCGTAGCGTCCCACCGAGCGTTCGAGCGCGAAACTGTCGATCAGCTTCTCGGTCAGGGCCGCGTCGATGATCAGCTTGCCGTCCACCTTGCGCGCCGGCAGGTCGGCATAGAGCGGCGGCTTGGCCGGATTGGGCAGGTGGGCTTGGTAGATGGCGGTGAACAGCTGGGAGAACGGATCGGCCTTCAGGTCGTCCAGCGACTTGGCTCCCTGCAGAAGGTCGAAGTTCGGGCGCGAGGACATGGTCTGCAGGCCCAGGCCCGTGCCGACCGGATGCAGGGCGTAGACCGCGCCGAACACGTCCGGATGGCGCATGCCGAAGGCGATGGCCCCGTGCCCGCCCATCCGGTCGCCGGCCAGGCCCCGCGAGTCGCGGCTGGCCAGGGTGCGGAACCGGCCGTCGGTCCACGGGACCAGATCCTTGACCATGAAGTCGCGCCAGTTCCCCGTGACCGGCGAGTTGGCGTAGATCGATCCGCCCAGCGGCGTGCTGAAGTCGGCGGCGACCACGATCACCGGCGGGATCGTCCCCGCCTTGATCGCCCGGTCCAGCAGGCCTCGCAGATCGTGCTGGTCGAAGGCCCCGCGCTCGTCCTCGAAGATGTTGTGCAGGTAGTAGATCACCGGGTAGCGCCGACCCGAGGCCTCGTAGCCGTCGGGCAGATAGACCCGCACGCGCCGCTGGCCGCTGATCCCGAGCTTGTTCCCGTCGAAGGCCTTCGACGCGACCTCGAAGTCGCGCACCTGGCTCTGAGCCAGGGCGGGCGGGGCCGCCAGCAGCATCATGAAGGCCGCGAGCAGCAGGCCGAACCGGATCATCGGGACTCTCCGTGTCACACCCAGGGAGAACGCCACGCCACTCAACTGAAGATCATCAGCGCCCCGCATTTGGGCGCAAGTACGGCGCCGCTATCTTTCGCCGTCGAACATGTAGTCCCGGGTGATCGGCAGGGCCCCGACCTTCTTGGCCACTTGGATCTGGAACACCATGTGGCCGCCGTAGCGGAAGCCCAGCTCGGCCCCGCACAGGTAGAACTCCCACATCCGCCGGAACCGCTCGTCGAACATCGTGGGGATGTCCGGATCGGCCAGGAAGCGCATGCGCCAGTGCTTGCAGGTCTCGGCATAGTGCAGGCGCAGGATCTCGATGTCGGTGATCCACAGGCCCGCCGCCTCGACCGCCTTGACGATCTCCGACAGGCCCGGGATGTAGCCGCCCGGGAAGATGTACTTGGCGGTGAAGGCGTTGGTCGCGCCGGGGCCGCTCATCCGGCCGATCGAGTGGATCACCGCGCTGCCGTCGTCGGCCAGCAGGCGTTTGACGGTGTCGAAATAGGTCTGGAAGTTCGGCGCGCCGACGTGCTCCAGCATGCCGACCGAGACGATGCGGTCGAAGGTCTCATCCAGGTCGCGATAGTCGGTGAGGCGGAACTCGACCTGGTCGGACAGGCCGGCCTTCTGCGCCCGCTCCCTGGCCAGCGCCAGCTGTTCGGTCGACAGGGTGACGCCGGTCATCTTCGCCCCGTGGGCGGCCGCCAGGGTCAGGGACATGCCGCCCCAGCCCGAGCCGATGTCCAGCACCTTCATGCCCGGCGTGATGTTCAGCTTGGCGCCGATGTGGGCCTTCTTGGCGGCCTGGGCCTCTTCCAGGGTCATGTCGGGCCGCGCGAAATAGGCGCAGCTGTACTGCATGTCCTCGTCGAGGAAGCGCTTATAGAGCTCGTTGGAGACGTCGTAGTGGTGGGCGACGTTGCGGCGCGAGGCGATGCGGTCGTTGACCGACTGCACCGAGCGCTTGATCGCCTTCTGGGCCCGCTTCAGCGGCGTGCCGCGCTTGGGCGTGCGCCCGCCGCTCTTGCCGACGATCTCCAGCAGGTCCCACAGCGTGCCCTGCTCGATCTTCAGGTCGCCTTCCATATAGGCCTCGCCGAGGCCCAGGCTGGGATTGGCGACCAGGCGGCGCAGGCCGCGGCCGTTGACGCGCATCGTCACCGGCGGACCCGAGCCGTCGCCGGCCTTGGTCGTCGAACCGTTGGGCAGGTGGACCGTCAGGTCGCCGACCTTGACCATCTTTTTCAGCAGAGCTTCGATCATGGCCGCGAAGCTAAACCCAGCTTCGCGGCCTTTAACAGACCGAAATTTTCATCCGCCCACCCTTGAAAACGGGAGCCGGCGAACCAGTCAGTGCTCGCTGTCGAGGTGGGCCATCTGGGCCTCGGCATAGCGCGTGCCGGCCGCCGCGTCCTTGGGCACGGCCTGCTCGATCGCGGCCAGGTCGCCGGCCGACAGGGTCACGTCCAGCGCGCCCAGCGACTCGGAGAGGCGTGCGCGGGTCCGGGCCCCGACCAGCGGCACGATGTCGTCCCCTTGGGCGGCCACCCAGGCGATGGCGATCTGGGCGACGCTGACGCCCTTGGCGTCGGCGATCTTCCGCAGCGCCTCGACCAGGGCCAGGTTCTTGTCGACATTCTCGCCCTGGAAGCGCGGACCGCCGGCCCGGAAGTCGCCCTTGGCCTTGCCCTGGCCTTTGTCCCAGTGGCCGCTGATCAGGCCGCGCGACAGCACGCCGTAGGCGGTCATGCCGATCCCCAGTTCGCGCAGGACCGGCAGGATCTTGTCCTCGACCCCGCGGGTGATCAACGCATATTCGATCTGCAGGTCGACGATCGGATGCACGGCGTGGGCCTTGCGGATGGTCTCGGCGCCCACCTCCGACAGGCCGATGTGGCGCACATAGCCGGCCTTGACCATGTCGGCGATGGCCCCGACCGTGTCCTCGATCGGCACGACGGGGTCCAGGCGGGCGGGGCGATAGATGTCGATGTGGTCGACGCCCAGGCGCTGCAGCGTATAGGCCAGCGAGGTCTTCACCGCCGCCGGGCGGCCGTCGAAGCCGATCCAGCCGGCCCCGGGATCGCGCTGGGCGCCGAACTTGACGCTGAGGATCGCCTTGTCGCGTTTGCCACCGCGCAAGGCCTCGCCGATCAGCATCTCGTTGTGGCCCATGCCGTAGAAGTCGCCGGTGTCGATCAAGGTGATCCCGACCTCCAGGGCCGCGTCGATCGTGGCCAGGCTCTCGGCGCGGTCGGCCGGACCGTACATGCCCGACATGCCCATGGCGCCGAGGCCCAAGGCCGAGACGACGGGACCGGTCTTGCCGAGTTGACGGGTTTGCATGGGGGAGTCTCCGAAAGCGTGCGTGTTCGATGGCGGGGACTATGCGCCGCCGCCTCGCGTGCGATAATCCGGTCATTGCCGCACGAGCCGTTCGGAAAATAGCACAATGGCCCAGCCCGACCTCGCCGATCTAGACGCCTTCACAGCCGTGGCCCGGGCCCGCAGCTTCCGGGGCGCGGCCGCCCAGCGCGGGGTCTCGGCCTCGTCGCTGTCGGAAGCCCTGCGCCGGCTGGAGGCCGACCTGGGCGTGCGATTGCTGAACCGCACCACCCGCAGCGTCACCCCGACCGAGGCCGGCGAGCGGCTGCTGGCCCGCCTGACCCCCGCCCTGGCCGACGTCGGCCTGGCCCTGGACGAGATCAACGCCTTCCGCGACAGCCCGATCGGCGTCTTGAAGCTGAACGTGCCGGGCGCGGTGTCGCGGATCGTCTTCCCCGACCTGATCCCCCGCTTCCTGGCCGCTCATCCGGGAATCCGGGTCGAGGTCAGCGTCGAGGAGGCCTTCGTCGACGTGCTGGCCGCGGGCTTCGACGCCGGAGCGCGCTATGACGAGCGGCTGGAGAAGGACATGATCGCCGTGCCCCTGGCCGGGCCGCAGCGTTTCGTGGTGGTCGGCTCTCCGGCCTATTTCGAGAAGCACGGCCGCCCGACCCATCCGCGCGAGGTGCTGAACCACCCCTGCATCCGCCACCGCTTCCCCAGCGGGTCCAGCTACGCCTGGGAGTTCGAGAAGGACGGCGAAGTGATCAAGGTCCAGCCCGACGGACCGCTGATCACCAACAGCGGCGAGCTGGAACTGGCCGCCGTCGAGGCGGGACTGGGCCTGCTGGCCACCTTCGAGGGCTTCGTCGCCTATTCCATCGCCGCCGGGCGACTGGAGACCGTGCTGGACGACTGGCTGCCGCCGTTCAGCGGGCCGTATCTCTACTATCCCAGCCGCCGCCACATGCCCGCGCCGCTGCGGGCGTTCGTGGACTTCCTGAAGGCGGAGAAGCGGTAGCCTTTTCCCCTACCCGATGCAGAATCCACGCAGGCGGGGTGAAATCTTCCCCCGACGCCCTGCGCTAAGCGTCGCATTAGAAAGCCTGTTCTTGCTTCCTCGCCTTCCGGGGCGTAACGGGTCCGCTCCCGCCGCGCCTGGCGGGTTTCAGATACGAATTGGAGGCTGCGATGGGTTACCGGGTCGCCGTGGTCGGCGCCACGGGCAATGTGGGCCGTGAGATGTTCAATATCCTCGAGGAACTGAAGTTCCCCGTGGACAAGATGCATGCCATCGCCTCGCGCAAATCCATCGGCGTGGAAGTCTCGTTCGGCAGCCAGACCCTGCACTGCGAAGACCTGGAGCAATTCGACTTCTCCAAGGTCGACATCGTGCTGATGAGCGCCGGCGGCGCCATCTCCAAGGCCTGGGGCGAGAAGATCGGCGCGGCCGGTCCGATCGTCATCGACAACAGCTCCCACTTCCGGATGGATCCGGACGTGCCGCTGGTGGTGCCGGAAGTGAACCCCGACGCCGTCAACAAGCTGCCCAAGAACATCATCGCCAATCCGAACTGCTCGACCGCGCAGCTGGTGGTGGTGCTGGCGCCCCTGCACGCCGAAGCCAAGATCAAGCGGGTGGTCGTCTCGACCTACCAGTCGGTCTCGGGCGCGGGCAAGGAAGGCATGGACGAGCTGTGGGAGCAGACCAAGGGCGTGTTCGTCCTGGGCGCCCCGGCCCCCAAGAAGTTCACCAAGCAGATCGCCTTCAACGTCATCCCCCACATCGACGTCTTCATGGAAGACGGCTTCACCAAGGAAGAGTGGAAGATGATGATGGAGACCAAGAAGATCTTGGATCCGTCCATCAAGCTGACCGCCACCTGCGTGCGCGTGCCGGTCATGGTCGGCCACGCCGAGTCCGTGAACATCGAGTTCGAGACCCCGCTGGACGAGGACGACGTCCGCGAGATCCTGCGCGACGCCGACGGCGTGCAGGTGGTCGATAAGCGCGAGGACGGCGGCTACATGACGCCGAAGGAATCGGCCGGCGAGTTCCCGGTCTATGTCTCGCGCATCCGCACCGACCCGACCGTGGAGAACGGCATCGCGCTCTGGTGCGTGGCCGACAACCTGCGCAAGGGCGCGGCGCTGAACGCCGTGCAGATCGCGCAGCTGCTGCATGAGAAGGGTCTCATCAAGCAGAAACTCCCGGCCTAAACCGCCCTCCGCAACAAGCGGGTGGACGATTTCAGGGGCTCCCGGGACTTAAGGTCCCGGGAGCCCTTTTCTTTTCCGATTCGAGGGGACGACGCCATGTCGGCGGACTTGACGACCAAGAGCCCGGACGAAGCCCGGACCGCATTGATCGCCGGGGTGGGCTGCTACCTGCTGTGGGGCTTCCTGCCGCTGTACTTCCACCTGCTGGCCAATCTGGGCGTCGGCTCCTGGGAAATGATCGCCCACCGCACCCTGTGGGCCGCGCCCTGGGCGTTCCTGGCCGTCCTGCTGGCCCGGCAGGGCGGGCAGGTGATGGCCGTGCTGCGCCAGCCCAAGACCATGCTGGTGCTGGCCTGTTCGACGGCCGCGATCTTCACCAACTGGTCGATCTACGTGTTCGCGGTCAACGCCGGCCACGTGATCGAGACCAGCCTGGGCTATTACATCAACCCGCTGATGAACATGGCGGCCGGGGCCATCCTGTTCCGTGAGCGGATCAGCCGCGAGGGCGCGATCGCCATCGGCCTGGCCGTGATCGGCGTGGCGATCCAGACCGCAGCCCTGGGCCACCTGCCGATCATCTCGCTGGGCGTGGCCTTCAGCTTCTGCGCCTACGCCATCCTGCGGAAGCAGGTGAAGGCCGACGCCCAGACGGGCCTGTTCATCGAATGCGCCTATCTGGCCGTGCCGGGCCTGCTGTACGTGCTGCACCTGCAGGCGACCGGCGTCGGCCACTTCGCGACGGGGGCCGGGGTCACCACCCTGCTACTGATCGCCGGACCGGCCACGGTCGTGCCCCTGGCCCTGTTCGCCTGGTCGGCGCGCCGCATGCCGCTCAGCGCCATGGGCTTCCTGCAGTTCATCGCCCCGACCATCCAGTTCCTGATCGGCGTCGTCCTGGGCGAGGCGTTCACGCCGATGCGGGCCCTGTCGTTCGTGTTCATCTGGCTGGGCGTGGCGGTGTTCGCCTACGGGGCGTGGAAGCGCGCGCGGGCTGTGGCGGTCGCCTGACGAGCCGCGTCATCCCTCGTGCCCTTCGGGGGATGACGACGGTTTCGAACAACGGCTAGGCTGGCCCTCTCACGAGAGCCGCCGCATGCCGACCCGACGCTCCCTGCTCGCCGCCGCCGGCGCCCTGGCCATGACCGGCGCGGCGCGCGACCCGTTCGACGACCTGCTGACCGGCGCGGGCGACCCGCTGGCCGCCKTTCCCGGCCTGGCGGGCGCCCGCTTCAGCGGTCCGCCGAGGCCCGCCACGGTCGCCGTCACGCGCGGCCTGGCCGACATCGCGACCGGCCGCGCCATGACCGAGGAGTCGCCGGCCCGCATCGCCTCGATCTCCAAGCTGGTCACGGCGATCGGCTTCATGACCCTGGTCGAGGCCGGAAAGGTCGGACTGGACGACGACGTCTCCGACATCCTCGGCTGGTCCCTGCGCCATCCGCGCTTCCCCCAGGCGGCGATCACCCCGCGCCGGCTGATGTCGCACACCAGCGGCCTGCGCAACGGCCCCAGCTATCCGGTGGTCTTCGGCCGCCCGCTGAGCGCGGCCCTGACGCCCGGCGGCGTCCAGTGGGACGACGGCGCCTGGTTCGGTCCGGCCGAAGAAGCGCCGGGCGACTGGTTCGCCTATGCCGACGTCAACTACGCCGTGGTCGCCCAGCTGATCGAGCGCCTGTCGGGCCAACGCTTCGACCGGTTCATGGCCGCCCGGGTGTTGGAGCCTCTGGACCTGAAGGGCGGCTTCAACTGGAGCGGGGTCTCGCAGGCGGTCCGTGACCGGCGCGCCGTGCTCTATCGCAAGGCTCCGTCCGACGACGGGCCGTGGGACGCCGCCGGACCCTGGGTCGCCCAGTTGGACCAGACCCTGCCGCCCGCGCCCCAGGCCGCCGTCCGCGTCGGCGCCGAGGCGGCGGGGCGTTCGCTCGACGACTACGTCCCCGGCGAGAACGGCTTCGTGTTCGCGCCGCAGGGCGGCCTGCGGGCCTCGATCAACGACCTGGATGCGATCGGCCGACTGCTGGCCCGGCGCGGCGCCCCGATCCTGAAGCCCGAGACCTTCGAAGCCATGAGCACGCCGACCTGGCGGTTCGACCCGGCCCACCCCAACGGCGAAGGCTATGGCGGCCTGATCCGCGCCTACGGCCTGGGCGTCCAGACCCTGACCGGGGTCGAGGGCTTCGACAATCCGTTCGACGGCTGCGAGGGCTGGATCGGCCACGCCGGAGACGCCTACGGCCTGACCTCGGGCCTATGGGTCAATCCAACGAGCGGCCGGGGCCTGGCCTATCTGCTGACCGGCCAGGCCGCGCCGCTGAAGCGCAACAAGGGCCGCTCGATGCTGACCCGCCAGGAAGAAGCGATGGCCGCGTTGCTGGCCAGAGCCTGACAGCAGTCCTCGGGTCAAGACTTGGCGCGGGGGGCGGCCTTGGGCCATGCTCGCGCCCATGGCCGGTCCGCAACATTCTCCCTGCGACGAAGGCGTCATCCGCGCCGCCAGTCCAGACGGCTCGACGCCCCGCAAGCGCCTTGCCCTGGCGGCCACGGTGCTGGGCTCGAGCATGGCCTTCATCGACGGCTCGGTGGTCAATGTCGCCCTGCCCGCCATGCGGACCGCCTTGAAGGCCGACGCCGCCCAGGTGCAGTGGATCGTCAACGCCTACCTGCTGCTGCTGGGCGCCTTGGTGCTGATCGGCGGCTCGGCCGGCGACCGCTTCGGGCGACGACGGGTGTTCGTGATCGGCGTCCTGCTGTTCGCGGCGGCTTCGCTGGGCTGCGCCCTGGCCCCCGACGCCGGCTGGCTGATCGCCGCCCGCGCCGTGCAGGGGATCGCCGCGGCCATGCTGGTGCCCGCCAGTCTGGCGATCCTGGGCTCGACCTTCGACGACGACGAGCGCGGCGCGGCGATCGGGGCCTGGGCCGGGTTCGGGGCCGTGACCACGGCGATCGGCCCGGTGCTGGGCGGCTGGCTGGTCGACCACGTCTCGTGGCGCGCCATCTTCCTGATCAACATCCCACTGGCCGCCGCCACCATCGGCCTGGCCCTGGCGGCGGTGCGCGAGAGCCGCGACCCGGAGGTCGAGCACCTGGACTGGCGCGGCGCGGTCCTGGCCGCCGCCGGCCTGGGCGCGGTGACCTGGGGCCTGACGGCGGCGGGCGAACGCGGCTGGACCAGCGGCGCGGTGTGGGCCGCGCTGGCGGCCGGCGCGGCCCTGCTGGCGGGCTTCCTGGTCAGCCAGGCACGCGAGAAACACCCGATGATGCCGCTGGCGCTCTATCGCTCGCGGACCTTCAGCGGCGCCAACCTGCTGACCCTGGCGCTGTATTTCGGCCTGACCGGCGCCCTGTTCTTCCTGCCCTACGAGCTGATCGCCCGCCACGGCTATTCGGCCGCCAAGGCCGGGGCGACCCTGCTGCCGTTCTCGCTGATCATGGGCAGCCTGTCAGGCCTGGCGGGCCGGCTGGCCGACCGGTTCGGGGCGCGGCCGATGCTGACGGTCGGGCCGATCCTGGCCGGGATCGGCTTCGGCCTGCTGGGCGCGCCGTGGATCGCCTCGGGCTTCTGGACCGGCGTCCTGCCCGGCCTGCTGGTGGTCGCCCTGGGCATGACCGTCGCGGTGGCGCCCCTGACCAACACGGTGATGAGCGCGGTGGCCGCCAGCCACGCCGGCGTCGCCTCGGGCGTCAACAACGCCGTCGCCCGCATCGCCGGCCTGCTGGCCGTGGCCGTGCTGGGCCTGATCTATTTCGCGCCGGGCCCCCACGGCTATCCGTGGGTGATGGCGATCAGCGCCACGATGGCCGTGGCGGCCGGCGTCGTGGGGTGGCTGATGATCGCGCCCAAGCCGCGCGCCGAAACCTAGAACCGCTTGGCCACGCCCACCGCCAGTTCGAGGTCCGGCGTGGCGCGGTTCAGCCCGACATAGGCCGAGGCGTCCAGTTGCAGGTCCTTGACCGACCGCAGGGTCCAGGCGGCCGTCAGGTCGAAGCTGGCCGAGGTGACGCCGCCCGACGGATCCTCGTCGCGGTCGGCCCACAGCTCGGCGCCCAGGGCCAGCGGACCGAACGAACGCCCCACCCCGACCGCGCCGCCGAACCCGGCGTGACGTCCCGAACCGTCGGCGTCCGGCCGCGCGCTCAGCTCGGGCGACAGGGCCAGCGACCAGTCGGCGTTCAGCGGCAGCGAGACGGGCGCGATCACCCCGCCCAGCCATACGCGATCGCCGATCCCGCCCGTTCCCGTCGGGGCGGAGACGAAGGGCTGCAAGGCGACCGAGACGCCGTCGCCGCCGGGATTGCGCAGCGACCAGCGCAGGCTGAGGGTCAGGTCGCCCTCCCCCTTCGCCGTGGAAGCCTCGCCCGTGGCCCGATCCTCTTGGCGAACCCGTTCGTGGGCGCTCCAGGCCAGCTGGCCTTCCAGCATCGGGGTCAGGCCCAGCCGCAGCTCGAGCGCCCCGTAGGTTTCGTCGTCGGTCGAGACCCCGCCGCCCCGGCTCCAGGCCCCGTCGGCCACGCCCAGCTCGGCCTGGAAGCGTCCGGCGTCGAGCACGCAGGGCGGCGAGCCCTTGCCCGGCCGGTCGGCGCAGAAGTCGCGGGCGGCGTCCTGGGCGTGGGCGGTAGAAATCCAGCCCAGGCCGGCCAGTCCGACGACGCTCGCGATCCCGGCCTTGCCCATGCTGGTCTCCGAAGCCGTTAGAGCGCGGTGTAGGCCGCCTGGATCAGACGCACGGCGCGCGGGTCGCCGATCAGCTCGGTCCCCTGCTTGTTCATCACATAGGCCCCCGACACGCCGCGCGCCGGATCGGCGAAGGCGCACGAGCCGCCCCAGCCGCTGTGGCCGAAGGCGTCCGGATTCGGACCGTAGAAGAAGTTGGGCGTGTTGCGCATGAAGCCGGCGCCCCAGCTGATCACATAGGGCAGGACCAGGTCCTGGCCGACGATCCGCTCGGCGCTCGCCTGGGCGATCAGGGCCGGCGACAGCACCTGGACGCCGTCCAGCTCGCCGCCGGACGCCAGGGCGCCCATCAGACGGGCCAGGGCCGGGGCGGTGGCGTGGCCGTTGGCCGACGGGATTTCGGCCCGCCGCCAGTCCGCCGTGCCGCGTCCGCCGGGCGCCGCCCACTTGGTCATGAAGGCGGCCTTCACCGCCTCGTTGATCTCGCCGAACTTCGGCAGCGCCGTGGGCCGCATCAGTTCGGCGCAGCGGGCGTGCTCGCTGTCGGGCAGGCCGATCCAGATGTCCAGGTCCAGAGGTTCGGCCAGGTCCTCGCGCAGGGCGGTCCCCATGGTCCGGCCGTCGACCCGGCGGAAGATTTCGCCGGCCGTGAAGCCGAAGGTCACCGGGTGGTAGCCGCTGGCCGAGCCGACCGGCCACAGCGGGGCCATGGCGGCCAGCTTGGCGGTCGTGGCCTGCCAGTCGAACCAGATCGACGGGTCGGTCTCGTCCGGGAAGCCCGACAGCCCGTCCTGGTGCGACATCACCTGGCCGACCGTGACGTCCTGCTTGCCGTTCTGCGCGAACTCCGGCCAGACCGAGGCCACCGTCTGGTCGTAGGTCAGCTTGCCCTGGTCGACGAGCCGAGCGATCAGCAGGGCCGCGACGGCCTTGGTG
Organism: Caulobacter sp. 05L422; assembly: GCF_056397765.1. Lineage (NCBI taxonomy): Bacteria > Pseudomonadati > Pseudomonadota > Alphaproteobacteria > Caulobacterales > Caulobacteraceae > Caulobacter > Caulobacter sp. 05L422. Next base: position 39,224 of record NZ_JBFTOB010000016.1, on the reverse strand, counting down.
GTCGAGAACAGCGGCGTCAGCGTGTCGGGCCCGAACGCGACCTCGCGCTTGCGGTCCGCGAAGCCGCCCATCAGGTCGACGACGACCTCGCCATGGATGGCCAGGCTGAACCGCGCGCCCAGCTCGCCCGCGTTCTCGAAATTGGCCGCGAACGCGTCGCGGACGGCGGAAAAGCGGTCGGGGCAGAAGCCGGTGATGTCGACGGTCATGCGATTTCGTCTAGCCCAGGCCGGCCGGGTTTGCCATCGGAGGATAACGTCCCGCCCGGAGTCCGCCCATGGCCGTCGACCTGCTGTCGCTGCAGTCGTTCTCGGAAACTCTGGAAGCCGGCCTGGACGCCCGCTACGCCGTCCACCGTCTGCACCGCGCCGCCGATCCCGAGGCCCTGCTTGAGTCGGTCGGCCCCAAGGTGCGCGGGGTCGTCACCGGCGGCGGAACCGGCGTTCCGGCCGATCTCTGGGCCCGGCTGCCGGCGCTGGAGATCGTGGCGGTCAACGGCGTCGGCCTGGACGCCGTCGACCTCGACATCGCCGCCGCGCGCGGGGTGGCGGTGACGACCACGCCCGGCGTGCTCACCGACGACGTCGCCGACCTGGCCGTCGGCCTGTGGCTGGCCCTGTCGCGGCGGATGATGGTCGGGGACCGCTTCGTGCGCGCGGGCCAATGGACGCCGGGTGCGAACCCGCCCCTGGCCTCGCGCGCCAGCGGCCGGCGCGTCGGGGTGCTGGGGCTGGGCCAGATCGGCCGGGCCATCGCCGCGCGCGTCGCGCCCTTCGCCGCCCAGGTCGCCTATCACAGCCGTCGGCCCGTGGACGACGCGCCCTACGCCTATGCCGCCAGCCCGCTGGACCTGGCGCGCGACGTCGAGGTGCTGTTCGTGGCCACCGCCGGCGGGTCGGGCACGCAGGCCCTTGTCGACGCCGCCGTGCTGGAAGCCCTGGGTCCGCGCGGCCTGCTGATCAATGTCTCACGGGGTTCGGTGGTCGACGAGGCGGCCCTGATCGCGGCGCTGGCAGCCGGCGTCATCGCCGGAGCGGCGCTGGACGTCTTCGCGGACGAGCCGCACGTTCCCGCCGCCTTGTTGGATCGCGACGACGTGGTGCTGCAACCCCACACCGGCAGCGCGACGATAGAGGGCCGCAAGGCCATGGCAGACCTGGTGCTGACGAACCTAGCGGCGCACTTCGGCGATTAAGCCAGCCGCTCGATCCGCACGGTCGGCGAGGTCTGCTTGATGCGCGCGGCCATGGCCACGATCGGCAGTTCGGGGGCGTTCCAGATGTTGGCCGCCGTCACCGTCTCGGCCACGCCGCCGACGGCGCGGGCCAGGCCGTACGAGATGGTCTGGCCTTCCAGGATCGAGGCGGCGTAGAGGGCGGTCAGCAGGTCGCCGGTGCCGCTGGGCGAGCGCTCGGCCTTGGCGTGGGCCGCCAGCCAGGCTTCCTTGCGGTCGACATAGACGACGCCGATCTCGTTCCCTCTCTGCACGGACGACACCAGGGTCGGCTTGTTCAGCAGACGCCCCGCCCGCACAGCGGCTTGCGGATCGCGCGAGTCCGTGCCGGTCAGGCGTTGAAGCTCCCAGGCGTTGCAGGCCACGATGTCGGCGCGGGGGATCAGGTCGGCGGCGATGGCCTCGGCCACCTCGGCCGGGACGTACAGGCCCTTGCCGGCGTCGCCCATGGTCGGGTCGATGATCACGGTCGGCTTGCGGGCGGCGGCGCCGTCGCGCGGCGCGGCGCGCACGGCGTCGATGGTGCGGGCCGCGGCGCGCACCTGGGCGGCGCTGGCGAAATAGCCGGTGATGACCACGTCGGTCAGGCCGAACAGGCCGTTGGCCTCGATGCCGTCGAGCATGCCTTCCATCACCTCGATGGGGGCCGGCGCGCCCCCGGGAATGCCCCAGCCGGGATGGCGGCCGTACAGCACGGTCGGCACGATCATCGAGTCGATGCGGAACTGCACGAGGGCGGCGGCCTGGGCCGACGCGCCGACCCGGCTGCCGGCGACATGGCTGGAGATGATCAGAGCAAGCGGCATGACAAGCGGCTTAGCCGAGCATTGCGGACTTGAATAGGGCAAGCACGGCCATGAGTGGCGCATACGTCATCGAACATCGTTATCCGCGCGACGAGCATGCCAAAATTGCTTCAGCGTCCAATAAAAAGCCCGCCGCGTTTCCGCGACGGGCCCTTCCGGCTTGGCTTGGAGCCAGGCCTAGTAGCGGTAGTGGTCCGGCTTGAACGGGCCCTTTTCCGGTACGCCGATGTAGTCGGCCTGGTCCTTGCGCAGGGTCGACAGCTTGGCGCCCAGCTTCTCCAGGTGGAGCAGGGCGACCTTTTCGTCCAGGTGCTTGGGCAGGGTGTAGACGTCGTTCTTGTAGGCCGTCTTGTTGGTCCACAGTTCGATCTGGGCCAGCGTCTGGTTGGTGAACGAAGCCGACATCACGAAGCTCGGGTGGCCGGTGGCGTTGCCCAGGTTCACCAGGCGGCCTTCCGACAGCAGGATGATCTTCTTGCCGTCCGGGAACTCGATGTGGTGGACCTGCGGCTTGATCTCGTCCCACTTGAAGTTCTTCAGGCCGGCGACCTGAATTTCCGAGTCGAAGTGGCCGATGTTGCAGACGATGGCGTTGTTGCGCATCTGCCGCATGTGATCGACGGTGATGACGTCCTTGTTGCCCGTGGCGGTGACGAAGATGTCGGCGCGGCCGGCGCAGTCGTCCAGGGTCTGGACTTCATAGCCTTCCATCGCCGCCTGCAGGGCGCAGATCGGATCGATTTCGGTGACGATCACGCGGGCGCCGCCCTGACGCAGCGAAGCCGCCGAGCCCTTGCCCACGTCGCCGTAGCCGCAGACCACCGCGACCTTGCCCGAGAGCATGACGTCGGTGCCGCGACGGATGGCGTCGACCAGCGATTCCCGGCAGCCGTACAGGTTGTCGAACTTGCTCTTGGTGACGCTGTCGTTGACGTTGATGGCGGGGAACGGCAGTTCGCCCTTCTGAGCCATCTGGTACAGGCGGTGCACGCCCGTGGTGGTTTCTTCCGACACGCCGCCGATGGCGTCGCGGATCGCCGAGTAGAAGCCCGGCTTTTCGGCCAGGTAGCGCTTCATCACGGTGTAGAGCGCTTCTTCTTCCTCGTTGGTCGGGTTGTTGAGGATCGAGGGATCCTTCTCGGCCTTCGGACCCAGCACGCAGAGCAGGGTCGCGTCGCCGCCGTCGTCGAGGATCAGGTTCGGATAGCCGCCGTCCGACCATTCGAAGATCTTGTGGGCGTATTCCCAGTACTCGACCAGGTTCTCGCCCTTGAAGGCGAACACCGGGACGCCGGCGGCGGCGATGGCGGCCGCGGCGTGGTCCTGGGTCGAGAAGATGTTGCACGAGGCCCAGCGGACGTCGGCGCCCAGAGCGGTGAGGGTCTCGATCAGAACGGCGGTCTGGATGGTCATGTGCAGGCTGCCGGCGATGCGGGCGCCCTTCAGGACCTGGGCCGGGCCGTATTCGGCGCGGGTGGCCATCAGACCGGGCATTTCGGTCTCGGCGATGGCGATTTCCTTGCGGCCGTAATCGGCGAGCGAGATGTCCTTGACGATGTAGTCGGCCACGGTCGGGCTCCTGCGGTCGGGGGATGGTCTTGCGCGGTCTATACCGCGCCCCGCCAGTTCTCGCAATTAAGGCATAAGGATTTCTTTATATGCCGCCCCGCTACCGGACCTCGGCGCGGAACACGATCGGCCAATCGCCGCCATAACCCCGGCAGACCGGCATGGTCGCCGCCTGGGACAGGGCGAAGACCTCGCCGGTCCACACCCACTCGCTCGAGCCGCCGCAATCGCCGACCCCGCGCCCCTTGTCGTAGGACGACAGGATGCGGGTCTTGGGATCGTAGCCGGCATTGGTGGCAAGGCCGTCGTCGACGCCTTCCAGCGGCGCCAGGCTGGCGCGGCCAGCCTTGTCGACCACCACGAACAGGCCGCTGAAATTATAGGCCCCGCCGCCGCAGGGCATTCGCCAGAGCACCTTGTCGGCCGACAGCCGCCAGGCTTCGGGTTCGCCCTCGGAGCCCGGCTCGACATCGCATTCGGCCTTGCCGACCAGCGCCTTGGTCGCCGCCGGCGGCCTGGTCGGCAGGCCGGTCTGGGCGACCGCCGGAGCGGCGTGCAGGAGCGGCGCGGGCGGCGGCGGGGGGACGCTGGAGGCCGGCGCCGCGCCCTTGGCGACCATGGCCGTCACCGTGCCGACCCGCTTCTGCTGGTCGTCGGCGTAGCGCAGGGCCGCGACCATGCCGGCCAGGGACACCTGCCCCAGGTCCTTGTCGCCGGACCGGATCGACAGAAGCGTCCCGTTGCGGGCCGCGCCCAGCAGCGGTCCCACCTGGGCGTCGTCGAGCACGACCGTGAAGTCCGCGCTGTCGCGCGAAGTCACCGTCTTGCCCGTCATCACGACCCGTCCGTCGACGGCCAGGGTCGGGGTCTTGCCCTCGAAGCCGGTCTCGCCCAGCAGGTCGATCTCGACCTTGGCCGGCGCGCCCGCCCCGCCCGCTCGGCTCAGGCGCAGCACCGCGGGCAGTTCGCTGTCGTCAGCCGAGAAGCCGGCGACCTGGCAGTTTCGCAGGTTGTCGCAGACCACCGTCCAGTCCTTGAAGCTGCTCACGCCGTCGGCTCCGGCCACGCCGGGCACGAGGGCGAGGACGGCCGCCAAGGTCAGGATCGAGATCTCGACTTTCATGCGGCGCTTCCGGAATGAGGGGCGGTCACCAGAACCGCTTGGCTTCGGCGAAGGTGACGTAGGCGCCCTGGGCCTCGGCCAACAGCTCGGCCTCGCGCTCGGCTCGGCCCGCCGTCAGGCGACCGGCGGCGAAGGCGGCCTGGGGGTCCTCGCAGGACAGCGCCACCTCACGGGCCAGGGCCTCGCGGGCGGCCAGGTCGTTGAGCACGCCCAGGACGTCCTGCAGATCCTTGGTCGCCTCGACGAAGCGGGCCAGGCGCTTGGGATGGTCGGGGAACAACCCGCCTAGGTCCTCGACCGCGTAGCGCAGCTTCTTGCCGCGAATGCGCAGGTGGTGACGGTTCTCGGGGCCGAGGGCGGCCAGGTCGCGGCCGTCGTTGCGGATGCGGCGGCGGCGCTTGTCCAACGCCTTGGCGGCGAAGTCGGCGGCGGGCTTGTCGCGGCGCTTCTCGAGAGCCTTGTCGGTGGTCCAGGCCCCGGCCTCCAGCCAGGCGGCGGCGTCGATGGCCAGGGCGCGGAAGCGAGCGCTGTCCACGGCCGCGTCGGCCTTGGCGTAGGCGTCGGTCTGGGCCGACAGCAGCGCCTTGCCGAACGCCGCCAGGGCCTGCGCCTCCTCCTGGGCCGCCGCGTCGGGCTGGTCCTGCGCGGCCGGATCCCCCGCAGCCTGGCTTTCGGCGGCCGGCCGCCAGACGTCGGCGATGAACACGTCCAGGTTCCGCGCCTCGCCCAGTTCGTCGGCCAGCCATTTCAGCTCGGCCTTGACGTGAGCGGCGTCCGGAGCGCCGGCCAGGGCCTTGAAGGTCGACAGCAGGGCCCGGAACCGTCGCGCCGCCACCCGCAGCTTGTGCACCCGTTCGGGACCGGGGCGGGCGTGCAGGGCTTCGGCGGCGGCGCACAGGCGGCACAGGGCCGTCCGGCCGAGCGCCTGCAACGCCTCTCCGGTCGTCGCGCCGGGATCCAGCGGCGCGTCGGGGCGGGGTCCGTCCGTTTCGTTGAGCGCCAGGGCGTAGCCACGCTCGGCCTTGCTGACCAGCGACAGCCGCAGCGGCGCGTGGGCGGCCAGGTCGCGCGCCAGGTCGAACAGCACGCTCGGCGCGCCGGTCTTCAGTTCCAGCTCGAGCTCGCTGACCGCCGCGCGGCGGTCGTCGGCCAGCAGTTCGCCCTGGTCGAGGGCCGCCTCGATGGTCGCGCCGTCGCGTTCGATCAGCCGGGTCACGCGCTTGACGTTGGTGGTGAACACCGCAACCAGAGTGTCGCCGTTGATTGCCTTGGCGGCCGGGGTCTTGGCCAGCAGGTCGCGGTCGGGCTCGGCTCCCTCCACGGCGCTCTCCCATTCGCCGCGGGCGAACACCCCGCCCGACGAGGCCGACTTCAGGGTCTGCTTGCGGCCGTTCTCGCCGTCGCGGATGCGCAGACCGAAGCCCGCCTTGCGCAGGGCGTGGTCGATGGTGTCGAAATAGGTGGCGTCGAGCTGCCGAACCGCTTCCCGCCCCTCGAGCCGGGCCAGGACCGCGTTCGAAGCCTCTGGTGCGATCAGGAACTTCAGCTCGATTTCGTGATCCATGCGCACCTTATAACCTCGCGAACCGACTTTGGCTGCATCGGGCTATTACCAGCCTTCGCACGCGGGACGTGCTTGCCAATCGAAGTGACCGAGTCCAAACCTGCGCGCCATGAGCCAGATCAACGCCGCCCAGCCCCGTCACGATTGGACCCTCGACCAGGTCCAGGCCCTGTTCGACCAGCCGTTCATGGAGCTGATGTTCCAGGCCGCGACCGTGCACCGGGCATGGTTCGATCCGTCGGAAGTGCAGCTGTCGCAGCTGCTGTCGGTCAAGACCGGCGGCTGCGCCGAGAACTGCGGCTATTGCAGCCAGTCGGCCCACTTCAAGACCGGCCTGAAGGCCGAGAAGCTGATGGACGCCGAGGTCGTGATCGCCAAGGCCCGCGAGGCGCGCGACGGCGGAGCCCAACGCTTCTGCATGGGCGCGGCCTGGCGCGAGCTGAAGGACCGCGACCTGCCCAAGCTGGCGGCGATGATCGGCGGCGTGAAGGCGCTGGGCCTGGAGACCTGCGCGACCCTGGGCATGCTGACGCCGCAGCAGGCCAAGGAGCTCAAGGACGCCGGCCTGGACTACTACAACCACAACCTCGACACCGGCCCCGAGTACTATGGCGACGTGGTCTCGACCCGCACCTACCAGGAGCGCCTCGACACCCTGGCCTATGTGCGCGACGCGGGCATGAGCACCTGCTGCGGCGGCATCGTCGGCATGGGCGAGACCCGCCGCGACCGCGCCAGCCTGCTGCACCAGCTGGCCACCCTGCCGGCCCACCCCGACAGCCTGCCGATCAACGGCCTGGTGCCGGTCAGCGGCACGCCGCTGGGCGACAAGGTGCTGAAGGAAGGCCAGATCGACTCGATCGAGTTCGTCCGCACGGTCGCCGTGGCCCGCATCGTCTGCCCCAAATCGATGGTCCGCCTGTCGGCCGGCCGCGACGAGATGAACCGCGAGCTGCAGGCCCTGTGCTTCCTGGCCGGCGCCAACTCGATCTTCGTCGGCGGCAAGCTGCTGACCACGCCCCTGCCCGGCCAGGACGAGGACAGCGCGCTGTTCCGGGACCTGGACCTGCGTCCGATGGGCGTGAAGACCGTCGCGCTGGAAAGCGTGGCGGCGGAGTAGCCGTCCGCTAGAGCCGGCTGTCGACGATCGCGGCCAGCCTGTCGGCGGTGAGCCGCGCCTCCTCGAGCAGCCAGGCGCGGAAGCGCTCGACGTGTCTCTGACCCGCGAGGTCCGACCTGAAACGGGCCACGAAACCGTGCTCGCTCCAGCGTCCGGTCTCGATCGGGAACGGCAGGGCGACGACGCCGGCGTCCAGTTGCTCGGTGATCAGGGCCAGGCCGCAAAGGGTCACCCCCGCATTGGCCGCCACCGCGTCGAGGGCCGAGCCGATGCGCTGGAAGCGCATCCCGCGCTCCGGAAAGGCCCGTGAAACGCCGTTGGCCGCGACCCAGTCCGGCCAGGAAAGACCGGCCGGATCGTCCTTGTAGAAGTCCAGGTGCAGGATCGGGAAGCCCTCGAGCCGGGTCTTCAGGTCGATATGCGCGGTGCGGGCGACGTTTTCGGGCGAGGCCACCGGAACCACGTAGTCCCGGAACAGCAGCCGCCGCGTGGGATCCTCGCCGGCGCTTGCGAAGCTGATCTCGCAGTCGACCCGCCCCAGCCGTCGCGGCGCGTCGCCCTCGCCGTTGACGGTGAAAAGGATGTTGGGATGCAGGGCCCGGAAGCGCTCGAGGCGGGGCTTGAGCCAGAGCTCCGCGACGTCGGACGCCGCGGCGATGTGCAGTTCACGGCCGCGCTGCAGCTCCAGTTCCTCGGCCGCCGCCTCCAGCGCCTGGAACGCTTCGCGCAAACGCGGCAAGGCCGAGCTCAGGGCCGGGGTCGCGCTGACGCCCGCGCGTCCTCGGACCAGCAGCTCGACGCCCAGATAGTCCTCCAGCGCCTTCACCCTCTGGCCCACCGCGGCGGGGGTGACGCCCAGATCGACGGCGGCCCCGACGAAGGAGCCGTGGCGCACGGCCAGCTCCAACGCCTGCAGGGATCGGAGATAAGGGGGCGCCGGCATGCCGTATCATAAGCAAAACCTTTAGCCAGCGCCACAAGGTTTGGATTGTGCCCGGCGCGCGACGGCGCGATGCTGTGGTCATTCCAAGGGTGATGCGGGGCGGCGCCATGGGCCATCTCAAGCGTTACCTGGTCGAACGCGAAATCCCCGGGATCGGCGGCATGTCGATCATCGAGCTCTGTGGGGCTGCTCGCGCCTCGAACCAGGCGATCGAAAAGATAGGCCGGAACATCCAGTGGCAGCACAGCTATGTCGCTGGTGATCGGACCTTCTGCATCTATCTCGCGGACGGCGAGGACGTGATCCACGCCCATGCCGAGCTGAGCGGCTTTCCGGTGACCTCGATCACCGAGATCCCGCAGATCATCGACCCGACCACCGCCAACAACTAGCCGGCGGCGAGCTCACCGTCGCGGCATGCGCCCGAGGGGGCGCCTCGCCGCGCGAGGAGACGACCCATGATCCAGGACCTGAACTACGAGCGCCTGCTCGAAACCTCCAAGCGCGTGAACTGGCGCATCGAGGACATCATCGGCCTCGACAAGCCGATGGACTTTTCCAAGCCGTTCATGCCGGAGACCTTCGCCCGCACGGCGGCGCTCGACTTCCTGAGCCCGGCCGAACGCCTGAAGCTCAACCAGATCCGCGGCTTCGTCTATCTGGCGATGTTCGAGCTGGTGGAGCGCTGCATCCTGCCGCTGATCGAGGACCTGGCCCCGTCCAAGCCGGGCCAGGATCCGCACCGGACGCCGGCCCTGACCCAGTTCGCGGTCGAGGAGGCCAAGCATATCGAGCTGTTCGTCCGTTTCCGGCAGGCGTTCGAGGACGGTTTCGACACGCCCTGCGGCTTCATCGGGCCGGCCGATGCGATCGGCGCGGCGGTCCGCGACCATAGCCGCCTTGGGCTGGCGCTGTTCGTCCTCGGCATCGAATGGGCGACCCAGCGCCACTATGTCGAAAGCGTCCAGGACGACCAGGATCTCGACCCGCAGTTCAAGAGCCTGCTCAAGCACCACTGGATCGAGGAGTCCCAGCACGCCAAGCTGGACGCCCTGGTCTTCCTCGAACTGGCCGCCCGGGCCACACCGGAACAGGTCGACAAGGCGGTCGACGACTTCCTGGACATCGGCGCCTTCATCGACGGCGGCCTGGCCCAGCAGGTCGAGCTGGACCGCTCGGCGCTGGAGGCCGCCACGGGCCGTTCGCTGTCGGACGCCGAGAAGAAGACCTTCGGCGAGGTCCAGCACCAGGCGATGCGCTGGACCTTCATCGGCTCGGCGCTGCGCAACGAAGGGTTCCTGAAGACCGTCGGCGAGGTCAGCCCGGCCGCCCGCGCCCGTCTGGAGAGCGTCGCGCCAATCTTCTGCTGAGCCCCTCTGCTGAGCCCTACCGCTCCTCGTCGAAGCGGTTGGACACCAGCTCGGTGAGGGCCTCGACGGCCGCGTCGGCCTCGGGGCCCTCGGCCTCGATGTCGATGGTCGAGCCGATGCCGGCGGCCAGCATCATCAGGCCCATGATCGAGCGGGCGTCGACGCTGGTCCCGTCGCGGGCGACCGTGACCTCGGCGTCGAAACCCGAGGCCAGCTTGACGAACTTGGCCGAGGCGCGGGCGTGCAGGCCCCGCTCGTTGACGATCTCGACCGTGCGCGCCGCCATGCGACTCACTTTTCCCCAGCGAGCACGTAGGAGGCCACGGAGATATATTTGCGTCCAGCCTCTTGGGCGTGGGCGACGCAGGCCTGCAGGTTTTCGCGCTGGCGCACGCTGGCCAGCTTGATCAGCATCGGCAGGTTCAGACCGGCGATCACCTCGGCCTTGGTCTGCTCCATCACCGAGATGGCCAGATTCGACGGCGTGCCGCCGAACATGTCGGTCAGCAGAATCACGCCGTCGCCGTCCTGGTCGACAGCGGCGCACGCCTTCAGAATGTCCGACCGGCGACGCTCCATGTCGTCTTCCGGGCCGATGCAGATGGCCTTCACCGCGCTCTGCGGTCCGACCACATGCTCCATGGCGGAGACGAACTCCTCCGCCAGCCGCCCGTGCGTGACTATCACGAGCCCGATCATGCCTGATCTCTCAAACGGGATCCCCATAACCCGTGGCGGCCAGGGAGGGCCGCGCGGGCCGCCTTGATACGCTTGTTAGTCGGGGACTCCAAGATGCTCAAACATCCGTCGGATTTTCCCCGGCGCGGCGGGTTCCAGAGGCCACAGGTGCAGAACCCGCGTGGAAACGCCTTCGACGGCCTCGAACGCGGGATCGGGCAGCCGCTCGACCGCCTGCGGCCGATCCACGCAGCGCACCAGAAGATCGATCCGGCAGAACGGCCGATAGGGCTGGGGCAGCACGCCCAGGCCTCGCGCCTCGATCAGTCCGGCCAGGGCGTCGGGCGCGCGGCCATAGAGCTTGCCGCCGGAAGCGAACACCAGGGTGCGGTCGTCGGCGACCAGCACGAAGCCCTGGTCCAGGGCCCGCAGCGCCAGGTCGCTCTTGCCGACGCCCGATGGGCCTTCGATCAGCGCGCCGCGCCATTCGCCGGCGATCCGGCGGGCGATCAGCCCCGCATGGCGGATCATTCGCGCGAACCCCCGTCGCGCGAGCCGCCGTGATGGTGGGCGTTGTGGGCGCCGGCCTCGGGCAGGTCGACCCGGAACCGCGCGCCGATCACCTTGCCCTCGGCGGTCTTGCGGTTCTCGGCCCGCATGGTCCCGCCGTGCGCCTCGACGATCTGGCGGGCGATCGACAGGCCCAGGCCCGAATTGCCGCCGAACGCCTTGCCCTTCGGCCGCGAGGTGTAGAACCGCTCGAAGATGGTCTCGAGGTTGTCGGGCGGAATGCCGGGACCGTCGTCGTCGACCGTGACGATCAAGCGGTTGTGATGATCGCGCAGTCCCGGATCGCGCTTCAGCGTCACCCGCACCTCGCCGTCGGCGGCGCTGAACGAGCGGGCGTTGTCGATCAGGTTGCGGAACACCTGGCCCATCGGGGTCTCGCGCGCCACGATCCGGGCGTGCTGCGGGGCGGCCTTGGCGTCGAAGGTCACCCGCACGCTGCCCGGCGCCTCGCCCGGACGCAGCTGCGCCTCGTACAGATGGATCACCTCGGCTAGCAGCAGGTTCAGCTCGAAGGCCCGCGGCGCCTCGCGCGACAGCTCCGCGTCCAGCCTGGAGGCGTTGGAGATGTCGGTGACCAGCCGGTCCAGGCGGGTGACGTCCTGCTGCAGTATGCCCAGCAGCCGGGCCCGGGCCGCCGGGTCGGTGACCAGGTCCAGGGTCTCGATCGCCGAGCGGATCGAGGTCAGGGGGTTCTTGATCTCGTGGGCGACGTCGGCGGCGAAGCGCTCGATGGCGTCCATCCGCTCCGACATCGAGTCGGTCATCTCCTCCAGGGCCCGCGACAGGTCGCCCAGCTCGTCCTTGCGGTCGGAGATGTCGGGCAGCGAGATGGCCCGGGCCCCGTCCAGCCGCACGCGGTCGGCGGCGCTGGCCATGCGCAGCACCGGCTGGGCGATCAGGCGGTTGAGCAGGAACGACGAGATCAGGGTGGTGGCGATGGCGATCAGGGCGAAGGGCAGCAGGGCCTTGCGCTCGGCGGCGATGATCTGGTCGATGTCGCCGGCTTCCAGGGTCAGCACGCCCAAGACGGCGCGCACGTGCTGGATCGGGATCGACACCGACACCACGCGCTCGCCCATCTCGTCGATGCGGGTGCCGGCCACCGGCTCGCCCAGCTTGGCCTGGGCGATCTCCGCGGCCAGGGCGGCCCGCGCCGCGCGCGCCACCTCCGGCTTGGCGTCGGTGTCCTGGGCGGGCAGGCCGAACGCCGGCTGGCCGGGCTTGCGGGCCGGCGGCAGGACCTTGGACTCCACCCGGTCGGCGACCACGTAGGAATCGGCCAGCTGGTTGCCCTGGGCGTCGAACAGCCGCGCGCGCTGCGAGCGCGGGATGAACAGGCTCTGCAGGATGTCGCTGGCCTGGTCGGGCACCAGGCGCGGTTCCGGATCGCCGACGGTCGCGGCCAGGTCGATCACGTTGGCGATCAGCTCGCCCTGGGTGGTCAGGCTGTCGATGCGGGTGTTGATCAGGCCGCTGCGCAGCTCGTTCAGCACCAGCGCCCCGCCCAGCAGCACGGCCAAGGCCAGCAGGTTGAGCCCGATGATCAGCCGGCCCAGGCGCGAACCCCTGGGCCAGGCGAGTTTAGGGGGCCAGGCAAGCTTGGGCCAAGCCGGTCTGGGCCAGGTCATCCGCCGTTTCGGCTTGGCTGCGGCCTCCGATCCCACGGCGGGATCAGGATTCGCGATAGCGGTAGCCGACGCCGTACAGGGTCTCGATGGAATCGAATTCCGGATCGACCTGGCGGAACTTCTTGCGCATCCGCTTGATGTGGCTGTCGATGGTGCGGTCGTCGACATAGACCTGATCGTCGTAGGCGGCGTCCATCAGGTTGTCGCGGCTCTTCACGAAGCCCGGGCGCTGGGCCAGCGACTGCAGCAGCAGGAACTCGGTGACCGTCAGGCGCACCGGCCGGCCGTCCCACAGGCTGTCGTGACGCGCGGAGTCCAGCGTCAGCTTGCCGCGCTTCATGATCTTGGAATTGGCCGCGCCCGGCGCGACGCCGGGCTCGTCCTCTTCGGGACGGGCCCGGCGCAGCACGGCCTTGACCCGCTCCAGCAGCAGGCGCTGGCTGAACGGCTTGTGGATGTAGTCGTCGGCCCCGAGGTTGAAGCCGAGGATCTCGTCGATCTCGTCGTCCTTGGAGGTCAGCATGATCACCGGGATTTCGGTGGTCTGGCGCAGGCGGCGCAGCACTTCCATGCCGTCCATGCGCGGCATCTTGACGTCCAGGATCACCAGGTCGGGCGCCTGGCTCTCGACCGCGTCGAGCCCCGACGCGCCGTCGTAATAAGCCTTCACCACGTGGCCATGGCTTTCCAGCGCCAGCGAAACCGAGGCGACGATGTTCTCGTCATCGTCGATAAGAGTAATATCGGCCATCGAGCCCTATGGGTCCTTTCGCGGATTTCCTGCCGATACTATCGATCGGCGTCGCCCGCTACAACGCGCGGAGCGGCTAAGCTTTCCCGGTCTTTTGCGGCCCCAGCGTGGCGCGATTACGGCGCGTACGTCCCGAAGGGGCCTGGCGGGCCGCGCACAAGGCGTTTCGGGCGGCAACCTCACCTTAAGGTCTTGTATCCCATAACGGAGTCTCGGGGAGCCTTTTGCTGATGAGCGACCAAGTCCATTACGAGCTGTTCGTGCGCCGCAAGGTCGGCGCGCAGTGGACGCTCGACATGGCGACCGAGATCCGGACCCACGCCCTGCAGACCGCCGAGGAGGCGCTGGAGCAGGGCCGGGCCGTCGCCGTGCGCGTCAGCAAGGAAACCCTCGACCCCGACACCCGCGAATACAAGTCGATCTCGATCTTCACCAAGGGCCAGGTCGACGGCGGCAAGCCCAAGAAGGTGCAGGAGGACCTGGAACCGCTCTGCGTCCAGCCGTCCGACCTCTACACCGCCCACGCGCGCGACCGCATCGGCCGGCTGCTGGAAGGCTTCCTGGAGCGTCACCACGCCACGCCGTTCGAGCTGCTGCACCGTCCCGACCTGGTCGAGAAGCTGGAAGCCTCCGGCACCGACCTGCAGCACGCCCTGCAGAAGATCGCCATTCCCGAGGCCGAAGCCCGGGGCATGTCGGTCCACGAACTGATCCGCACCTTCCAGGGCCTGGTCGAACGCACCGTCGCCAACCTGATGAAGGCGTTCAAGAAGGGCGACCTGCCCGACCTGGACAAGGAAGGCTTCGCCCGCGCCGCCGAGCGGCTGGCCATCGATCCCGACCGCGCCTTCCTGCTGGGGGCCGGCGTCGCCGCCTCGATCGCGCCCGGCAAGAACTGGTCCGAGAAGCTGGCCCGCCTGCTCGACCTGGCCGACGCCGCGCCCACCGATCCCAAGGCCCGCGCCGCCGCGCTGGCCGCCATCGAGACGCCCCTGGCCGAGATCATCGGCTCCAAGGCCGGCATGGCCGACCTGCTGGGCAGCAACAAGGAGGGCGGCGAAGCCGACCTCGGCACCACCCTGGCGGCCATGACCCGCCTGGCGGGCGGCGCCCAGGTCGAAGGCCTGATCCGCGTCGAGGCCGGGGTGCGCAACTGCATGCCCGAGCTGAACGGCACGGCCAAGCGCCTGTGCGAATGGCTCAGCGGCGAGGAATTTCCCGCCGTGCGCATGTCGATCGCCCAGCGGGTGCTCAAGGAGCTGAACGGCGTGCGTCGCCTCAAGCCCGCCGACGCCGAGGCCGAGATCGAGTTCCTGCGCGCCCTGGCCATGAGCCTGACGGCCGCCGCGGGCCGCATCCTGCCGCCGGAAGACATCACCAGCGCCTTCACCACCCGCTCCAAGACCCTGCTGAACGGCGAGTTCATCGAAGCCCTGCTCGGCCGCGACCGCTCGTCGCGCGAGGAGGTGCAGATGCTGATCCGCCTGGCCGAGAACGTCATGGGCGCGGTCAACAAGCGCACCGCCGCCCGCTGGCTGTCGGCCAACGTCCTGGCCCTGCGCTTCGAACGCGAACTGCGCCAGGGACCCGACTCGGCGGCCGCCAAGCTGGCCGCCCTGGCCGGCCTGCAACGCGCCCTGGTCCGTTCGGGCCTGGTGGTCGAGGACTACGAACCGCTGTGCGCCCGGCTGGGCGAGGTCGGCGGCATGATCGAGGTCGACGCCCGCCTGGTCACCATGCTGGTCCGCGCGCCCGCGCCCCTGGCTCAGAAGATGTCGGTGCTGATCAAGCTGGCCATGGGCGAGGCCGGACCCACGGGCCCCGTCGCCGACAAGGCCAAGGTCGAGGTCATGAAACTGGCCCGCGCCCCCGAAGCCCGCGAGGAACTGGCGGCTTCTCCGGAGACGATGGACCTGCTCAAGGGCATGGTTCAGCAGAAGGCGGCGGCCTAGGCCACTGAGGCGCGGGTGACCGAGCCGTCCTCGGCCTTGGTCGCCAGAAGCCTCGGCTTTCGCTCCTGACGCCAGAGTTCAACCGGAACACGTTCAGTGTCGAGCGCCGCCAGCGCGTGGATCGCCGCGTCGTCATCGGCGTAGGTCAGGACGCCCAAACCGTCGATCGTCCGCTCCGGGAAGTGATACCGGTGGCGGTACTTGGGCATCTAGCACCCCAGCGCCGCCGCCAGCGCCTCGACCACCCGATCGACATCGCCGTCTTCCATCGTCGGATACAGCGGCAGGGTCAGGCAGCGGGCGTACCAGGCATCGGCGCCGGGCAGGTCCAGGGCGCCGTAGCGGGCCTGGTAGTAGGGCTGGGTGTGCACCGGGATGTAGTGGACCTGGCTGCCGACGCCTTGCGCCTTTAGCGCCTCGACCACCGCGCGGCGGGTGGTTCCGGCGGCTTCGAAATCGATCAGCACGGTCAGCAGGTGCAGGGCCGGGTCTGACCAGGCGGGGCTCTCGGCCAAGCGCACGGTCGGGGCCAGGGCGGCCAGCTTTTCGGCGTAGAGCGCGGCCAGGGTCCGGCGACGGGCGACGAAGCGGTCGAGCTTGGACAGCTGCGAGATCCCCAGGGCGCAGAGCACGTCGGGGATGCGGTAGTTGAAGCCCAGCTCCGGCATCTCGTAGACCCAAGGCTCGGCGCCGGCCGGGCGGACCATGCCGTGGCCGCGCAGACTGCGGGCGCGCGCCGCCAGGGCGGCGTCGTTGGTGGTCAGCATGCCGCCTTCGCCCGTGGCAAGGGTCTTGACCGGGTGGAACGAGAAGCTGGCGAAGGCCGAATAGGCGCCGTCGCCGACGGGATGGGCGACGCCATCGAAGGTGGCGACCGAGCCCAGGGCGTGGGGCGCGTCCTCGACCAGCGCCGCGCCGGCTCCGGCCGCCAGTTCGCGCAGCACCGGCAGGTCGCAGACGTCGCCGCGCAGATGCACTGGCAGGACGGCCTTCACCCGGCGACCAGGCGCGCGGGTCAGAGCTTCTGCCAGGGTTTCGGGCGTCATCAGGCCGCTGTCGGGATCGACGTCGGCGAACACCACCTCGGCCCCCACGTAGCGGGCGCAGTTGGCCGTCGCCAGGAAGGTGACCGAGGGCGCGATGCAGACGTCGCCCTCGCCGACGCCCAGAGCCAGCATCGCCAGGTGCAGGGTGGCGGTGCCGTTGGCCACGGCGATGGCGTGCTCGGCCCCGACCTTGGCCTTGAAGGCGCTCTCGAAGGCCTCGACGGTCGGCCCCGTCGTCAGGAAATCGGCGCGCAGGGCCGCCGCCACCGCCGCCACGTCGTCGTCCTCGATGGTCTGACGGCCGTACGGCAGGAACAGCGGGTTGCTCATCAGGCCTTCTCGGCCAGCATGGCGTTCAGGCCGTCCTCGCTGAGCCAGTCGTCGTTGTTGTCGCTGCTGTAGCTGAAGCCCTCGGCCACGTCCTTGGCCTTCGCCTCGCCCCGGAACGGCTTGCGCGGATACTCCACGAAGGTCGGCTCGATCACGTAGCGGTCGTCCAGTTCGACGGTCGCGCGGGCGTCGTCGGCGCTGATCATCATCTCGTGCAGCTTCTCGCCCGGGCGGATGCCGACGATCTTCATGCCGACGTCCGGCGACATGGCCTTGACCAGGTCGGGCATGGTCATCGACGGGATCTTGGGCACGAAGATCTCGCCGCCGCGCATGATCTCCAGCGACGACAGCACGAACTCCACGCCTTCGTTCAGCGTGATCCAGAAGCGGGTCATCCGCGCGTCGGTGACCGGCAGCTCGGTCGCGCCCTGGCTCAGCAGGCGCTTGTAGAGCGGCACCACGCTGCCGCGCGAGCCCACGACGTTGCCGTAGCGGACCACCGCGAAGCGCGTGCCGATGTCGCCCGACAGGTTGTTGGCGGCCACGAAGGTCTTGTCCGAGGCCAGCTTGGTCGCGCCGTACAGGTTGATCGGGTTGCAAGCCTTGTCGGTCGACAGGGCCACCACCTGCTTGACGTGGTTGTTGAGGCTGGCCCAGACCACGTTCTCGGCGCCCATGATGTTAGTGTGGATGCATTCCGAGGGGTTGTACTCGGCGGCCGGCACCTGCTTCAGCGCCGCGGCGTGGATGACGATGTCGACGCCGCGCAGGGCCAGGGTCAGGCGCTCACGGTCGCGCACGTCACCCAGGAAGAAGCGCATCTTTCCGTAGGTCGCCTCGTCGAACTGCTCGCGCAGCTCCAGCTGCATGTCGCTCTGCTTCAATTCGTCGCGGGAATAGACGATCACCTTCCGCGGGTCCGAACGTCGCAGGACGGTTTCGATGAAGCGACGGCCAAACGAACCGGTGCCGCCGGTCACCAGGATGACCTTGCCGTCCAGATCGAGCTTTTTCGGTGAAAAGCGCCCCAATTTCAGTCTCCTACGTCCCCGCCGCGAACTGCACGTGATCCGCCGCGCGCGGGACGATTCATGGTTAACGCCCCTTTGTGCCCGTCAGACGTAAAGAGGACGTCAACCACGTCGTGTCACAAGGCCTCATGCGTCGCGCTCTCGCCCTCTCCGTCCTGTCGCTGCTGGCCGCCGCCAGCCTGGCCGCCCCGCCCGCCTTCGCCGGCCACGGCAAGGAGGAGAAGAAGGCGCCCGTGACCTATTTCGCCCTGCAGCCGCTGACGGCGACCACGATCCGCCGCGACGGCCGCCGGGGGGTCATGACCCTGGAGGCCGGGGTGCAGGCGCTGGATCCGGCCCTGATGGAGCGCGCCCAGCAGTCGGAGCCCCGCCTGCGCGCCGCCTTCGCCCAGGTGCTGATGACCTACACCGCCGGCATGCCGCGCGGTTCGGCGCCGGACCTGAACTATCTGGGGGGCAAGATGCAGGAAGCCGCCGACAAGGTGCTGGGCCGCAAGGGCTCCAAGGTGCTGCTCGGCTCGGCGATGGTGAACTAGCCCTCGGGCGTTTGGGCTACTTTTTCCGCCGCTCGCGGAAGAACCCCCGCAGCAGGTCGGCGCTCTCCTGGGCCATCACTCCGCCCGTGACTTCCGGTCGCCAATGACAGGTGGGCTGGGCGAAGAACTTCGGGCCGTGCATCACCGCCCCGCCCTTGGGATCCTCGGCGCCGAACACCACCCGCCCGATCCGCGCATGGCTGATCGCCCCCGCACACATGGCGCAGGGCTCCAGCGTCACCACCAGGGTCAGGTCGGTCAGCCGGTAGTTCCCTAGCTTGGCGGCGGCGATCCGCATGGCGGCGATCTCGGCGTGGGCCGTCGGGTCATGGGCGCCGATCGGCCCGTTGCCGGCCCGGGCGATCACCTCGCCGGTCGCCGGATCGAGGATCACCGCCCCGACCGGCGTCTCGCCCGCCTCGGCGGCGGCGCGAGCCTCGTCCAGGGCCAGGGCCATGGCGGCTTCGTCGGTGAGCGGGGCGGCGGCGATGATCAGGACTCCGGGATCAATAGGCGGACATGGTTGGCCATGCCGATGTCGATGGCCCTTCTAACAAGCTTTGCATCCGCCGTGACCAGCGGCGCCCCACGTTGTCGAGCCAAGGCCAGATAGACGGAGTCGTAGGCGGAGAACCCATGGTCCGTCGCCAGATCGTAGGCGGGTCCGGCCAACTCGCTCAACGGCGCGACCTCGTCGATCAACTGAGGAAGCTGCTCGACCGCTTCACGCGCGACCCACTTCGAGACTATGCCGCGCCTGACGAACCTGGCGGCGACGGAGACAAACTCGGCAAAGATCAGATCCGGCGCGATCCTCCGCGCGCCGGATCGCACTGACGCCGGCGCCGTCGTGGAACGTGGTCCTGGAAGAAGCCAATCGGTCGCCACCGAAGCGTCCAGGACGACCTCATCGCGCATCGCGGTCTTCACGGATCAAATCGACAGCGTCCACGGTGGATGGCGGCGAAGCCTTCTGGAACCAATCGACCATCGCCGCCAGCCGATCATTGGCCAACTGGTCGAGCAGAGCGATGCAGGCGCTGGTCCGGTCGCCGCCGTGAGCCTTCACATGTCCATCAAGCATCCGCACGGCGCGCTCGCCGAGCGCGTCCAGCGGAAAGGCCACGACGGACGGCTCGTCTCGCAGGAACGGCGTGCGCTCCTCGGCGACGCCCCTGGCGGGGCCGCCCGCCTTGATGAAACCGACCTCCCGCGCCTCGCGATCGAGCGCGACCGTCTTCCAACCGGCGTCCAGCCAGGCTGCGGCATGCGAATGCCCAGCGCGCGTGTTCGACCACCAAGCCGGGTGGTCGTAGGCCGAGCGCGGCAGGTCAAACCCCAGGATCCGCTCGATCTCCGCGAAGCCGAGGCGCACTTCGCCGTGCTGGAACATGCCGTCGAGATGACGCTTCAGCGGCTCGTACTTCATCGCGCGCTCCATGGTATGACATACTTAGTATATACTATTTCTGAATGGCGTCCACCTTGATCCCCGCCCAGTTCGGTGCGCATTAGAAAACCGCCCATCGTGAGATGCGCCCAGCCCTTGAAGGACCGACGCCGTGACCGACAAATACCAGCCCCACCTGCATGACAACGCCATTCCGGGTCAAGACGACGACGGAGACGGCGCGCGGGTCGCCAAGATGCTGGCCCGGGCCGGCGTGGCCTCGCGGCGGGCGGTCGAGCGGCTGATCGAGGACGGCCGGGTCGCCCTGAACGGCGAAGTCCTGACCACCCCCGCCATCAAGGTCCGCCCCGACGACATCCTGACCGTCGACGGCAAGATGATCGACGCGCCCGAGGCGACGCGGGTCTTCCGCTATCACAAGCCCACCGGGCTGATGACCACCCACAACGATCCCAAGCAGCGCCCGACGGTGTTCTCGGCCCTGCCGCGCGACCTGCCGCGCCTGATCTCGGTCGGACGTCTGGACCTCAACTCCGAGGGCCTGCTGCTGCTGACCAACGACGGCGCCCTGTCGCGCGCGTTGGAAATGCCGAACAACGCCTGGGTCCGCCGCTACCGCGCCCGCGCCTTCGGCGACACCACCCAGGCCAAGCTGGATCGGCTGAAGGACGGCTGCACGGTCGAGGGGGTCCGCTACGGCCCGATCGAGGCGCGCCTGGACAAGGCCCAGGAAAAGGCCGGCGGCGGCAAGAACATCTGGATCACCCTGTCGCTGAGCGAAGGCAAGAACCGCGAAGTGCGGCGGGTGCTGGAGTCCATCGGCCTGAAGGTCAACCGCCTGATCCGCCTGTCTTACGGCCCGTTCGCCCTGGGCACCCTGCTGCCGGGCCAGGTCGAGGAGGTCGGCCCCCGGGTGATCCGCGAGCTGCTGGAAGGCATCGTCGCCGAAGAGAACATGCCCAAGGGCGACAAGCCGCAGTTCATCGGCGTGGCCGACCCTCTGAAGGCGGTGGGCACCGCGGGCGGCGGCGACATGCAGCGGCGCGGCGTGCCGCGCACCAACAAGGCGGTCCAGACCTCGATCCTGATCCCCGACGAAAGGGTCGAGGAAGAGAAGTTCGTCCGCAAGCCAGGCTGGGCCAAGCCGAAGAAGAAGCCGGCGATCGCTGGCCGCGCGCCGGTCGCGCACGCCAAGAAGTCGATCGAGAGCAAGATGATCGGCCCCAAGCCGCTGACCTACCGCGACGCCGCCGCCAAGCGGATCCGCGACAGGGAGATGGCCGAGAAGAACGCGGCGGACAAGCGCGCGGCCCAGGGCAAGGATGCGCGGCCGGCCAAGACCGGCGGCCAGGAGTCGTCCAAACCCAAGCTCGGCGCGCTGCGGGCCAATGGCTACAAGCCTCTGGGCGACGGTCCGGCCAAGACCGGCGGAAAGCCCGGCGGCGCGCGTCCGGGCGGCAAGCCCAGCGCGGTCAAGGCGACCGGCGCGGGCAAGCCTGGCGAAGCCGGCAAGGTGTGGTCCAAGCCGGGGATGGCCAAGGCCGGCGCTCGACCGGACGGCCCCAAGGGTCCGCCGCGCGCGGGCGGCAAACCGAGCGGGCCGCGTCCGGGCGGGTCGGCCGCGCCGCGCGGTAAGCGCTAGCGACGCCGCTAACCGCGCAGCCCCCGCGCCAAGTTCCTGGTCCGCCTCACCACGGTGATCAGCGTTCCCGCCGCGATCACCAGCAGGCCGCACAGCAGCATCTGGCCGTGGCCGCGCCATAGCGGTTCGAACACCGAGATCAGGCAGAACGCGGTCAGAACGGCCATGCGCTGTGGCTTGGCCATCGGGCCGGAGAAGTCGGCGGGCTGTCCCAGCCCCCGGCCCAGTTCGCGGATGTAGGCCGTCAGCACCGCCAGCACCGCCGCGATCCAGCCGACCGCCGCGCCGCCGTCCAGGCCCGCCGTCTGGACGCCATAGCCGGCCCCGGCCAGCAGCAGGACGTCGGCGATCCGGTCGGGCAGCTCGTTCCAGATCGGCCCGGCGGTTCCGCCCCTTCCGTGCTCGACCGCCACCAGGCCGTCCAGCAGGTTGCACAGCAGCCGCGCCTGGATGGAGACCGCCGCCAGCACCAGGACCACCGCCCGCGCGAGCCAGCCTTCCAGCCCGCCGGCGGTCATCAGCAGCGATCCGCCCAGGGCGGCGAAGGCGACGCCGGCCGCCGACACGGCGTCGGGACTGACCTTGGCCTCGGCCAGGCGCTGGGCCATCCGCCGGGCAAAGGCGGCGTCGCGGACCTTCAACGGGCGGCGGTTGTCCAGGTCCTGGGTCATGTGCTCCTCCAAGTCGAGAACTAGGCTATAGCTAAACCGGTTCACCTCCAGGGGTGTTTGGCGGGAGCCGCATGGACATCGTCTCGACCGTTCGCGCCTTCTTCGCCGCCCAGCCGCCGGTCCTGCTGATCGGCCTGGCCGGGGTGACAGCCCTGCTGAGCGTGGCCGGGGCGATCGCCACGGTGCTGACGGCGCTCAAGCCGGGCGACGCCTATCGCGAGCTGCGCCAGCGGATCGCCAGCTGGTGGGTGATGGTGGCCCTGCTGGCCGGGGCCCTGCTGCTGGGCTGGCAGGCGACGGTGCTCGTCTTCGCCCTGATCTCGTTCATGGCCCTGCGCGAGTTCCTCTCCCTGGCTCCGATCCGCAAGGAGGATCGCCCCGCGATCCTGGCGGCCTATCTGATCCTGCTGGCCGCCTACGGCTTCATCGCCGCCGACCGCTACATGTTCTATCTGGTGTTCATCCCGGTCTGGACGTTCCTGGGCCTGCCGTTCCTGATGGCGATGCTGGGCCAGACGCGCGGCTTCCTCACGACCGCCGCCACCTTCCATTGGGGGCTGGTGACCTGCGTCTACAACCTGGGTTTCGCGGCCTTCCTGATGCGGACGCCGGACACCGACCGCCTGCCGGCCGGGGCGGCGGGACTGGTGTTCTTCCTGCTGCTGGTCACCGAGTTCAACGACGTGGCCCAGTACGTGTTCGGCAAGCTGCTGGGCCGTCACAAGATCGCGCCCACCGTCAGCCCCAACAAGACCTGGGAGGGCTTCCTGGGCGGCTGGCTGGCGACGGGCCTGCTGATCTGGTTCGCGGGACCGGTGTTCACGCCGCTGGCCGGCCACGGCCTGCTGGTCGTCGCCCTGGCCCTGCCCGTGGCGGGTTTCGCCGGCGACGTGACCATGAGCGCGGTCAAGCGCGACATCGGGGTCAAGGACACCTCGCACGCCATTCCCGGCCACGGCGGGGTGCTGGACCGCGCCGACAGCCTGACCTTCACCGCCCCGCTCTATTTCCACCTGCTGGCGCTGTTCGCGCTCCAGAAGTTCTGACCGTGGGCTGGCTGCGCTTCCTGCTGCTGGTGCTGGTGGCCCGGCCCATGGCCCTGTTCCTGACCGGGGCCGACGTCACCGGCCGCGAACGCCTGCCCCTGAAAGGGCCGGCCATCGTCGCGGCCAACCATTCCAGCCATGTCGACACCCTGCTGCTCCTGGCGATCTTCCCGTCGCGCGCCGTGGGCCGCGTGCGGCCGGTGGCGGCGGCCGACTACTTCCTGAAGGATCCGGTGATCGGCTGGTTCTCGCGCCACGTGATCGGCATCGTGCCGGTGGCGCGGCTGAAGGCCGGCGCTGGCGAGGACGTCCTGGCGCCGGCCCGCGCGGCCCTGGCGGCCGGCGAGATCGTGGTGGTCTTTCCCGAGGGCACGCGCGGCGACGGCGACGAGCTGGGCCAGCTGAAAAGCGGTGTCGCCCGCCTGGCCGAGGCCTTCCCGGAGGCGCCGGTGACGCCGGTCTGGATCCAGGGGGCCGGCCGGGTCCTGCCCAAGGGCGAGGCGATCCCCGCCCCGCTGAACTGCGCGGTGCTGGTCGGCGAGTCCTTGAGCTGGAACGGCGACCGGCACGCCTTCATGGCGCGGCTGCGCGCGGCGCTGCTGGCCCTGAAGGCCGAGGCGCCGCCCTTGCGCTGGTCGTGACGACCTAGTCGAAAACCGTCAGGGGATCCGCGCCGACCGGGATCCGCACCCACCGCCGCAGCGGCGACCACCGGGCGGCGAACTCGGCCAGGGCCACGTAGCCGGCCAGCATCAAGGGCGCGATCAGCAGGATTTCGGGCGGAAAGGCGTGCGGCCCCTCGGGCTTCAGAGTCATGGGCTGGATGAACAGCAGGATCATGATGTTGTTGGCCGCGTGGGCTCCGATGGCGAACTCGATCCCGCCCAGCCGCAGGGCCATCCAAGCCAGACCCACGCCCATGGCCAACCGCATCAGGAAGGCGTCGAGATTGGGATCGAAGTGGATGGCCGAGAACAGCAGACCGCTGAGCACCAGCACCACCCGCGGGTCGGGAAACCAGGCGCCGACCACCTTGATCAGCCAGCCCCGGAAGACAAGCTCCTCGGCGGCGGCGGCGATCACCAGCAGCGACACGACCATGACCGCGTAGATCAGCCGGCCGGCGAGGTCCGGGCTGACCGTCAGGATCGGCATGGCCGGCGCCTTGGCGTCCAGCGCCGCCGACGCCAGCAGCAAGGGTCCGATCGTCACCGCGAACAGACCCAGGCCCAGCAGCATCAGCCGCCAGCGGAACGGTGACGCGGCCGTGAAAT
Organism: Caulobacter sp. 05L422; assembly: GCF_056397765.1. Classification (NCBI taxonomy): domain Bacteria; kingdom Pseudomonadati; phylum Pseudomonadota; class Alphaproteobacteria; order Caulobacterales; family Caulobacteraceae; genus Caulobacter; species Caulobacter sp. 05L422. Next base: position 14,926 of record NZ_JBFTOB010000016.1, on the reverse strand, counting down.
AGGAGGCCAGCCGGCGGCGCTGCAGGAGCGCCGCGACGCTCACGAAGGCCAGGGCCATGCCGCCGTTCACCCAGGCCAGCAGGTTGAGGACGAAGGCGGTCTGCGTTAGGCCGGCCGGCGTTTCACCGCCGCCGATCATGGTCATCAGCCGCTCGGCCGCCTCGACCCCGCCGCCGCCGGCCGCGAAGGCCAGGAAGACCGCGATGCCGCAGATGATCGCCGCCAGCAAGGCCGCGATCGTGCCGATCGGCAGGGTCAGCAGGAGCGGGACGACGCGCCGGTCGTTCGGCGTCAGATCGTCCAGAAACGGCGACCGTCGAAGTTCCGCTAGCACCACTGTTTCCGATCCTGGCCCTGGATCATCGCTAGGCGTTCGCCGCGCGCGACGCAAGCCGCGCGACACGCGACTTGCCGCGATGGCCGGCGCGCGGCACACATCGGGGCAGAAACGGGGCAGGGCAAGAGCGGGGCGCGCATGACCGACATCACCGACAAGGAAGCACAACACCTTCATCGCCTGATCCTGTTCTCGGACGCGGTGTTCGCGATCGCCATCACCCTGCTGGCCATCGAGATCCATCCGCCCGAGGGCTGGCATGGCGACGTGGGGTCGTTTTTCCACCTGATGGCCAACAAGCTGATCGCCTACGCCGTCAGCTTCGCCGCGATCGGCGTGCTGTGGATCAGCCACCGCCGCACCTTTTCCCGCCTGCGGAAAGCCGACGGCGTGCTGGACGTGCTGAACTTCCTGATGCTGGGCCTGGTGGCGCTGCTGCCCCTGGGCACCGAGCTGCTGTGGGAAGCCAACAGCATGGGCGCGCTGGTCATCTATGTCGGCCTGGTGGCCGGCGTCGGGGTCGCCCAGGGCCTGGCCTGGGGCTATGCGGCCTTCATCGGCAAGCTGGCCGAGCCGATCGACCTGCCGACGCGGCTGTTCATCCTGGCGCGGGTCTCGCTGTTGCCGGGCCTGTTCTGCGGCCTGTCGTTCGTCAGCGTGCTGACCCATACGCCCTGGGGCTTCGTCGCCATCGGCGCGATCGCGGCGGGCCTGAGCGTCGTCGGCCGTCGCCTGCAGCCCAAGCCGGAGCCAGAGCCAGAGCCAGAGCCAGAGGCGGCCTGAGCATGCGCATCGTCTCGGGCCAGTATCGCGGCAAGGCCATCGTCACCCCGCCGGGCGACACCACCCGCCCCACGTCCGACCGGGCCCGGCAGGCCGTGTTCAACATCCTCGAGCATGCCGCTTGGGCGCCGGAGCTGCATGGGGCCCGCGTGATCGACGTGTTCGCCGGCTCGGGGGCCCTGGGCCTGGAGGCGATGTCGCGCGGGGCCGCCTTCTGCCTGTTCGTCGAGACCGACGACACGGCGCGCGGCGCGATCCGCGAGAACATGGAAGCCTTCGGCCTGTTCGGCCAGGCCCGGGTGCATCGGCGCGACGCCACCGATCCGGGCACGCGCCCCGGCAGCATCGGCGCGCCGTTCGACATCGCCTTCCTCGACCCGCCCTACGCCAGGGGCCTGGGCGAAAAGGCCCTGGACGCGCTGGTGGCCGGCGACTGGCTTGCCCCGGGCGCGATCGTGATGTTCGAGCGCGGCCGCGACGAGCCCGATCCAGCCCCGGCCGGGTTCGAGCGGCTCGACGCGCGCGACTACGGCGCCGCGCGCGTCTTCTTCTATCGACTCACCTAGCTACCAGCCCCGCGCCGTGACGCGGTTGTCCAGCTGGCTGCGCAAGTTCACCGCGCCAAGACGGGTGATCCGGTAGGGACCGCCGTCGGCGCTGGCGATGAAGCGGCGCCGCTTGAGGGTCTTGAAGACCCCCAGCGTGCAGTCGCTCAGGCGCCAGCCCTCGCCGGTGATGCAGTCGGCGTCGACGACGCGGCCGTTGTCGTCGCGCAGGAGTTCGATGCGGGCGCCCTGCGCCAGCGCGTGCAGCGTGCGTTGCTGCGGCTTGGAAATGTTCAAGGAAGTGGTCCGAGGATCGAGGCGTGAACACGCTCGCCGTCACGGGCGAGCGGACGGATCGGGGCCTGATCAGCTTACGAACGGAGGTTCGGAGCCTTAGGCCCGGGCCTCGAATACAATCTCGGACATGAACCACACTGGGTTTCGGATGCGCTGAGCCTAGCGCACCTCACGCCGGGCCGTCATCCTTCTTGTCGCGTTAGGCCCTCCCCCTGTGGGGGAGGCGATCGCATAGCGATCGGTGGGGGGATTGGCTGGACGGTCGACGTCCGATCACTCCCCCCTCCGTCGGCTTCGCCGACACCTCCCCACAGGGGGAGGGTTGCTACTTCTTGGGCTTGGCGGGAGTCGTCTGGGCCACCTTGACCGGCGCGCCGTCCTTGCGCGCGTCGGCGACGATGCCGGCGCAGTCGGCGTCCTTGGCCTCGCCGCCGGTGACGAAGGGCAGGATGGCGGCCAGGGGCGTGACGAAGGCGCCCAGCGCCGCGGCGATGCCGCCCTGGGCCACCGCGCCGCTGGCGTCCAGCCCGACCTTCGGCGCCATGAACGGGCCCTTGATGGTGATCGGGATGAACAGGCGCACCAGGCGCGGCTTCTTGCTGTCGCCGTCGATGCGCAGGTTCATGCGCTCGTTCTGCAGATCGATCGTGCCCTTGCCCTTGGCCAGCACCACGCCCGTGTCGGCGACGATCTGGTTGGACGTCATGATCCCGTCCTTGACGGTGAAGTCGGCCACGGCGCAGCGGACGCTGGTCTCGCGGTTGTCCTTGCTCATCAGCAGCAACAGGCCCTTGGAGGCGTTGACGCCCAGCAGTTCGGCGAAGGCCTGGCGGATCTGCCCCTTGGGCGAGACCAGCGTCACCTGGCCGTTGGCGCTGGAAGCGGCGCGGTGCACCGAGTTGCCGTAGCCGGTCAGCTTGGCCCGGGCCATCACGCCGCCTTCGATGGCCGGCTGGCCATTGCTGTTCTTGATCGAGATGAAGTCTTCCAGCTTGGCGTTGGTCAGGCGCATGTCGAGGTCGGTGCGCGGAACCTTGGGGTTGGCGTCCAGCCGCACCTTTCCAGCCAGCTCGCCACGCGAGAAGGTGAAGGCCAGCGGATCGACGGTCAGCACGCCCTTTTCCAGGACCAGGTCGGCGCGGACCTTCCGCAGCGGCAGGTTGGGCGCGTTGACCGTCAGGGCGCGGTACTTGACCTTGGCGTCCATCGCCTTGACGCGCTCGACCTGCAGGGTGGCGTCGGGCAGCAGGCGCTTGGTGGCGTCGCGCTGGGCGGCCTCGACCTTCTGGCCGGCCGAGGCGGTCTCGCCCCTGCCGGTGGCCGGCGCCGCGCCGAAGATGCTGCCCAGGTCGTCGAAGTCCAGGCGCTTGGACTGCAGGTCGGCCTCCAGATAGGGCCGCTCGCGGGCCAGCACGAACAGGTCGCCCGAGACGTCGCTGTCGCCGATCCGGCCGCTCAGCTTCTTGAAGTCGAACCGCTCGCCCCGGCGGCTCAGATGGCCGCTGATCTTGTAGAGCGGGGTGTTGGGCAGGGTCAGGCCGGTCAGGGCGTAGAGCCGGTTCAGGTCCGTGCCCGACACGTTGACCTGGGTCTCGAACCGGCCCAGGTCGAACGGCTTGGTGATGTCGCCCTTGGCCGTCACGTGGGTCGAGCCGGCGTCGACGCGGGCGTCGAACGGATAGGGCCGGTTGGGCGAGATGTTCAGCAGCGGACCGCCGGTGACCAGGGCGGTGAACGGCGACCGGTTCAGCTGGCCCTTGCCCTCCAGCACGAACTTGCCGCGACCGTCGCTGCTGGCGTGTTCGTTGGAACTGACCGTGCCCAGGAAGAAGATGTCGCGCTGCTGGTCGGCGTAGCGAAGTTGGCCGTCATTGATGACGAAGTGCTGGATGGCCGGCAGCTTCAGCGGCTTCTTGGGCGCGTTGGGGTCGCCGAACGTCCAGTTGGCGCGGCCCGAGCCTTCGCGCAGCAGGCGCACGTCGGGACGGTCCACGGCCAGCAGCGGCAGGATCACGTCGCCCTTCAGCAGGGGCAGGAGCTTGATCTGCACCGCGATGCGATCGACCTTGGCCATCGGAGAACCGGCCGGCGAGCCCTTGGGATCGGCCTTGGCGGCCCAGTCCGGCTGGGCGACCCGGATGCCATAGGCCTCAACCTTCGGCGAGAACGACCAGGGATGGACGCGCAGGTCGCCGGTGATCACCACCTCGCGGTCCAGGCGCGCCGAGGCGAACCGGCCCAGCGGACCGCGGAACCAGTTCCAGTCGAACAGGACCAGGAAGACGACGATGGCGACCGTCAGCAGGATCGCCCCAATGATCCCCCAACGCGCGCGCGGCGGCAGGCCGCGCAGGCGCGCGGCGAGGCTGGGGGGCGGATTAGGCGCGAGCGTCGTCAGGGTGGAACCTCCGGATACCCGTCCACAACGCGCGGACGGGGTCCTTATGTTCCGAAGTCGGTCAGTTCGCCCCGAGGGGCGGGGCGGCTAGTAGACCAGCCGCAGGCTGCCGACGCCGATCGCGGCGACGACGAAAGCGACGATCGCCACGATCTCATAGGTCTTGAAGAGCGGTTTGCTCGGTTGGCGCATAGTGAAAGTCCCCCGTCCCGAAATGATGCGTACGGTCCCCCCAGACGCAATCCTCGGGCCAAAACATGAGTCGTTACGGCAGCTTGCCTGGCCAAACCAGGAAGCCGCCCGCGTCGCGACCCGCTACGCGATAAGCCGGATAGGGCGCGCCGTGCGGGCCGTCCTGGGACGGCCCCGCGTCGCGGCCCGAGTAGCCTGGGTTCGAAATGGCAACGCTCCAGCCGCCGTAGCGATCGCCGCGAAACGGGCCGTCCACCACCTCCAGCGCCCTGGGGTCGTGGCTCCAGCCGGTCACCGCTTCGCATTCGACGCGGTCCCAACGATAGGCGCCGCCCGGGCCGGTGACCCGTCGCGTCACGCACTCGCCCGGCCAGGCTTGGGCCGACGCGGTTCCCGCGCCGCACGCGACGGCGGCCAGGACGAGCAGCGGAAACAGACGGCGGATCATGGCGAGAACTCCAGAAGGTTAACAAACCAGAGCCCCCGCACGGTTTCGCCCGCTTTCATCTTCAACGCGAGCTTGGCCATGAAGATTCATCAGGCGATTGCCAGGATCGCGCCCGCCGCCTAGCCTCGATCAAACAGTTGTTTGAGGCGGACATGGCGATCGAGGCGGTGATCTGGGATTTCGGCGGGGTGTTCACCACCTCGCCGTTCGAGGCCTTCCGGCGGTTCGAGGCCCAGCGCGGCCTGCCCCAGGACTTCATCCGCCGGGTCAACGCCGCCGATCCCGACGCCAACGCCTGGGCGCTGTTCGAGCGCAACGAGATCGACGCGGCGGCCTTCGACGCGATGTTCCTGGAGGAGGCGACCCGGCTAGGACATCCGCTGCGCGGCGCCGAGGTGCTGCCCCTGCTGTCGGGCGACGTGCGGCCCCGCGTGGTGGCGGCGCTGAAGGCCTGCAAGGCGCGGTTCAAGGTCGGCTGCATCACCAACAACGTCGTCACCGGCCACGGCACGGGCATGGCCGGCTCGGCGGAGAAGGCCGAGGCGATCGCCGACATCTTCGCCCAGTTCGAGGCGGTGCTCGAAAGCTCCAAGGCCGGGGTCCGCAAGCCCGATCCGCGCATCTACCAGATGATGTGCGAGCTGCTGGCGGTCGCCCCGGAGAACTGCGTCTACCTCGACGACCTGGGGGTCAACTGCAAGCCGGCCGCGGCCCTGGGCATGACCGCCATCAAGGTCGCCACCGAGGACCAGGCGCTGGAGGACCTTGCGGCGGCGACCGGTTTGGCGTTCTGACTGGGGAAATCCCTCGCAGGAGCCGTCCATGTCCCGCCCCGCCAAGATCGGCGCCGTCGCCGCCCTCTCGCAACTCGAAGGCTGGGCCGCCGTGTCCGAGAAGGACGCGATCGGCAAGACCTTCAAGTTCGCCGACTTCAACGCCGCCTTCGGCTTCATGACCCGCGTGGCCCTGAAGGCCGACAAGCTCGACCACCATCCGGAGTGGTTCAACGTCTACAACCGGGTCGAGGTGGTGCTGACGACGCATGACGCGGACGGGGTCAGCGCGCTGGACGTGGAGATGGCGAAGTTCATGGACGAGATCGCCTAGCGCCGTGCGTCCTTCGAGGCTCGGCTCCGCCTCGCGCCTCAGGATGAGGAATTCAGCACTGATCTCCTCATCCTGAGGCGCCCGCACAGCGGGCCTCGAAGGACGCACGGCGTTTCCCCCTTCCGCCCGCCGCCCTTCCGGTTCAAACTATCGTTTGAATTATAATCGGGAGGACGCCGCAAATGGCGCAGAGCACGGGCCGGGTCGCCGGCAAGAAGGCTTTCATCACCGGCGGGGCCCAGGGCCTGGGCGCGGCGGCCGCGCGGCGGCTGGCCGAGGAAGGCGCCAAGGTCAGCCTGGCCGACATCAACGTCGCCGGGGCCCAGGCCGTGGCCGACGAGATCAACGCCGCCCACGGTGCGGGCACGGCCTTCGCCTTCGCCCTGGACGTCACCCAGGAAGACCAGTGGATCGAGGCGCTGGAAAAGGCCGACGCGGCCATGGGCGGCATCTCGGTCCTGCTCAACAACGCCGGCGTGGCGGGCGACAGGCCGCTGGAGCAGATGGAGTTCGACCTCTGGAAGAAGATCATGTCGATCAATGTCGACAGCGTCTTCCTGGGGGCCAAGCACGCGCTGAAATACATGCGAGCCCACCAGCCGGGCTCGATCGTCAACATCAGCTCGATCGCCGGCCTGATCGCCAACCACAATTCGCCGGCCTACAACGCCTCCAAGGCCGGCGTCTGGCTGCTGAGCAAGAACATCGCGCTGTACTGCGCCAAGATGGGGCTGGATATCCGCTCCAACTCGATCCACCCGACCTTCATCGACACGCCGATCCTCGACCCGCTGAGCCAGCGCCTGGGCAAGGAGGAGGCCCACGCCAAGCTGGGCCGCCAGATCCCGCTGGGCCACATCGGCGAACCCAACGACATCGCCAACGCCGTGCTGTACCTCGCCAGCGACGAGAGCAAGTTCATGACCGGCGCGGAGCTGAAGCTGGACGGCGGCATTTCGGCGATGTGAAACGAGCCGACCTCCCCCCGTGGGGGAGGTGGCGGCCGCAGGCCGACGGTGGGGGGACTGATCGGCGGGCGGCCAGCTCCAGGATCGACGATCCTAAGACTCCCCCCACCGATCGCTTCGCGATCGCCTCCCCCACAGGGGGAGGGCCTGTGCGTCTACCGCGGCGCGCGCTTGGCCAGGATCCGCTGCAGGGTCCGCCGGTGCATGTTCAGCCGCCGGGCCGTCTCGGACACGTTGTGGCCGCACATCTCGTAGACCCGCTGGATATGCTCCCAGCGGACCCGGTCGGCGCTCATCGGATTTTCGGGCGGGGTCGGGGCGTCGCCCTTGGCGGCCAGCAGGGCGCGGGCCACGTCGTCGGCGTCGGCCGGCTTGGAGAGATAGTCGATCACCCCGGCCTTCACCGCCGCGACGGCGGTGGCGATGTTGCCGTAGCCGGTCAGCATGATGACCTTGGCGTCCGGTCGGACGTCGCGCACGGCCTCGACGACCTTCAGGCCGGTGCCGTCCTCCAGCCGCATGTCCAGCACGGCGTGGGCGGGGGCTGAGGTTCGCAGGGCGCTCATCGCCTCGGCGACCGAGGCGCAGAGCGTCACCGCAAATCCGCGCTGTTCGAGCGCTCGACCCAGGCGCGTGCGCAAGGGCGCGTCGTCGTCGAGAAGCAGCAGGGATTTGTCGGGCAAGGCCGCGACCATTTCACCGATATCCGCCATGAAATTCAGCGCCTCCCAACGCCGACACTCAACCGGGCCACGAGCGAGCCATCTTGTTGCCCAATTGCCGAGTGTCGCAAGTGTTTCATTACAGCTCGCTTGCTCCGATGATGGCCGGCGCCTCCAGCGCCGACCTCGGCCAGCGCGCCGCGACCACCGCGCCGCCACGCCGTCCGTTCCTGAAATCCACCGTGGCCCCAGTCCGTTCCAACAGGGTCTTGGCGATGAAGAAGCCCAGGCCCATGCCGATGTGGCCCGTCCTGGAGCCCTCTGCCCCCGGACGCGAGGTGACATAGGGCTCGCCCAGCTTGGCCAGGATCTCGGGCGAGAAGCCCGGCCCGTCGTCCCGGACCTCGATCACCACGGCGCGGGTGTCGAAGCGGGCGACGACGATCACCTCGGCGCGGGCGAAGTCGACGGCGTTCTCGACGATCGTCGTCAGGGCGTGGAGGATCTCGGCCCGCCGCCAGATGTCGGGCGCGGAATCGCCGGGCGGACCGTTGACCACCGCCTCGACCCGGACGCCGTGGATCATGTGCGGCTCGATGACCTCGTGGACCAGCTGCACCAGGCTGATGCGCTCGTGCACCGCGTCCTTGGCCTCGGGCATCTCGGTCAGCCGGGCCAGGATCTCGCGGCAGCGCGCCGCCTGGCCGATCATCAGCTCGGCGTCCTCGCGGGTCTGCTCGTCGGGGGCGTTGCGGACCATCTCGCGGGCCACGACCGAGATGGTGGCCAGGGGCGTGCCCAGCTCGTGGGCGGCGGCGGCGGCCAGGGCGCCCAGGGCCGAGAGCCGCTGCTCGCGGGCCAGCACCGTCTCGGTGACGTTCAGCGCCAGCTCCATCCGCGCCGATTCCGTCGCCGCCTGCCAGGCGTAGGCGCCGGTCAGGGCGATGCCCAGCACCCGCGACAGGATGATCGTCATCAGGGTCAGGCCGCCGGGCACGGGCCCCGGTCCCGCCGACAGCCGGTAGGGCAAGGGCAGGTTGAAGAAGGCCAGGACCAGGCAGGCCGCCACGGCCAGGGCCCCGATCCCCGCGGCGAACCGGGCGGGCAGGGTGGCGGCGGCCAGGGTGACGGGGGCGATCAGCAGCAGGGAGAACGGGTTGATGATCCCGCCGGTCAGGTAGAGCATCCCCGCCAGCTGCAGGGTGTCGAAGGCGATCTGGGCCGTGGCCTCGCCCTCGCGCGCCATCCGCTGCCCGCCGAACGCCAGGCCGATCAACACGTTCAGCCACGCCGACATGGCGATCAGGGAAAAGCACAGGGCGTAGGGAATCTTCAGGTCCAGGACCAGGCCGGCGACCAGCACGGCGACCGTCTGGCCGACCACCATCAGCCAGCGCTGGGCGATCAGGGTGCGAACCCTTAAGCGTCCGCGACGCAGCCCGGGACCCGCCCAGGACCAGTCCTCGTCTTGCGCCGCCTCGACGTCAGGCTTATCGAGCCCCGTTCGAGGCGAACTATGCGGCGCATTCTTCAGAGACGCGTCAGCCATGTCGCACCTTAAGGCCAGAAATTCCCCCCTGGCGAGAGCGAAAGGTTCAACGCCCATGCCGCGTCATCGGTTGTTCGCGATTCTGGCCGGTATCCTGGCCGTGCTGGTGGCCGGCGTGCTGATCTTCAGGGCGGGGGTCTTCGACAAGGCCCCGCCGCCGTCCCTGGTGGGCGGACCCTTCCAGCTGGTCGACCAGAACGGCAAGCCGACCACCGAGGCGACGCTGAAGGGCCAGTGGAACGCGGTGTTCTTCGGCTTCACCTATTGCCCTGACGTCTGCCCCGGCACGCTGCAGGCCCTGGCCGCCGCCAGCGACCAGCTTGGTCCCAAGGCCAAGGATCTGAAGATCGTCTTCATCTCGGTCGACCCCGGCCGCGACAATCCCGAACAGCTGAAGACCTTCCTGTCGGGCCCGACCCTGCCCAAGAACATCGTCGGCCTGACCGGCACGCCGCAGCAGGTGGCGGCCGCCGCCAAGTCCTACCGGGCCTATTACAAGCAGGTCGGCGACGGGCCGGACTACAGCGTCGACCACTCGACGGCGATCTATCTGATGGATCCCAAGGGCCGGTTCGACAAGGTCATCGCCTACAACCTGCCGCCCGAGGAGATCGCCCGGCAGATCAAGGATTCGATGGAAGGCCGGCGCTAGGCGGAGGGGCGGCCGCGACGCTGCACCGCTACCGGAAGTCTGTACCTTGTTAGGGCTTGGCGTGTTATGCTGCATCGCAACATACTGGATGCGCCATGCTGTACGCCCTGCATGAGGCAAGCTTTTACGCCTCGACCCCCCTGCGCCTCGCCGCCCGCGCGGCCCGCGACTTCTGGGGCTCGCCCCTGAATCCGGCGGCCGAGAGCGATCTTGGCCGACGCATCCACGCCGGCGCCGACCTGTTCTCGAACGTCACCCGCCGCTACGGCAAGCCGGACTGGCGCATCGACACGGTCAAGGTCGGCCAGGTCGACGTGCGGGTGCGCCCGACCGTGGTCTGGGAAAGCCCGTGGGCGCGGCTGATCCAGTTCGACCGCGACATGGCCGACATGCGCCGGGCCGGCAAGTTCCAGCTGGATCCCGCCGTGCTGATCGTCGCGCCCCTTTCGGGTCACTACGCGACCCTGCTGCGCGGCACGGTCGAGGCCTTCCTGCCCGACCACGCCGTGTTCGTCGTCGACTGGATCAACGCCCGCGAGGTCTCGGTCCTGCAGGGCCGCTTCGATTTCCACGACTATATCGACCACATCCGCGACATGCTGCGGGTGCTGGGTCCGCGTCCCAACGTGGTGGCCGTCTGCCAGCCCGGCCCGCCGGTCCTGGCCGCCGCCGCCCTGATGGCCGAAGACGGCGACCCGTCGCGTCCCGCCAGCATGACCTTCATGGGCTCGCCGATCGACGCGCGCCTGTCGCCGACCGTGACCAACAACCTGGCCGAGGAAAAGCCCTTCGCCTGGTTCCAGTCGAACATGATCTACACCGTGCCCCCGCCCTATCCGGGCATGGGCCGGCGCGTCTATCCGGGCTTCGTCCAGCTGGCCAGCTTCATGAGCATGAACGCCCAGAAGCACCAGGACGCGCACCAGCGCTACTTCCAGGACCTGGTGAAGGGCGACGGCGACAGCGCCGACAAGCACCTGGAGTTCTACGACGAGTACCTGTCGGTGCTGGACCTGACCGAGGAATTCTACCTCCAGACCATCGACATCGTCTTCCAGCAGCACCTGCTGCCCAAGGGCGAGCTGACCCATCGCGGCCAGTTGGTGCGACCCGACCTGATCACCGACATCGGCCTGATGACGGTGGAGGGCGAGAACGACGACATCTCCGGCATCGGCCAGACCCAGGCCGCCCACGGCCTGTGCTCGGCCATCCCCGAGGCGATGAAGGAAGACTACGTCCAGCCGAACGTCGGCCATTACGGGGTGTTCAACGGCCGCCGGTTCCGCGAGGAGATCTATCCGCGGGTCCGCGACTTCATCCTCAAGAGCGACCCGAACTTCGGCTAGCGCGCCTCCCCCGCGGGGGGAGGACCTTGCGCGACTCCCGGCCAAGGGCGATCTAGAGGACATGAACCTCTTCCGCCCGCAGCGCTACGCCGACGGTGACCGGCTGGACGTGCGCGGCTGCGCGGTGCGGCTGAAGGTCGACGGCCGGGCGCGGCGGATCTCGCTGCGGGTCGACCGGGCCAAGTCCGAGGTGGTGGCCCTGGCCCCCACCCCGCGCCGGCTGTCCGAAGCCGTCGCCTTCGCCCACGAGAAGGCCGAGTGGATCGCGGGCCAGCTGGCCGCCCTGCCCAACCGCCAGGTCATCGCCCCCGGCGGCATCCTGCGCCTGCTGGGCAAGCCCTACCGGCTGGAGGTCGGCGCCGGCCGGCCCAAGATGACGGACGACGCGCTGATCGCGCCCGACGACAGCACATGGTCCCTGAAGATCATCCGCCTGGCCAAGCGCGAGGCCCTGACCCGCCTGACCGAGCGCACCGCCCACCACGCCGCCGCCCTGGGCCGTCCCATGCCCTCGGTGGCCATCGCCGACCCCAAGGCTCGCTGGGGCTCGTGCCGCCCGGCCCGCCCCGGCCATCCGGCGGCGATCCGCTACAGCTGGCGGCTGGTGCTGGCCCCGTTCGACGTCGCCGACTACGTGGTCGCCCACGAATGCGCCCACCTGATCGAGGCCAATCACGGCCCTCGCTTCTGGGCCCTGTGCGAAAAGCTGTCGGGCGATCCCGCGCCGCACCGGCGCTGGCTGCGGGCCCACGCGGCGGAGCTGCACGCGATCTCGGCGTAGCGCGCACAGGTTTCCCTAGAACTTGGCGAGATCCCGATCCAGCGCCGCACCGTCGAACGGCACGACGATGATCTTGCTTCCATGCCCGTTGTCGCCCGTCTGATCGTCCTTGGGCGTATCGACCACGGCGAACGTCATGGCCACGACATGGCCCTTGTCGATGACCACGCCCGGCCGCTCCAGCTTGTTCCAGTGGTTCAGCGCACCATCGGCATATCGAATGAAATCGGCGCCGGGTTCGTAGGCCAGTCCCTGGACCTTCCACCCCGTGATCCCATCGCGCGAGATCAGATGGTAGGCGCGGCGCTCGCGCCAGTGATTGACGACGATGTGATACCAGCCTCCGCTGAACCACACGACGGGATCTTCAAAAGCGCGCATGTCGCCCTGGGGCATCCCTCCCAGACCCCGATAGACGCTGTCTCCCATCACGGCGTAGGGGCCGAGAACGCCGCTCTTGCTGATCAGGATCTGCCCTGATCGCGGAACGATCTGATAGGCGCCGTCCGGACGCAGCATGACGCTGAAATTGGCGGGACGCGCGGGCTTCGCCGCCGGATCGTCCCTCACGGCGACGTCGCCCGGCGTCTTCACCAGCTGGAAGCGGCTCTGATCAAGGGCGATCGCGCCCAGTTGCCGCCAGGGTCCGTCGATCGAGTCCGAAACGAAGACGTCGCCGCCGCGCGTCTCGCTCACCACGACGGCGTACCGTCCGTCGTGCATTCGCAGGGCGACGACGTTGTGGCCCCGGCCGCCCTGATTGTCGGGCCAGGTCAGACCTTGGTCGCGATACGGTCCGAACAGCGTGTCGCTGACCGCGCTGACCGCCAGGGATTCCCCCCAGGCCTTGTGGCCGAGCGCCTGGTCCCACCGGCTCGCGAACATCCGGTACTTGCCGTCGGGGCCCTTCAGGATCTGGCCGTCCCAATAATTCCACCGAGCCATCTTCGTATCTTCGAGACCATTGCCCTGGTCGCGCGGGCCGACCTCCCTTGTTCCCCAGGCCGTCGTGGAAAGTTCGCCGCGCGGCATCGGCTTGAAATAGTCGATGAAGGGCTTGGGCCCGAGCGTCGGCACGACGTCGAGTCCGGCGACCGCGACAGCGGCGCCTTGCGCCTTCGCCTCGCTAGGAAAGGCTTGATGGAAGAGAAGACACAGGGCGGCCGCCGCGGCGAACTTGCTTGAATGTGAAGCCATGCGCTTCCTCCACCGAACTGTCTGGGGTTGTGCTCGCCTAGCGCCCGTAGTCCCGGGCCATCGCCGGATAGAGGTCCACCAGCGCGTTGGCGTCGTAGCGTCCGCCGTGGTGCTCGGGCTCGCGCCTGGGCGGCGGGGGCGCCGCGCCGGGGATCGTCGCGCCGGGCGCCTCGGCGGCGTTGATCCCCTGGGACAGCAGGTTGGGCTTGGGCCCCTCGCCGGCGTTATGGCCGTCCTGGTCGAACAGGGCCTCCTGGTGGCGCGTGGGCTCCCAGATGAAGGTTCCCCAGCCGCGCCGGCCGGGCACGGCGTGGACCAGGTCGTTCACATAGCGCTTGCGGCTGGAATATTCGGCGGCGAACAGGCCGTGGTCCGGATAGCGTCGGGCGAAGTTCGTGAACGTGCGTTCCCAGTCGCCCTCGGCGGCCTGCTGATAGCAGGAGAAGCCCGTGGCGTCGAAGATCAGGCCCCGGCTGAGCAGGTTGTCCATCCAGCCTTCGACAATCGCCCAGTGGCGGCCCAGGTGGTTGTGCAGCGAGGTCCTGGCCGTGGGCGCGGCCTCGCGGGCGCCGGCCAGCCCCGCCTTCAGCAGCACCGCCAGATTGTCCCACCCGCCGGCGTCGGGAACGTTCAGGTGGACCGCGTCGGTGGCGGGATTGCCGGTCGGGGCGGCCGCGGGCACGCGGCCGTCGGGCCACAGCAGGCCGAAGGTGATCTCGTTGCCGACGATCACCATGTCGGCGGGCGCTCCGGCCTTGTTCAGGGCGGTCAGCACCTGGCGGGTGTGGTCCTCCACGGCCTTGGCCAGGCCGGACAGGGGCAGGCCCGCCCAGGCCGCCGGTCTGGCCTGCTTCTGGGGGTCGGCCCAGTTGTCGCTGTAGTGGAAGCTGATCGTCAGGTGCATGCCCGCCGCCTTGACCCGCCTGGCCATGCGCACGGTCTGCTCCAGGCCGGCCCAGGGCGCGCCGAAGGCGTCGGAGCGGCCCTTCGAATAGCCGTTCTCCGGATTGACGAAGACCCGCAGCTTGACGGCGTTGAACCCGGCCTGGCCCAGGATGGCCAGGATGTCCCGCCGGCGACCGCCGGCGAAATAGGTCGCGCCGTCAGCCTCGTCCTGCGGGACCCAGGTGATGTCCGCGCCGATCAGGAAGGGGCCGGGACGAGCGCCGGACGCCGGGACGGCGGCGTGGGCGACGCCCGCCAGCGGCAGGGCCAGCAACCCGGCGCCCAGGGCGCGTCGATCGATCCCATGGCGCATGACGGTCTCCTCCGTATCGCGCTCTCGCGGCGCCGGAAATCATCATATGGGATGTGGTCCCATTTTCTAGGGATTTGATGCCCGTGGCGGCGCCTTCCTTGGCCCTTCTCCATAGGGAGAGGGTGGGTTCAAGAGGCGTCCATGCTCGGCGTCCAGCGGATGAAGCCCCGCGATTTCAACGCTCTGAACTTTCTCGACCCGATTTGGTCCTCACCCTTTCGCGGCGCCCGTATCCTGATCTCACCTCGTTGCAGGGAAAGGGCGCAAGGCCAGCGACCGATGCGGCGGCGGGGGGCGATCGAGCGGGACTGGGCTGGAGGGGGTTACTTCAGCGTGTCCGGGGAGCCTGGCGTTGCAGGCCCCGCCCGCCGTCGGCGTCGAACGGGGACAAAGCGCGTGTATT